>JAAYYI010000006.1 GCA_012515445.1 Candidatus Bathyarchaeota archaeon | reverse complement strand
TACAGTATTTATTTTATTTAGGTGTGAATTGAGTAGGTTTTATAAGCTTATTCTGTTAGCAATCAACTGGTTGAAATGGCAGGAAAAGTTTGGACGTCTCAACAGGAAGAGGAGTTAAAAGCGCTTGTCTATGCGAACTTGAATGTTGATGAAATTGCGGCTAAACTCAACAAATCATCTAAAGCGGTAATCACCAAATGTGAACGTTTGGGTCTGCGTGTTCAAACGGAAGGCTATCTAAACGCTTCCATACCTATACCGAGGGAGTTGCCTAGTATCGAAGAAGCTTTAAGAATTTTGGCGGGTGCCTTGAAAGCCTCGGTTAAACCTGGCCTCAATAGGCTGGAGGTCCAACGTTTAGACACAGTAGCGAACATTTCTAAAATGTACAAAGAGCTTATCGCCGATTACATGCATTATCGTGATGTAGAGCGTAAACTAGAGGAGATGCAAAGAGAAAACGCGTCATTACACCAGGCACTCACGGAGATCCAAGCAAGAAGCTCGAGCCTACCGCCCCAGCCAGTTTCTAAATCGATTCCATGAAGTAGAGCAGGAGCGCACTAGACTCAGGCAAGCAGTTACGGAAAGTACCCAACAATTAAGTGCTAACGCGGCTGATTTTTTTGAGCGAATCTTAGGCTTCAAGCCCTATGCGTATCAAAGGGAGTTCATCGACATCTTTGAGAACAACCCGTTTACTGCAGCCCGCTGGTGCCGGCAGAGCGGCAAAACCGCAACCATCTCTGCATTACTGCTAAGGTATGCGGTCACTCACCCAGACGCTGCTATTGGTGTAGTGGGGCCATCTTGGCGTCAAACCAAAAGAATCATAGCACGCATTGCAGCGTTTACCCATAAGCTTCCACCAGGCATCGTTTTTAAGCCGCAGAAGACAAAGATTGATTTTGTTAACGGTAGTAGCATAGAAGCTTTCCCCAATAACCCCGATACTATCAGGGGCCCAACGCTTAATGTTGTGTACTGTGATGAAATGAATTTTGTCGCCAACGATCAGGACCTCTACGATGCCATTCTCTATACACTATCTACAACTAATGGTAGATTTGTTTGCAGCAGCACACCCTGGACTACAGACAGCATCTTTTACAAGATATTCACTCATAAGAATTTTGACTTCTTTAGAACATCCCATGTTACCTATGAGAGTGCCCTAAGTCCTAATGGACCGTTAAAACCCCAGATTATCGAGCAGATCAAAACTCAGATGGGGGATGATCCTTCACGTTGGAAGAGGGAGATGATGGCTGAATGGCAAGAAGATGATAATGTTTGGTTACCACAGAGTTTAATTGCCTCCTGCATTGGCACAACAAAGAATTGTGGTGAGGAGCTTTCCACATTTGAACCTGAAGCTTCTAAGCAAGGAGACTTTTTTGCTGGATTAGACTTAGCTCAAACCAGAGATTACACCGTTTTCTCGGTGGTAGAACGGCAAAATGATACCCTCTATCTTCGTCACCTCAAAATATTCCAGCAGCCAACAAAGTACGCTAACGTTTTGGGTTACATTAAGGCGCTGCAGGACCGATGGGAGGGCTTCCAACGGATAAGGGTAGATTTTACCCGTGAAGGTCCAAGCTTTATTTCTGACATGACAGAGGCAGGAATTGACAACGCTGAAGGAGTCAACTTTAGCGTGCCGCGTAAAAGCGAAATGGCAGGCTTGCTAAAACAGCGTATGGCTAACGGCAAATTCTACTATCCACTCATGAATTGGGAGCGGCCCTATCGAGGGGACATCTGCAGCGAACTAAACGTTGAAAGATATGAGCTACGCAAGGATGGCGCAATAGGTTACTCGCACCCCAACGGCACCCACGACGACGTCTTCTGGAGCATAGCGCTAGCCGTTTTTGCAACCGGACAGATGGAGCCAGAACCCTTCTTAGCTGTTATACCGAGGTAATCAAGAAATCAAAGGTCAAACGTCATAGCGCTTCCAATGAGCTAAGTGAATGTAAGTAAAAAATTGGTCATGGGTTTAAAAAGCCCGTTTTAATAGGTTACTACGCCGATTTTTGTCATCAGGTACCCAAAGCCTGCACCTTTGAAGGCGCCGACGACTTTGCCTGAGACTTCGTTGCCACCGGTTAAAGCTACCATGCAGCCGCCGCCTCCGCCGCCTGTGAGTTTAGCGCCGAATGCGCCTTGCTTGCGTGCGATTTCGACGAGTTGGTCAAGTTCTTTGCTGGAGACGCCGATTTCTTGCAGTATGCGGTGGTTTTCGTTCATTAAGTCACCGACTTTCTTTAGATCACCGACTTCGAGTGCTTTTCTGCCTGCGAATGCCAGAGACTCTGCCTGCTTGAACAGTGGGTCATACTTGGCTGGGTTGGCTTTTCTGCGGTCCGCGACGCCTTCAACCATAGCTTTAGTGTTCGCGGTTTTGCCTGTGCTGCCAATTACGACTTCGACTGGGCGCTTGATTCTTACGCGTTCAACTAGGTCTTGGCCGCCTGCGGGGTTCTTCTTAAACCACATGAGTCCACCGTAGGTTGCTGCTGTGTTGTCGATGCCGCTTGGGTTGCCTGCGTAGGCTTTTTCGCCCTCGTAAGCGATGGCGTTTATTTGGTCGTTGCCGAGTCCGAGGTTGAGTTCTTCGTTGATTGCGCGTGCGATTGCGACGCTGGACGCTGCTGAAGCGCCTAATCCGCTGAAGCCAGGGAGTGAACCGCCGATCCAGATGTCAAGTGGCGTTTTGGGATCAAGCTTCATGGCTTTTAGCATACGCTCGATTGATTCGATCTGCTGCAGACGTTTCTCTTCGCCGTAGCCTTTGGAGGTTTTACGTTCATCTTTAATGTTTAAGCCTTTTGCGGCTTTTGTGACGATGGCATCGGTTGAGCTGTCGATGGCTGATACGATGCCTGGGATGCCGTGTACGACGAAGTGTTCGCCGAACAGGATTACTTTTCCATAACCTGAACCTTTACCCATAGCGATTCATCCTTTGCATAGGGAATTGTGTTGTGTAAATAAAAATCTTCTTTCCGCAAGACGCCTTCAACAAGGTAAACGGCAAGTTATGCTTAACGTCTTATCCCTAAATTGAGTGGAATCCGTTGCTTGTACTATCTCCACAACCAAACTGCAACCCAAACTAACAGCAGAACCAAAATCAGTTATTTCTGCCAAAAGTTATGGAAGATGAAGTAGGGCAGCACTCTCTTCTTTTAATAAAATAATTTCTTGGTCTACTAGAACCCGGATTCAGTTCCTCACCACTGTCGTTCAGGTTCTCCTTTCGCGAGGGGGTTGCGTAAACACACAGTTTAGCAATGGTTTAGGGTTGGTTTGGTCCCTCGAAGCTAAGCGGCCCACGAGGCTTACTCTGTGCTTCCTGCTTATCCGTCTCTTGACCTTCACCCATCGCCGCTTTTTCTTCCTCAGCCTCTCTGCGCTCGCGCTCAGCTGCATCCTCCTTAATGGCGTCGCCGAAAATCCTACGCAGATCCCGCTTTAGTGTGCTTGTGTCCTGTGTTAAGCCGAAGTAGTCAGCGAAGTAATCAGTTGTCCTAAGCGCCAATGAACGGCCGCTGCGCTCCGTCATAATCAAACCCATGTCCTTAAGCATCTTAATATGCCCATAGGCATGTTGACCACGCACTTCTATAACACGTTTCTGCGTGATGGGCTGACGGTAAGCGACATATGAGAGGGTTTTAAGCGGACCAGAAGACAAAAGAGGCCTATTAACCAGTTTCTTAACAAGCGGCGTATACTCAGCCTTAACCTGCAGAACGTAGCGTTCGTCTTTTAATGCCAAAATCTCCATGGGACTGTTACGAGCTTTGTACTGCTCCATTAACGTCTCAGCGTAGCCGATCACGCGTTTCTTGCTACGGCTGCCAACAGCTTGACACATCTCATTAATATCCAATGGGCGCCCAGCCACGTAGAGCGCCGCTTCGAGAGCGTTTAATGCCTGATGCTTGCGCTCGGCCGTGTCCACTGCCGGCTCCGACTCTGGAAGAGCAGTTTGAGTTTTCACCGTGGGTGAAGGGGTTTGCGCTACCTCCGCTACATTAGGCGCAGCCTCAGATGTGGATGAAGCGGTTGATTCAGCTGCCTGAGGCGCTGCAGCTACGGTTTGGTTCTGTTCATCTGCTTGATTGTGCTTTTCCAACGTTCAGTTTCCCCACAGCTATGTAGAGTTCCTCGGTTTCCTCGTTTTGCCAGAGGCTAACTAAGCCATCCTGCGCAAGGAACAATAGATAAATAAACATTCTCAACGCTTCAATGCGCGTTTTATCCTTGATGAGAGTTGTGAAGTCAATGATACCCTGACCGCCAGTGCGCTCCACAAGGAGATTATAGAGCTTATCAACCTCGTTTTCCAATTCAGCGATGAATCTGTCGAATTTAGGCATCAAGTCTGTGACTGCGGGTAGAATCGGGTGCTGCTCTATTTCGTGACCCAAAGTAAGGAACTTTTCACCCTTCAAAACATCCTCTAAAACCTCGAGCAGATGCTGGATTGTTGTTGATGTAAGCTCGTGACGTAAAGGCAGGAACAGCGGCGGAGGAACAAAGTCTGTTGGTACACGAGCAGGTGGAGGCGGCGGTTCTTGAAGTGTAAGCAGCAGCTTGGATTTCATGAGGTAGATTAACGCTGATGAATCTAACGCTACGCCTGAAGCTCGGAAATCAACTTTTTCGCCGTTGGCCTTTTCCATTTCAGATAGGAAGGAGCGCAGCAGGTAGGATATGTTAACGCTCCAGGGGGTGAGCTTTTCGAGTTTGCTTAATTCGAATAAGATGTTCCATGGTGGCCGCAGATAGAAGGGTCTGCGCATCATTGTAGTCAGAGGCTGCGACTGTGAAGACATTAGCTTAAAGTTGCCTCCTCAGGCGGGAACTTCGCCGTGACAACGCTGGATACACCGTTACGTTCGTAGACACCGTAGACTTTCTGGGCTTTGTTAACCATTTCAGGGCGCAGACTGATAACGATAAACTGGATTTTACCCCCCTTCGCCTCATCAAGTAACGTCTCTGCCAATCTGGTAGTGTGGAAAGCATCTAAGTGTGCATCAACCTCGTCGAACACGTAGAAAGAGGCTGGCGAGAAGTCTTTAAGCGCGAAGATAAACGCGACAGCCGAAATTGAGCGTTCGCCACCTGAAGCGCCGCTGACAACGATGCTTGGCTTGTTGGGGAACTGCACAACCATGTCGATACCGCCGGTGAAGGGTTCCTCGGGGTTCTCGAGTTTCAACGTGGCGTTGCCGCCGCCAGTCATCTTCTCAAAGTAAACGGTTAAGCCAGCGTTAATTTTATCGAACGCAGTCATGAAGACCTTACGCTTCTTTGACTCGATTTCATCCATAAAGGCAACGATAGCCTGTTTCTCGCGTTCTAACTCGTTTAAGCGAACGGAGAGCTCCTTGTATCGGCTGATTTGGTCGCTGTAGTGCTGAGCGGCAAGCTGGTTTACGGCGCCCACTCGGTCCAACTCGAACTGCATCATGCGAATCGTAGTTTCGGCGTCTTGGAGCTGCAGAGGGTTTGTTTCAAGAGGCTGCTCGTAACCGTACTGCTTAAGCTGCGTATGCAGCTGCTGTAGGCGAATCTGCGCGGTTTCCATACTCACATGCAACTGGTTAGCCAACTTGTCCGCCTGCTCATACTCACTATCCAACGTCCGCAATTCAGCGTCGATAGCGTCGATTTGTGAGGTGAACTTCTTTGCTTCCTCACGGGCAGAAAGCACCGCATTGGACATTTCGACGCGGCTCTTCTCAAGCGCCTCCGCTTCCGCCTTAACTGCATCCCGCTCCTTTGTGGCTTCCGCAACTTCCTGCAGCAGCTTTGTCTGTTGCTGCTCGATCTTTGTCAACTGGATCTTGGTGTTTTTGTAGCCGATGCGGAGCACGTGGTCGAACTGGGATTGGTTAGTGTTAATCTCCGTCTGTATAGAGCCTAAACGTTGGCGCAACTGATTAACTGCTTCACCAAGTTTCTCGCGCTGCACCTCAAGCTCCTGTATGTGGGCTACATCGGTTTTCAGTCTTAGCTCAGCGATTTGCACATGTATCTTTTTGAGATTCACCTGTATGTTGTTGCGTTCGTTCTTGTAGACGGTCATGCGGCCTCTGAACGCAGCTGCTTCGCGTTCCAGTTTGCCGCCGTACTTGTCGATGTGGCGAATGTTGAATTGGGTACGTTTAACGCCTCGGCGGACACGGATGATTTCACGGTCCAATGTAGCGATGCCCTCAGCCAGTCGGGTCATTTCAACCCGTGTACGATCGAGGTCCTCCTGAATTGACTCGATGTCTGATCCGCGCTGTGAAAGGTGAGTCTGGAGCGCCTTAACCGCTTCGTCAAGGCTTTTAAGCGCATTCTCACTTGGGATAATTGTGCTGAAATCTATCGGTGCACGGTAGTAGCCGCTTTCAAAAGCGCCCGGTTCATATACGTCGCCATTTACTGTGACGGCGCGGTAACCTTCGTTTGAGAGTGCAAAACCGGTTTTATCGTTTGAAACTACGACTGTGTCGCCGAACACGTAGTTCACAGCGTACTCGTATGCACCTTCATACTTCATGAAATTCGATAGAAGACCCATGACGCCTTCGCGTTTAGGCGCAGGCTTATTCTTAACTGCATTGATGCCTGTCAAGGGGATGATTTTTACTCTTCCAAGCTTCATGCGGCGCAGGGTTTCTGTACATGTGAATGCAACGTCAGTGTCTTTAACAACTAAAGCATCTAGCCAGCCTGTTGATGCTGCGTCTATGGCTTTCTTGAAGCTCTTGTCTATCTTGACGAGGCTACGAAGTCTGCCATGTACGCCGTTGATGGCGCCGACGTTACCCATCTCTTCTATTCCGCGTAGCGCTTTCTCTTCAGCTGCAATTGTTGCTGCCAAGTCACGCTGAGTCGCGAATTCGACTACGGCTTCTTTGGCAGAGGTAGCGATCTTTTCTGCTTCCGCAATTTCTTGTTCTACTGTTTCCTTCTGGAGTTTCTTTTTCTCAAGCAGGTGCTCAAGGTTTTTTAGCTGTGTTTTTTGGTCGCGTTGTACCTGTTCTAGTTCAGAGAGGGACTTCTCGATTTCGGCTTGGGATTGGATGAATTTCTCTTTTCTGGCGCTTAAGTTCTTGATTCTGCCAACGCAGAGTCGTAGTGCGGCTTTGTCCTGTTTGTATTCGGAGCGCAGAAACGCCAAGCGCTTGACGTAGCCGTCGATTTGGCCGTCTAAGTGGTGAATCTGCTGGTTGTTGCTGTCCAGGTTCTCCCAGAGCGCCGATGTGTCCTTGGCGAGGGATTCATGCTGCGTTTGCTTCTCAGCTAACTCCACCTGGACCTTTTCATATTCGGCGCGGTACTGGCGGATTTTAAGTCTGTTGTCACGAATTTCCTTCTGCAGTGCTTCATGCTGGGATACGTTGTTTTCTTTAACGCGCTTAAAGCTGTCAAGGCTTGCCTGCTCAGAGTTGATTTTTGAGTTGAGTTCGGTTAGTTTGGATTTTAATTCGCCGATTCTGATCTGTACTTTGAGGACTTCGCTGCCACCTGCTTCTAAGCCTTCGCCGCTTAGTTTGCGCCAGTCGCCTTCGATTTCGTGGCGGCGGTTTCGGCGCAAGTCACGTTCCTCGCGCAGTTTGTCGACGCGTGCTTTGACGGTTTCTGATTGCGCGGTGCCGTCGGTTACTTTCTGTGTTTGGCTGGCGATGTCTGCTGAGATTTTGACTGCTTGAAACTTTTTGGTTTCTGATTGGATAAAGTTGTAGCGTTGTAGCTGGTTGCGTTCTCGTTCTAGGTCGTCGAGGCGTTTTTGTACCTCGTCGATTCTGCCCATTGCTGTTCTGATGGAGATGTCTGCTGCTCGGAGTTTCTCTTCGGCTTCGGTTTTTTCTGAGTCGTACTGGGCGATGCCGATGAGGTCTTCGATGATTTTTCGGCGTTCCTGTGATGTCAGGTCAGTTAATCTGGTGATTGTGCCCTGTGGGAGGATGTTGTTGTTCATGGTGCTGACGGCGGCGATGGAGAGGGTTTCGGTTACGAGTGCGCGGCTCATTCTGCGTCCGTTGAGTCGGTAGATGCTTTGGCCGTTGCGGTAGACTTCGCGGCTGATGGTTACGGTTGTTGTGTCTACGGGCATTAAGCCGTCGCTGTTGTCGAATTGCACGATAACTTTAGCCATTTTGGATTTGTCGAGTCCCGACTTTTCTGATCCGTGGAAGATCAGTTTAGCAGAGTTTTCCGCTCTGAGCCTGCGTGTGGATAGTTCGCCGAGCGCGAAAAGCAGTGAGTCCATAATGTTTGATTTGCCGCTTCCGTTGGGGCCAGTTATCGCTGTGAAACCCTTGTCAAAGTTTACCTTGACGGTTTGCGGTCCAAAAGACTTAAAGCCCTTTAGTTCGATGCGTTTAATGTATGGCACTTAGTCTTCTTTCCCCTCTCACGGAAACGATTATTCGTCTTTTCAACATTCCATCGGTAACATACGTATAAAAGCTTACTTATTTGTCGATGGATTCCGCGGGTGATTTGATGGAGTGGCATGGTTTATTTCGTGGTTTTCGGATATTAAGAAAGTAGGGTCAACCGCTGTTTTTCGCTATGCATTTTGTACAGATATTCGATTGTTGCCTGAATAGTTAAGCCGTCTTGTACCACGCGCGTGCCCCAACAGGCAGGCCATAACCATACCAAAAGAAGCCAGAATTACCAAACAGAAGAGAAAAGAAAACAATAGCTAAGGGTTTGCTGGAGCTTCTGGATACCCTTTAGGAGAGAGAAATGCAAGTTACAGTGCCTGCAACCACTGTAAGTGCGCCAGAAGCCCACTCAGCCCCTGCTTCAGACTCAGTTTTTAACTAAAAAGGGAGGGAAAAAGTTCCCATTTTTCAACCTATGGTTTTTTTCTGAGCGCCAATATTATGACTGTGCCGACAGCAATGATAGCGATGATAATACCGATGATCCCTGGTACTAAGTATAAGTCTGCTATTGAGGCGATCGGTGTTACTGCTGG
>JAAYYI010000048.1 GCA_012515445.1 Candidatus Bathyarchaeota archaeon | reverse complement strand
GGCACCAAGTACATGCAGGCGCAGCCCTACCTGTACCCTGCAGTCCAGCAGTATTTGCCTGAACTCGAAGCCGTCATTGTCTCAGCTGTTGAACAAGCCAAAACGGAGGCAGGACTATGAGTTTCAGGGAAATTGCCTTAACCGTTCGTGCCGTGAACCGTGCGAGCGCGGAGTTTAACAGGATTCAGTCTGACGCTGAGAGCTTGGCGGCGCGTGTGAAAAGTTTAGGGTCGGCTCTTGCAGGGCTGGGCGCTTCAGGCGTTGCCATCGGCTACGTGGCCAACCAGTTCGGTTTGCTGAGTGATGCGGAGATGCGGGTTTTCAACTCTGCCATGTCCGTCGTCACGGTTATGGGCATGTTCCTACGTACAAGCACCGGGGTCGCGGTGGCTCAGAAAGTGTATTCTGCCGCCTGCTGGGTAACCACTGCTGCACAGAACGCCCTAAACATAAGCTACGGGACATTTCTGGCTTTAACGGGTGTTGGCATAGCGGTGATTGTTGCGGCTGCCGCTGCCATGTGGACTTTTGCTAACAGCATGAACCAAGCCACCGCCAGCGTCCAGAACTTTAACACTGCAGCATCTGAAACACCTACCCATACTCGTAGTATTCAGAGGGCAGGTGAATCGGCGCTGACGTCTGGTTCCCGTGGCGGCGGTTCAGATGCGGCGTTCTATCGGAGGGGCGTCGAGTAGTGAGTGTTAATCCGCCTGCGTTGACTGCTGCGTTGGGCTCTGTCGGTGTTCCCCAAGCCGATGTGGTTGAGGCGTTGGTGCATCTGGGCGCCACTAAAGAAGTGAGCAGCTGGGAACTTTTGCTGCAGAACTGGGACGGCAAATACAGCCCCAACGGTGCTTATCCGCTTAATGTTGGTCAAGATGGTTACATCTGCATTGGCAGAGGCGCCACGGTCCCTCAGCTAATCACGACAAGGACGGAGAGCATCCGTTTTTCGTCTACGCCTTCGGAGCATTATGTGCGTGTGGCTGGACGTTGCTGGGGCGAGAAGCTCTTTCGTCAAACCGTGACTAAAGATTATAGTGGCTACAAGGGTGAAGCCATAGTCAAAGACCTGTTGGATTACTATTCGGGGATAAGCCATGTACGTGGCAGCGTCGAGCTGGTTGAGGACACGGATACCACTTTCACGGACCTTAAAGTTCAGGATGCCCAAGTGTGGGATTTGCTGCAGAAAATCGCTGCAGAAAGCGACAAACAGGGCGTCATCGGCTTTGATTTTCGTACGATGCCTGATGGGAAATTCGAGTTTTTTCCCAGAGGAACCAAAACCAGCCCCGTCAGCTTAACCGACAAAATCGAGGCGTATGAGTACTGGAAGGAAATCATCGCTGTCCGCAATAAAGTCACAATTTACGGTGCGCAGGACAAAAGTGTGCCTCTAAATAAGGTGGCTTGGACGCAGAGTCTAACGCCTGCGGATGGTTCTTGGATGGCGACGGCTGGGCAGGTCAGCTTGGAAACCGCCATGGGCAGCCCCTACAGCATCAAACTGTATGTGCAGAACAACTATTTCGGCGGCGCCTTTTTCCAGCTAAGCGGCGTGGTTAACGCGAATTTGTATCCTGAGCTGCATTTTGCCATCCAGAAAGAAACCTACTTCGAGGCTGGTTCAGCGCTTGTCCTTTGGGATAGTTCCAGCCGCTTCGCTAGCCGACAGTTCACTTTCCAATCAGTAACCGCCTCTGGCAGCGACCAGTGGACCAGTGAAACCTTCAAGGTGGGCGCTGTTAACGCGGTTGAATGGAGCGTGCAGTCAGGCTTTGACTGGTCACAGATTAAGGCGGTGGCTTTCTACTGTTACCCCGTTGAGGTTTCTGGTTCAGGCTCATTTTGGATTGACAAGTTCTATTTCGGCGGCTTACGCTACAGCAACGTCCAGCAGGATTCGGCTAGCCAAGCAGCCTACGGGCTAAGAGAATACGTGGATGTTGATGAGGAGCTCTGGAGCGATAACGAATGCCTGCTCCGCGCCAAGGCAGTTCTGGCTAACATGAAAGACCCCTTCGAGTACATCACTCTGAAAAGCAACGTCATCGATTACGGGAACACTCCGCTCTACCCAGCTGACACCGTGGCTGTGGCGCTGCCAAACGAGAACGTCAGCGGCAGCTTCCGCATCCTAAGCGCCGAGTACCGTGTCAAAGCGGAGACGGGCGAGTTGGAAGTCACCTTAGAGCTTGGACGCGAAAAGGCGCTGCTGGCGGATTACGTGTACGCGTTGCGCTCCAAAGTGAATCACGTTAACAGGTACAAAACATCGAGGTATTAGCAAAATGAAGGCAAGTTTGAGAAAAACAGTCGAAGGCTTGTGTCCGGGAGATTTGATTTGTGTTAGCTGGTGCGATGCCAGTGTGGGCAAGAGCAGCGGTTCGGGGATGGCTATTGATGTGCCCGTCAAAAGCTGGGGCATCTATGTAGGGTTAATCGGCGACAGGGTTAAGCATATCGTGCTAGCGCAGAACAGCTTTCGCTACTCTGATGGGCTGTTTGATTTGGATTACACTGCGGTTCCGCTCAGCTGGGCTGTTGATGTCTCCGTGCTGGTTAAAGAGCACATTCCCAAAGACGCCGCGTCAAGGCTGGTGAACAGTTTCATGATGGGTGGGCATCGGGCGTTTAATCGCCCCAGAACGTTTCGGCGGTCGCTTGCGCAGAGGAGGCTGAGTGTTGATGGCAGACCCGATTAAGAAGGCACTTACCCGTAGGCGGATGATGCGGGGACGCTGGATAGAAGAAGAACCCAACGAGCGGCTGGTTTTGGGCGTGAAATTCGCCATAGGCATGACCGCCTTCATGTCTGCTTTGGAGCTGGCGCATATTGCGTTTTTGCATTCGTGGAACGCTGAGATTTTCGCATCCATCACCGGATTAAGCGGAACTGTGATTGGGGTGTTTGTGGGGCAGAAGACATGACGAAGGGTAAACCGTGGGACATAGAGGAAATCCGCATGCTTCAGCGGCTGGTGGAAGAGGGCAAAAGCGTTGATGACATCTGCAAACTCATGGTTAAATCGCGTGATGCAGTAGTGCAGAAAATGTTTGATTTGAAGCTCAAAGCGGTGAAAGAAGAAAAAAGGCGTGTTTCTCGGAAAAAAACTGTTTTTTCTTCTTCTCAACTGTCTTTGCCCGCGGATTTGCCGAATGTGGAAGAGACATTGCAGATTTTGGCTGCTGCACTGCTCAAAAGCGCTGAGGCAGGGTTGAGTAAGGACGAAGTGGGCAGGTTGCAGGTTGTGGCGACGCTGGCGAAGACCTACAAGGACGCTTTTGCCGAGTACCTAGATTACCGTGGTATCGAGGAGCGTTTGGATGCTTTGGAGGCTAAGTATGCGAGGTTGGAGAAGAAAGGCGAGGACACTTCGGCTGCACCAAGCTAAAGCCAAAGTTGAGCACATAGAAGCAATTGCAGGCGCCCATGAGGCTGAGCAGCAGCGGCAAGTGGATTTGTTGCAGCATAATTTTGGGGAGTTTTGCGAGAGGGTTTTCGGGTTTAAGCTCTACGCTTATCAGCTGGATTTGGAAGCCAAGTTTGAGCAGTACCAGTTTAATGCTGTGCGGTGGCCAAGGCAGACGGGCAAAAGCTTCATCGTCTC
>JAAYYI010000047.1 GCA_012515445.1 Candidatus Bathyarchaeota archaeon | reverse complement strand
TTTATGATTGTGTCTTTTCCTTCAACAATGCTTATACTGTATTCCCGCTCGGTGTCTGCTTGTTGATTCTTGTTTTCGAACCTAAGCATGAACTCCTTAGCGTCGTCTAGTATGCGTGCATATTCGTTGGCTTTTGAACTTATCATGATAGCTAAGCCGTCATGGATTGGTATCGCTTTGTACTCTTGCGGCAACGCGATTATCCGCTCAACTAAGCCTCTTTCCTGCAGTTCGCCGAGCGTACGGTATGCCGCTTGACGGGGGACGTTGGCTTGTTTTGAAAGATTTTTCACGTCGGTTTGTCCGATGCTCAGTAGGGCTAAGTAGAGTTTTGCTTGTGCTTCAGTGAATCCTACCTGTATGAGTAGGCGTATGTCTTCTTCTTGGAACAGCATTTTGTGCCACGCTATGGGCTTTCTGGTGTATTATTGGATTTAAGGTTTGTCACAACACTGTGTTGTTGCAGGTTTTTATTAGCGTTAGCAGCCGACAGAGAGACCAGAGCATAAAAGCTCTCATGTTATAAAAGGAGAATAAAAGAAATGCAAAAAGTAAAACTATCTCTTGTAGTGGCAGTTCTGACAATTCTAATAGTGCCAACTGTAATGCAGATAGCTCAACCGGCAATAGCGCAGACAGCAAACGATATGCCAGTGTACCTAAAAGTGTACGCGGAACCCAACCCAGTTGGGGTTGGTCAAGTGATATACCTCAGCCTTTTCTTTACTAAGCCAATTCCTATCGTAGGCTCAGCGGGCGGCGGCAGCTTATACACTGGATTAACGTTAGACATCGTTAAACCTGACGGATCGAAAACAACGCTTGGTCCATACACAAGCGACACCACAGGCGGAGTCGGTGGCATCGAGTTCACACCGGATGTGACCGGCAACTATACGGTGCAGGCATTCTACAAAGGACAAACAATCAGCGGCAGAGTCGGAGGCGTCACTCTGACATACAACATATTGTCAACAGAAAGCGAAGTTGTAACATTCGTAGTACAGGAAGAACGAATCACAGGCAAGCCAACGGTACCGCTTCCACAGGAGTACTGGTCCCGTCCAATTTATGCAACAAACTATATTTGGTCACAACTCGGCGGTAACTGGTGGGGTCTGGGCAAGCCATCATTCACTGACACAGGCGGATATGATGCATCGGGCAACAACTTTAACCCCTATAGTAAAGCACCTAACTCGGCGCACGTCATGTGGGTTAAACCAACTGCTTTCGGTGGCCAAGTCGGTTCACCAGTCAGCGGCGACCAAGAAAGCCAATACACCTCAACATCTATCCTCTACAGGCAATTCGAGCCAATTATACTCAACGGCATCATCTACTACAAGGTCTACACTAACACCCCAACCACTGAAACAAGCGTTGAAACACCTGGTTGGAACGCAGTTGACTTACGCACAGGCGAATTACTCTGGCATAAAGACACTAAAGACACACTTGACTTTGGCTTCGTAATGCAGTTCCATACAGTTCAAGAGTATGGCACACAGGCATTCCTAGTTGCAAGCTCTAAGAGTCCTTCAATGTTCAGTTCTGGCACTGGTCAATGGCAACTCTTTGATCCTATGACAGGATACTTTATCGCAAACATCACCGATGTACCTGCAACAACAGGTTCTGGCTTAGTTGAAACTGATGATAATAACGCTCAGGGTGCAGTATACATTTACACTGTCAACGGAACCTACCCGAATCTTTCTTTAACGATGTGGAACTCAACGCGATGTCTACAGGGCCCAAGGATGTCCTCTGTCATTAGACCATCAGGCAACATCTCTTACTCTCAAGGATACCAGTGGTCAGTTGCGATCCCCTCACAGATCAATGGCCAAAACATTACTAACTTACAGAATACACTAACCAACCCTCCATTGAACATTGCAGGAAGAACAAACGAAGTAATTTTGCTGCGGTCGTACGGTGAATCCATGGATACATTTGCTTCAGAATTCGGTGAAGGCTCAGAAATCGAGTTAGGCATGGATGCAAAAACCGGCCAAGTGCTTTGGGGTCCAGTCAACCGGACACTGCCAAGATACCACGAAATCAGTGTGCTCGCAGCAGGCGAAGGCTACTACATTGAGCAGGACAAAGACACAAACGTTGCCTATGTCTATAACCTCAATACAGGACAGCAGGTAGGCAGCCCAGTTCAGTTAGTCGGCAGCGCGCTTAGCACTCTCTCAAGAGGCGGAGCCATCGCATACGGTAAAGCATACGTCTGGGACTTCGGCGGATACGTCAACGCTATCGATCTAGCGACTGGAACACTAGCGTGGACATATGAACCAAGACCCGCAGGATACAACACGCCATACGGGATATACCCATTCTGGCACTTCGGATCTCATAGCATAGCAGACGGCAAACTGTTCCTCTCTGAAAGCCGCATGTATGACCCGCCAATCTTCTCAGACGCACACAAGGTCGCGTTAAACTGCACCGACGGATCAGTCGTCTGGATGGGTCTAGGCTTCTATGGACGTGAACCAAGCGCAGTTGCAGACGGCTACCTAGTTGCTTGGAACAGCTACGACGCACAAATCTACACCTACGGCAAAGGCCCAACAAAACTGACGGTGTCAGCGCCTCAGACAAGCATAGAATACGGCAAGCAAATGATAATCAGCGGAACCATAACCGACATCTCCACAGGCACCACAGACGCAGACAGAAGCGCACGGTTCCCCAACGGAGTCGGATGCGTCTCTGACGATAGCCAAACCGAATGGATGGCATACGTCTACATGCAGCAGGCTAAGCCGACCAACGCCACAGGCGTCCCTGTAACGCTAAGCGTCGTCGATGCAAACGGCAACTACCGTACTATCGGAAGCACAACCAGCACAACAGAAGGCTACTACACCTACACTTGGACACCCGACATCTCCGGAAGCTATGTAGTCTACGCTCAATATGCAGGCAGCGAATCATACTGGCCTTCAACGGCTGTATCATCCTTCGTAGTCGAGGAAGAGCCACAAGCCTCAGCGCAGCCTACACAGCAGCCAGTTAGCATAGCTGACCAATACTTCCTACCCGGCATTGCTGCAGTGATAGTCGTCATCGTAATTGTTGGCGCACTAATCATACTGCTACAGAGAAAACATCCATAAAGGACACTTAAAAGCGTCTTTTTCTCTTCTTTTTCTTTGAAAAATTTTAATTGAGTTTTTTGCTGTCTCGCCACTGATTTTTGAAGTAGTCGCGGAAGCCAATCAGCAGGCTAGGGTGGTTGGTGACTATTACTGGCGTCTCGGATAGTGCCTTTGAGGGGTAGTAGCTGAAGAAGCCGTATTTCTGGTCATGTAGAGAGGCGTTGACTTGCAGTCTGTCTGCGACTTTTATCTGGTAATTCGGATGCTTGAGTATGGGTTTTAGGTCTTTGGGGAAGGATAATTCGCCTTCTGGTTGCGCTAGAATGACGCGGTATTTTACGCCTCTTCTTAGGGCTGCTTCAATGCCGTCAGAGAGGCATACGTTTACTTGTATCCAGCGTTGAAGTGTCTGGCAAACCCAAACTTCTGATATGGAGGAATTTGTTATGTTACGGATTTTCTTGATTATAGCGTCTTTGCCCTCTATGATACTTATACTGTACTCTTCTTCTGTCTGCTGAAGCAAGGTTTGCTCTTCGTATCTGCCGAGGAATTCCTCGGCTTTTTCGGTGATGTTGGCGTACTCTTTTGCTTTGTAGCCGATCATTATTGATAATCCATCTTGGATCGGTATCGCCCTGTACTCTTGGGGGATAGCTATTATTTTCTCAACTATGCCTTTCTCCTGTAACTCGCCAAGTGTTCTGTAGGCTGCTTGTCGTGGGATAGTAGCTTGTTTGGCGAGGGTTTTTGCGTCGGTTTGTCCCATTGAGCAGAGCGTTAAGTATATTTTTGCTTGCGCCTCGGTGAAGCCGACTTGCATGAGAAGTTTTAGGTTGTCCTCCTGAAGAGATACTATCATAGACGGTGCCTGTTTTCTTTTTGTGCATGACAGAAGTTGTCACAGCACACTGTTGATACAGAACTGGGCGGCAACGTGAATATAAAGAGGTGTTGGAAACTGCTTCCAACAGGCGATGTGGCTACAGTTTACCGCAAGAGTAAAAACACCATATAGCCATACATTAGAGTCAATGCCGACACAGCATAGAATAATCATTGGCGACAGCCAAAAAATGACTGAATTAGGAGACGGCAGTATCCAGTTAATGGTCACTTCGCCTCCGTACCCCATGATTCAGATGTGGGATGACCTATTCGGCAAAAGCGACCGAAAAATCGCACTACTCTGGCGTAAACTCGACCGCGGAGACGAGGCGACTGTCCGAAAAATATATGATTTAATGCACGAAAACCTATCAAAAGTCTGGGCAGAAACCTACCGTGTCCTAGCCGACGGCGGAATAGCAGCCATAAACATCGGCGACGCCACACGCAGCATCAATGGCAAATTCCAACTATTCCCCAACCACGCACGCATAACTGAGGTCTGCGAAGAAATCGGCTTCACCACCCTCCCCTACATTCTCTGGAAGAAGCCCACTAATCGACCCAAATACAAGGGCAAAGGTGCCTTCTTGGGCTCCGGTTTTCTACCACCAAACGCTTACGTGACACTTGACTGCGAGTTTATTCTGCTCTTCCGTAAGGGGAAACTTCGCAAATTCGAACCCCACCATGCAGAGCGTTATGAGAGCCAGTTTACGAAGACGCAGCGGGATGTCTGGTTTAGCCAAATATGGGACTTCAAAGGCACCCGCCAGAAGGTAAGCGAGCTGGAGCGGCGCACGGCGGCTTATCCAGACGAGGTGGCAGAGAGGCTAATCCGCATGTTCAGCGTCAAAGGTGAAACCGTACTCGATCCGTTTTTGGGTTCGGGCACCACGGCTAAAGTTGCCATCCTAAACGACCGCAACAGCGTAGGCTATGAGGCAGACCCCCACATTTTGCCGACAATAACCTCGAAGATTGAGAAAGCAAAAATAGACAAAGACGCCAACGTAATTATATCCAAGCGCCCCTAGCTGATGTATATGAACGCCATCGTTATCTACTCAACCTACAAAAGCAATACTGAAAAAGTCGCGGTAGCCATCGCAGATGCCGCCAAATGCAAAGCAGTCAAATTAACAGAGAACTTTACTTCTGAAACTCTGCCGCTAGATGGCATCGACGTGGTTTTCCTTGGCACAGGCATCCGAGGCGGCGAACCCTACATTGAGCTGCAAAACTATCTCAAGTCAGCAGACCTATGCGAAGGTAAACGTTTCTTTTTGTTTATGACTTGGGCTGGCGGCGGCGCAAGCAACAAACTTACCTATGAAGTGGTAAAAAAGGCGCTTGAAGCCAAAGGCCAGCGGCTGGAACCCGATGTTTTCATATGTCTTGGTCAGACTTTTGGGTTCACTCACCGTGGGCATCCAAACGATGGAGATATCGCTGAAGCCAAAAAATGGGTTACCGAAAAACTCGGCGTTAACACCTGATAAATTGCATGAAACTTTTAATTATCCTATCCATTCATGGATGGCTATTGTGAACTCTTTCCATGCTGGATCACCCTGCTGGGTAGCAACCGCCACAGCGCTATTCAGCCAACCAAGCCTCTCCGAAGCCGTGCGGAAACGCCAGATTTCAACGCTTTTCGAGTTCTCCCACCTTGGATTCCCGTAGCCTGTACTCTCAATTGCCGCCATATCCTTAGACGTAAACATTATGCCCTGGCCTGTAGTTGCACCCGCCCCCTTGTTTGTGACTGCCGCTAGTTTCGCCAGTGAAAATTATTGATCCATTGAAACCCGCAGCTTTACCCTGGCCTTTGACTTCTCCCGCCCAAGTGAACTCGACTGTAACCCCTTCAGCATCAACTTTCTTTACAATCATAATTTGGGTTTTTCCTGTGCCCTCCCAGAGCAATTCGCCTATACCCAACTTTTCCACCTTGCTCAAAGGTCTACTGGGTTCATATAAACCGACGTGACTGCCATTTGGTAACCACATTATTACTTGTGAGACTGAGTGTTATTGGAAAAAATTTTATATTTCCAAGACCTCCTTTTGTCAGAAAAGGGCTATTGATGCCAAAAAAAACTTCCAATGATCGGCCATACGGATTCGGAAATACCAACCGCCGCTTCCCGCATGCCAACCGGCAGAAAGCAGCTATCACTAAAGACCGCTTCGCGTTTGAGCAGGCAATACATGGTAACGACTGCACAAAGACTCATCGGGGCGGGGATTTTGTTGTACAGGAACGCGATTTCTTCGGCGCTAAAGTGGGTGAGCCTACAGTTGTAGATGTCAAGAAGGGTAATTCGCCGTTGACTGAAGCCCAGAAACAGCGCAGGAAACAGCTCCGCGGCCGTTACCGAGTTAAACGCTATTAGCTACTAGTGGGGGTTTTTCTCCACCACGAATCTATATCTTAACGATTAAGCCCTCTTGTCTTCATGGGAAGTGCAGTTGAAATGAATAGTGAAGTTGAAGACTTTGATGCTGAAGCGGAATTGGCTAGAAAAATCTATGAATGCTACCGTTTTCTTGCTGGAAACGCAGGCAGCAACGAAGTTTTAATCCAGAAGATAGATGCCCTCGCAGAAGAACACCTTCTCTCATTATAACCATAACAAGTCGCTAAAACGACTTCGTCATTCTGAGCTGACGTATTGCTGTTTTTTCCATTTATACAAGGGGAGGGGGTCAGCTGAGAGCAACAAAGCCGCTAAGCAATGGCAAATTGACTCTGTTGCTTTGAAAACTATAAGAACAACATCAATCCAACCGAAGGTTGTAAGGTAAAGCAACATGACGGATTTTACCGAGATCTCCAAGCGATACGAAAAAGACTCGTTCGTCCAGAAATCGGCAAGCGAGCAACTATTCGATTTACTCAAAATCAACACAACAGACAACGTTCTTGACCTCGGCTGCGGAGCGGGAAACCTTACAAAAAAGATCGCTGAAATGACAAAGGGCAAAGTAGTCGGCGTAGACGCCTCAGAGGGTATGATCGCCGAAGCCAAGAAAAACTACGGCGGCCTCGGCATAGACTTCGCGGTTTGCCCGGTTGAAGAACTGAATTACACTGGCTGCTTTGACGTTATATTCTGTAACTCAACGTTTCAATGGTTTAAGCATCCCCAAGTGGCGCTAAAATCATGCTTCAACGCTCTTAAGGCAAATGGCAGAATAGGCATTCAGGCTGCGGGCGGAAAAGCTTACTGCCCAAACTTCATTCAGGGCACACAAAAAGTGGCAGCCAGCCTATATTTGAATAAGCAGTTTGCCAATTTCACCCCACCATGGAACTTTATGGAGACCTCCAAGGAGTATGCCGCACTGTTTGAAAATGCTGGTTTCGAAGTCTTACACGCCGAGATTGACCAAACGCAAAGTTTCCATAGCCCCGAAGAAGCCCTCAAAATCTTCGACTCAGGCGCCGCAGCAGGCTACCTTAACCAACAGTATTACTGCTGCCCAATCTCTGAGGACTATAAATCAGCCTTCAGGAATGTGGTGCTTGAAAGCTTCAAAGAGCAAGCGAACTCTGAGGGCCAAGTGGACTTGGTGTTCTACCGGATTTTCCTAGTTGCGATGAAGCCACAGTAAGCAATGGAAACGGCGTTTGCACAGAATTGTAATAGTAAAGGTCCGCGTTTCTGTGCCTTTTATCTCAATTCATGGATTAAATTGATGGTTACAGTAAAAATTGCGTGTTTCCCCTACCCTTTTTGCCCATCTTGTAGATGTCTCCTCAACTTGCCAGCAGCCCCCAAACAGTCGCCGCTGCAAAGCCGTGAGTAGCCGCCAGTGCATTCTACAAAAAAATCCGCGACAAATCCTTTGCCGAGAATCAGACTACTTGTGGAGTCGCCACAACCAACCTGCAACGTTTCCCACATACTGAACTAAAAAAACAATCTTTAGCTTAAAGTTCAGAAAGATGAGTAGCAGGGCGGCATTCTCTTCTTCTAATTAAAAAATAAAACGCGACTAAACTTATGATCTATCGTAAAATGGGGCTTTAGCGGAAAATCACAGTTGACCATTAGGTAAAGCACAAAAAAACCATGCCTGTAAACTAAAAACACAAGTTTTAAGAATAGCATGCTACAACTAACCTTAAAGATCAGAAAGGCAGATTCAACACAGAAAAAACTGGAATAAATCTTCAATATGAATCCTGAATCTTTGCTAGCCCTTACCTTATCAAGCATTACGCATAAAAATGTTTATAAGTATGATGCGCAGCTTCTCTGTGTGCTCTTAGAAAAGTTTAGAGAATCCTTTTTCGACGTTGGCCAACCCAGCATCGGAGGAAATGTAAACTTGAAAAACACACAATCACCCAGAAATCACAATCATCACATTAATTTTAACAAAAACATTTTGGAGAACTAAAAAGTTTGACAACCACACAAAAAATCCAGAAAGACGACATTCACAACCTCCTCAAAACCTTCTTTGCAGAAAAAGGACTAGTACGTCAGCACCTCGACAGCTATAACGAATTCATCGACCACGGACTCCAAGAGGTAGTCGACGAGGTTAACGAAATCCCCATCGAAGTACCAGAATCACCATATAAAGTCAAACTCGGCCAAATCTGGGTAATCGACCCACAAAGCCGCATAACAGGCCCATACGCAACTGAAGTAGACGGAACAAAACACGAAATTTATCCAATGGAAGCAAGATTGAGAAACTTGGCGTACTCAGCCCCAATCGCGCTGGAAATGACTCCAGTAATCGACGGCAGAGAACAAGACACCGAACTCGTCTACATCGGAAACATTCCAGTCATGCTAAAAAGCAAACTCTGCTTCCTCTCACAACTCAGCCGCGAAGAACTAATCGCAGCCGGCGAAGACCCAGACGATCAAGGAGGATACTTCGTCGTTAACGGCTCCGAACGCGTAATCGTCGCCATGGAAGACCTGGCACCTAACCGCGTAATCGTCGACATAGACGACAAAGGAACCGCACCTGTTTATCAGGCGAAAATCTTCTCAACAACAGTCGGCTTCAGAGCCAGAATCGAACTTAAACTCAAATCAGACGACGCAATCTACGTCACCATGCCGGGTGTCCCAACAGAAATCCCCTTCGTCGTCATCATGCGCGCACTCAACATGGAAAAAGACAAAGACATCGCCGAAGCCGTCAGCCTAGACCCCGACACACAAAGCCAACTTGGCGCATCATTCGAGAAAGCAATCGGCGTCGACACACCCTCAGACGCAATCCTATTCATCGGCAACCGTGTAGCCCACGGCCAAGTAGAAGAATACCGACTACAGAAAGCCGAAACAGCACTAGACAAAAACTTCCTACCACACCTAGGCAGAAGCGACAAAAACCGCCGCGAAAAAGCCATATTCCTAGGCGAAATGGCATACCGCGTTATCCAACTTAAAACCGGGAGACGCACACCAGACGACAAAGACCACTTCAAGAACAAACGTCTACGATTGGGTGGCCCACTACTAGCAGACCTCTTCCGCGTAAGCTTCCGTAACTTAACACGAGACATAAAGTACCAGCTTGAACGCATCGGCGTTAAAGGCCCAATCATCACTGTATCAGCCGCAGTTCGCCCGGGCATCATCACAGAAAGGTTCCAGCATGCACTCGCCACAGGCAACTGGGGCAGAGGAAGAGTCGGCATCACCCAGCTACTGGACCGCACAAACTATATCTCAACACTCAGTCACCTACGCAGACTCCAGTCACCGCTATCCAGAAGCCAACCTAACTTCGAAGCCAGAGACTTACACCCCACACACTGGGGACGCTTATGCCCCAACGAAACGCCTGAAGGCTCAAACTGCGGTCTCGTAAAGAACCTCGCATTATCCGCATCAATCGCAGTCGGAGTAAACCCCGACAGAATAAAGCAGATTCTCTTCGAAATGGGCACAGTCCCAGCATACGAAGCAACCCCTGAACTCCGCCAAAGCGGCGCAAAAGTCTTCGTTGACGGAAACATAATAGGCTACTGCAACAACGCACAAGAAATGGTGCAGATCTTCCGTCAGAAACGCCGCACAGGAGAAATATCCACAGAAGTAAACGTCACTTTCTTCTCAAAGGCACAAACCGAAACAGAAGAAGTACATGCGAACTGCGACGAAGGCAGAGTCCGCCGCCCACTTATCATCGTTGAAAACTCTCAGCCTAAACTCCAAAGTAAACACTTCGAGAAAATCGGATTAGGCGAATGGACATGGGAAGACGTCGTTAAAAACGGCTTAGTCGAATACCTTGACGCTGAAGAGGAAGAAAACGCCTACATCGCGCTGAACTATGAAGCAATCACACCGCAGACAACCCACGCGGAAATTGCAACATTCACAATTCTAGGCATCTGCGCTTCAACCATCCCATACCCTGAACACAACCAATCACCAAGAAACTCATACCAGGCAGCAATGGCCAAACAGGCCCTGGGTGTTTACGGTACAAACTTCCACCACCGCGTCGACAGCCGCAGCCACATACTACACTATCCACAGGTACCACTCGTCCAAACTGAAAACATGGACGTCATGGGCTACAAGCAGCGCCCAACAGGCCAAAACTGCGTCGTCGCCGTCTTGAGCTTTGAAGGCTACAACATGGAAGACGCCATCATATTCAATAAAGCATCCATCGAAAGAGGTCTTGCACGCAGCACATTCTACCGTATCTACGAAGCGGAATGCCGCCAGTACCTAGGCGGATTAAAAGACAAGTTCACCGTCCCCGAACCAGGAACCCGCGGCTATCGAGGCGAACAGTATTACCGCCTGCTTGAACCAGACGGAATCATCAGCCTCGAATCACAGGTCGTCGGCGGAGACGTGCTTATTGGCAGAATCAGCCCACCAAGATTCCTAGAAGAATACAAGGAATTCGAAGTAAAAGGCCCATCAATGCGCGACACATCCGTGGACATGCGCCCATCAGAAACAGGCATAGTTGACGGCATATTCGTCACTGAATCAGGCGAAGGCAGCCAACTTGTAAAAGTTCGTGTACGCGACCAACGCGTTCCAGAATTAGGCGACAAATTCGCAAGCCGCCACGGACAAAAAGGTGTCATCGGCTTAATCGTCCCGCAAGAAGACCTGCCATTCACAGAAGACGGCATGGTCCCAGACTTAATCATTAACCCGCACGCTATCCCAAGTCGTATGACTATCGGACAGTTCATCGAGTCACTATCAGGCAAATCAGCAGCAGCACGCGGCAAACCAGGCGACGGTACACCATTCAGCAACGAAGGCCCAGATGAAGTACGCAAGAACCTCATTAAACTCGGATTCAGCCAAACCGGAAGCGAAGTCTTCTACAGCGGCACAAACGGCGAAAAATTCATCGCAGACGTATTCGTCGGTATAGTATACTACCAGAAACTACACCACATGGTTGCAGACAAGATTCACGCACGCGCTCGCGGTCAAGTACAGATGCTTACACGCCAGCCAACTGAAGGCCGCGCGAGGGGTGGTGGTCTGCGTTTCGGAGAAATGGAACGAGACTGCCTTATCGGCCACGGTGCAGCCCTGCTGCTCAGAGACAGACTGCTAGAAGAGTCCGACAAGTACACTCTCTACATCTGCGAGAACTGTGGACAAATCGCTTACTTCGACATGAAGCAAAGACGCTACGTCTGTAAGATGTGCGACGAAAAAGCAAAGATCGCTCCAGTTTACGTGTCCTACGCTTTCAAGCTTCTGATTCAGGAGCTTCAGAGCTTATGCATTACACCCAAACTAAAACTAAAGGAGAAGGCCTAAGATGTCACAACAGGAAGAATCAATCCATAAAATAGTAGACGAAATCTCATTCGGACTAATCTCACCAAAAGACCTACGCAAACAGTCAGTTGTGGAAGTCCAAACCCCAGACACCTACGACGAAGACGGTGCACCAATCACAGCAGGCTTAATGGACGGCAGACTAGGCACACTTGAGCCAAGACAGCGATGCAAAACCTGCGGCAACACCGCCATACGCTGCCCAGGACACTTCGGCCACATTGAACTTGCCGTTCCAATTGTACACATTGAATTCACAAAAATCATCTTTGACCTCCTCAAATCCACATGCCGCACATGCGGACGCATCCTGCTTTCTGAGGATGCATCAAAGAAGGCACGCCAGCACATTGAACGCTACAACGAGCTCCTCGGCGCAATCCCAGATGAAGTCTACAAGGAAATCATGGCTGACATAAAAGCCAAACAGTGCCCCTACTGCGCCGCAGCTCAATTCAAAATCACCTTTGAAAAGCCAACAAAGTTTATTGAGCAAACAGAAGCAGGCTCAGAACCCCTAACACCTAGCATGATCCGGGAACGCTTAGAACGCGTCTCAGACGAGGACTTGGAAATCTTGGGTTTCAACCCCAAAGTTGCACGCCCAGAATGGATGGTTCTCCAAGTTTTGCCGGTTCCGCCAGTCTATGTTCGCCCATCGATCACGCTTGAGTCAGGCATCCGTAGCGAAGACGACTTAACCCACAAACTAGTAGACATCATCCGCATTAACCAGAGACTAAAAGAAAACATGGAAGCAGGTGCACCAACCCTTATCATACAGGACTTAAGTGAACTACTCCAGTACCACGTTACAACCTACTTCAACAACGAAGCTTCCGGTATTCCACCTGCAAGGCATCGCAGCGGAAGAGCACTAAAAACTCTCAGCCAGCGCCTTAAAGGAAAAGAAGGCCGATTCAGAAGCAACCTATCCGGCAAACGTGTCGACTTCAGTGCCCGCACAGTCATCTCACCAGACCCCAACTTAGACATTAACGAAGTGGGTGTACCACGCGACGTCGCAATGAGGCTCTCCGTTCCAGAGAAAGTAACCTCCTGGAACATCGAGGAAATGAAGAAACTCGTAGTTAATGGCCCAGAGACCTATCCGGGTGCACTCTACATCATCCGCCCAGACGGCAAACGCATCCGATTGGAATTCGTCGTTGACCGAACAAAGATCGCAGAAGCAGTCGAACTTGGCTTCGTAATTGAGCGTCACCTAAAGAACGGCGACATCGCCATCTTTAACAGACAACCATCACTCCACCGCATGTCAATCATGGCCCACTACGTCCGCGTATTACCCTACAAGACTTTCCGTATGCACCTCTGTGTCTGCCCACCATACAACGCAGACTTCGACGGCGACGAAATGAACCTCCATGTTCCACAAGGCGAAGAAGCACGAACAGAAGCACTTATGCTCATGCAGGTACAAGACCAGATTCTCTCACCCAGATTCGGCGGACCAATCATCGGCGCAATCAGAGACTTCGTTACAAGCGCATACTACTTCACAAAACGCGGGAACTACCTCACAAAAGGTTTGGTTGACCGCATCTTAACAACCACCAACTTCCAAGGTGAACTGCCAGAACCTGAAATTAAGGCGCCAGAGCCAAAATGGTCAGGCAAGCAAATCTTCAGCTTATTCCTACCAAAGACACTCAACTATGTCTTGAAGGCAAACATTTGCCAAGGCTGTGGCAAATGTGATGAGGAAGAATGTAAGCACGACGCATACGTAGTTGTCAAAAACGGCCAACTGGTTTCAGGCATCATCGACCGCAAATCAATCGGTTCCGAGCAGTCTGAAAGTTTGCTTCACAGAATCATCAAAGACTATGGCACACAGGCAGGACGAGAATTCCTCAACAACATTACTCACTTGCTGAAATGTTTCATCTCAATCAGAGGCTTCAGCTACACCTACGACCAGCTTGTGCTCTCACCGAAAGCACGCAGCAGAATGGCAAAAACCATGGAGCGCACACAGAAGAAAATCGATGAGCACATCACCAACTACCAGAATGGTACACTGCCAAGACTACCAGGCCAGACAATGGAGGAGTCATTCGAAATCTATGTCATGCACGAACTCTCAACAGCCCGTGACGAGTCAGGCAAGATAGCAGACGACGACTTCACACTAGAAAACGCAGGCATCGTCATGACACGAAGCGGTGCAAGAGGCTCAAGCCTAAACATCGGTCAAATGGCAGCCTGTGTCGGTCAACAGTCAGTCCGTGGTAAACGTATCCTAAGAGGCTACTCAGGACGTGCATTACCACACTTCATACCCAACGACCCACGGCCGCGCGCAAGAGGCTTCGTCTACAACTCATACCAGACGGGGCTCGATGCAATCGAGTTCTTCTTCCACGCTATGGGTGGCAGAGAAGGTCTAGTCGACACAGCCGTTCGCACACAGCAAAGCGGTTACATGCAGCGCAGACTCATCAACGCACTTGAACACATCAGATTAGAATACGACTCAACAGTCCGTGACAGCGCAGGCGACATCATCCAATTCAGATATGGAGAAGACGGTGTTGACCCAGCAAAAAGCGACCACGGCAAGGCAGTCAACGTTAGCAGACTAATCGACCAAGTAAGACTCGGCGAGGAAAAGGGAGCAGCGCCAGCCTCAGCCGACTACATCAAGAAGCAGCTAAAAGGCGTAGAAGAACTCATCACTCCAATCCTGCAAAACCAGCTAAAGCAGCTTCTAGCAAAGGTAAAGCTCTCAGAGAAAGGCGTAGCTAAAGCAGTCGCTGTAACTGCAGAGCAATACAAACGCGCTCTGATGGAGCCAGGCGAAGCAGTAGGCATCGTCGCAGCCCAATCAATCGGTGAACCAGGCACACAGATGACTCTCAGAACATTCCACTATGCAGGTGTCAAAGAACAAAACGTCACCTTAGGTTTACCGCGTCTGATCGAAATCGTGGATGCACGCAGAATCCCATCAACACCTATTCAGACTATCTATCTGATGGGTGAACATGGCAAGAGCAAAGAAGCAGCAGTCGAAGTGGCAAGAAACATCATTTACACTTCAGTTGAGAACTTGGCTTCAGCAATCTACGAAGACCCAGTGCGCGAAGAAATCATCATCGAACTAAACAAACAGATGATGGACGACCGTAACATATCAATGGATGAGCTGAAAGAGAAACTTGAACTGCAAAACGCAACTGTAGTAATCACCGATAACCAAGTTGAAATCAAACCAAAGAAAGCAGAACAAATCAAACGAATGCTCGCTAAGATTCCAGACTTCCAAGTGAAAGGTGTCCCAGACATAAAGCGTGTCCTCGTTACTGAGGAAAGCGGTGAATGGGTTATCCGCACTGATGGCTCAAACCTTGCAAAAGTGCTGGAAGTCGAAGGCGTTGACACATCACGCACAACCACAAACAACATCCATGAAATCGCAAAGACTCTGGGTGTTGAAGCATCACGCAATGCATTGATCCACGAAGCTAAAGGCGTACTAGAAGACCAAGGCTTAGACGTAGACGTTCGCCACGTTATGCTCGTAGCAGACATGATGACCACAACCGGTGATGTTCAGCAGATCGGCAGACACGGCATCAGCGGCAAAAAAGCCAGTGTGCTCGCGCGCGCCGCATTCGAAATTACAGTCCCCAACATTGTTGAAGCAGCCGTTAAAGGAGAAAGCGATCCTCTGGCTGGAGTAACAGAAAACGTTATAGTTGGGCAATCAATACCAATCGGCACTGGCCTAGTTGAATTGTACATGTCAACTTTCGAACGACAAAATAAAGATGGAGGAAAAACAGAACAATGATAGACATCGATAAAGCATTAGCGTCAGCAGTGAAAACAGGTAAGGTATCCTTTGGATCCAATCTTGCATTGCAGAACGCCAAAACCGGCAAGGCTAAAATGATCGTTTTAGCCTCAAACTGCCCAACAGACATAAAAGAACAAATCGAATACTATGGAGAAATCTCCAAAGTCCCCGTTATCACCTACAAAGGTGGATCAATGGACCTAGCTGAAGTCTGCGGTAAACTCTTCATTATCTCAGCACTTAGCATAAGGGAAACAGGGGATTCAGAAATTCTCAAAGTAATCGAACAGTAAATAAAATAAAAGGGAGGAAAAAAACTGACAACCGGCATAAAGATCACCTGCGACGAAATGCGATACATTGCTCTCTTTGAAAGCATAAGCGGCGCTAGCGTGAAAGACTGCATCATCGACGAAGAACAAGAACGCGCAATCTTCATCGTCAACCAAGGTCAAGTCGGCGTAGCAATCGGCAAGGGCGGACGCAACATCCACACCCTCGAACGCATGACCGGCAAAAAGCATGAAATCATCGAGTTCAGCGAAGACCCAGTTACCTTCATGAAGAACGCCCTAAAACCAGCAACAGTACGCGAAATCAGAGTCAGCGAACGCACAGACGGCAAAAAGATGGCAGTCATCACTGTTAACCCAAAAGACAAGGGCGTCGCAATCGGCAAGAACGGCAAAAACGCAGAACGTTTACGCTTTTTGGCGAAACGATACTTCGACATTCAGAACGTAAGCATCACCTAACTTCAGTCGCATTGCCGGCTGAACTAGGCGATCATACGTCGCTGAATTAGTGTAGTAATAAGTCTGTTAATTGGATGCTAATTCTACCATATTATATAGCTAGGTTACAATCCGTTTTTTGGAGGCTATACTTTCTTTTTTGGGTTCATATGAACAGTCTCCACATGAAGGGTTAATTCTTCTTTTGTTGTGAAAGCTTTTCCGCATGTTTGGCAGGTGAACTTTTGGGGCGATGGATTGCTTAGCGGCGGCGGGGATGGCGGATTTGGTGGTTCAGGCGGCGGCATCGGCGGAGGCACTTGGGTTCTGCCTGCTGCTGGCTCAAGCGGCTTTTTGGGGTATGGATAATCAGGTTCACTCAATTTGCTGCACCACTTAATCGTGGGTTTCGAAGTTTTCTTAAGCATTTGTGGGAGCATAACTACAGTAACATTTGTGTAATAGAACAGGCGCAGTTTCTTTAGCTTAACTTGTAGAAAACGCTTCAAACAGCGAATCGATTGGTTGTACTGTCGCCTCAACCAACCAGCAACCCAAACCCGACGCAGAACTAAAAACGGCTGTTTCTGCTTAAAGTTATGGAAGATGAAGTAGCAGGGCAGCATTCTCTTCTTCTAATTTAAAATTAAAACCGACTCAAAAAGTTGTAATCTACTGATAATTAAATAGCTTAAAAAAACGGTTTAAGTTGGTCTGGACTCGTAAACTATGACCGCATCAGCTTTTATCTGCATCATCAAGTCGTGGCCCTCGACGATTTTTCGCAGTCCGCCTTGGCTTTCGCGGTTAAGCGTTCCTTTAATGTTTATGTGGTAACCCTGATAGTGTGGATACATTGCTTTCTGTGGAATTAGTGTGATTGTGCATCCTTCAAGTCCGGGGCATCTGTCTGAGATTTCTCGGAGTAGGATTGCTACTTCAGCGAATTTCATAAAGCCCAAGTATGATACTTGAGAATAAATACTTTTTACTGCAAATGTCGATATTTCCCAAAGGATCTAGTTCCTAAACTGAAAATTCTCCTGATCATCATACATTTTAGGTATTCGCTTCGTTGATTAAACAATTGAGCCTTGATTTCGGTGATTCAAAAAATTGCCATTTGCTTGTGAATATAGCATAAACCTGTCAAATTGTTTTAATAATACTCCAAACCAATACTGTGATTCCCAAGTAGAAGGAAAATTAGGCTTGTTAATTCAGGAACTCATCGTTGAGAACTTTATGAGCTACCAATACGCCCGGGTGCCATTCAAAAAGGGCGTTAACGTAATCGGGGGTCCGAACGGCGCAGGTAAATCCTCGCTACTCCTAGCAATCTCTGTAGGCTTAGGCCAGACCAGCACAGAGCGGTCGCGTAAACTAAGCGACTTGATCCGCTGGGGACAGGACCAAGCACGAGTCACACTCATACTAGATAACAGCAAACAGGGCGCCCGGCGTCCAGAACCCAAATACAACAAGGATCAGCTTTTCTTAACGCGGTTCCTGCGCCGAGACGGCAAATACTGGTTTGAACTCGAAAACCGGGCAGCATCAAAGCAGGATGTCGAGCGGTTATTGGGCAAATTCGGTGTTGACCCCGACAACATGCTAATAATCATGCACCAGAACATGGTGGAGCAATTCAGCGTTCTTAACAACGTCGATAAGCTGCGGATGGTTGAGGACGCCGTCGGCTTGGAGCCCTTCCGCGAAAATGTTCTGCAGGCTAAAACTAAACTCACCCGTATCTTAAGTCAGGAGGAGTCTGTGGGTAAACTGCTTGAGCAGGCCCAGCAGACCCTTAACTACTGGCGTGAGCAGTACGAAAAGTTTCAGGAAAAGAAGCAGCTACAGCTGAAACGCCGATTCCTCGACCGAGAATTGCTCTGGGCAGAGGTGGAGCGCAGAGAAGCCATCGTGCGGAGTCTGCAGGCTAACCTTAACAAGAATATGCAGGCGCTGGGCAAAATTGAGGACGAACGCCAAACAATCATCACTGAACTAGACAGCCAGGAAGCGCAGCAGCGGTCGATTCGCAGCGAAATCAAGGGCGCCTATGACGAACGCATAGTGCTAGAGCGCCAAGTTGCAGAAAACCAGTCTACTCAGGCACTGCTTGAGCAGCTACTCGTTGAGGCAGAATTGCTGGAATCTGCTCCGATTAAAAACCAATTAAAACTGCTGCGGATAGAAAACCTCCGTCAATTACTCGAAACCTCTGAGATGCAAATCACTAAAGCCACCCAAAAGATTCAAGCTAACCAGAAACGCCTTGGCAGCCTAGAACAATCCACCGACAAAATCTCCACCCTTGCCCTTGACAAAAGAGTTACCCTCACACTGCTGGATTTCAAGCGTGAACGAGCCGCCAAAGAACAGGAATCCACAGAGAGAGTGCTCAGAGAAGCACAGGACGGCTTAAGCGGGGCGCTGGCGAAGGCTCAGGAGTCAGGCGAACGCATCGCAGTCATAAAGAGCCCCAGCGAAATCCAATCCGAAATGAGTCTAACAGACGGTCACCTCGGCGCGCTGTCATCGGTGTCTGAGGAGATCGAGCGGCAGTACGAATCCTACTCGAAACTCTACTTGGAGCTAAAAGAGAAGGCGCAGCTGGTGGCTGAGAACCGCGAGAAGACCCTTGAGGAAGTCAAGACCCGTATGGAGGCTTGGCGCAAAGTCATCGAGGACCTGCTTGTACGCGTCAACGTAGAGTACCAGCGCATCATGAGCCAGACTCTTGCGACGGGCGAAGTGCTGCTCGCAAACCCTCAGGAAATCGAGACGGCAGGCTTGGAGATTTACGTGGGTTTTAAGGGCAGCAAGCCGGTTGCGCTGGATGCTTACACGCAGAGCGGCGGCGAACGCACAACAGCTACAATGGGCTTTTTGCTCGCATTGCAGCAGCATGTCCGCAGCCCCTTCCGCGCAGTAGACGAATATGACATACACATGGACCCCAAGAATCGCGAGATGATCGCTAAAGTTCTCGTAGCTATGATTAAAGATGCAGCTTCTCAGTACGTCGTTATCACACCCAGCCAGATCACGTTTGCAGCACAAGACGCCAACGTCATCACCGTACAGAACCTCGAGGGCCAATCAGTAGTACGCGAGGTAATCCACTGATGCCGGCTGAGAAGCATGAGAAGCGGCAGGGAAAAGAGCGCCTCGAACGCATAATCGAAATGTGTATGGCAATCGAGAATCACCAAGCTGATCCCTTCACGCTAAACGTCGATGACATAATCGGTGTTGTTAAGGCATATTTTCCGCATTGGGACCAGCCTGAGGAGCTAAAACTTGACGCTGAGGCATTGTCGCATTTAGCCTCAGTTATCAAACTGCAGAGTGAATGGGTGAAGCAGCGCTCCACCTCACTCTACACTGACCCGTTCCTACTTGAAGAGAAAATCCGCCAAACCAGCAAAAACGGCATGGTCGATGTTTTCGCAGCGGCTTGGAACCCGATAGTAGACTCCGAGAAACTAACTCTTCCAACCTTAGCGCAGGGATTGCTCTACTGGGATGCGCTGGCGCCGCTGGGTAACCGATGGAAAGACATAGACGTTTCCAAGGTGCAGACTGGGCAGGTGAGCCGCGACGAAATGGTTAAAGCCCGAGTGCTAGGCGACCGCGAATTCGGCGAGGAACTCGAATGCTATTGGCAGGAGCTCAAACTGAAGACCGCCGAAAAAGGCAAAGACGGCAAACTAGAGTACTGGAGCTTCATAGGCGCAGACACCTACGAGGAAACCGTACAGCGAGCGTTTCTAACAGCCTTTCTGGTAACTTACGGCTATGCCACACTTGAAATCGACCGATTAGAAGAGACAGTCACAATAATTCCATTCGACAAGCCGCGTGAGGAGCCGCTCTCGGTTCAGTCCACATCAGTTCCAATCGCAGTATCAGTTGAAGATTACCGCAAATGGAAAGAGGAAAAACAGCCATGAGCCAGAAACGCAAAGGACAATACAGCACCAAAGTAAAGAAAGCCACCCAGATGTTATTCTACAAGCGGCATGCAAAACCCGGCGTGAAAGGCTGGGAACTCCACAAGGCGCTTGGCGGCGACTACCCCAAGGTACTGGATGTTTTGGATGCCTATTTGGAGCCTCTGGACATGCAGGTTAAAGTGGTCTTTGAGGAGGAAAAAACCCCCGATAAACCAACCGTTGAGGAGCTGGATAAAGCACGCTTCTTCGTCACACTAAAAGACGTTGCCACTAAGGACAAGTTGATGGGGTGGCGCGTAGACGACCTCGCTGGTTTAGCGATCGCTATCAGCCACATCGTTGCTAACAAGGGCCAGGCTGCACGGAAAGACGTTGAGAAACTGCTGGGCGATAAGATTCCGAACTGGAAAGTGCAGTTAAACGTCGATCGCTATATCCGCTACGGCTACTTGATGCAGGACGACAAGGGGCAAATCTACTTGGATTGGCGGACGCGGGCGGAAGTGGATCAGAAAAAGCTGATTGACATGCTGCTCTCGGCTGAGAAACAGAAGGAAGAAGCTCAAGAGCAATATGAGGAAGCACAGGCAGAAGAGTAAACCGCTAAAACGCTGATCTTCTACTTGAGAGGGTTAAATATGATCAGTGTGTTTCCTTCGCTGGCTATGGCTAGTTCATGTTGCTTCACGATTTTTTCGATGCATGACTCCAGCATTTCGTCGTTGTTGGGCGAGATGTGGATTTGGTAGCCTTTTGAGATTACGCTATCGGCGTTGGGAGGCATCAGCTTTAGCGATTTTCCCTCAATGTGCCTCAAGCGCCACCTATGCTTGTGAAGCCACAGACGATATCATCAAAGCGGCAGTGCTCAAATCCAGCTTGGCAGTGTTTAGTACTATGTCATAGTTCGCAGGGTCATCCCAGTCGATACCATAGAATCTCTGCAAATACTCAGAGCCAGCCTTATCATTTTCCGTAATAACCTTCAAAGCCTCTGCTTCAGTCAGATTCATACTGCTGATGATTCTTTGAACCCTTATAGCCTGAGGCGCAATAATTCGCACATTGAGCACGCCTACCTTATGCTTCAGTATCGCTTGACCGCCTCGCCCAACGATAACGACGTTGCCTCTGCTAGCCAAATTTTTGATAACCGTTTGAATCGTAACTAAGCATTGCTCTTCGTCGAGGGCTTCTCTGATGCGTACATTGCCTTCTGCTATAAATGGCATTTTGGAAGGTTTTCTACGAAGCATTAATTTATCGATTAAACTCTGAACCCGATAAGTATCCTCACAGAAGTCCACAATATCCTCTTCGTGGTAACCGAGGCTTCGCCCAATTTCAACCACCAAAGCTTTGTCGACGCATGGCCAACCCAGCATTTGGCTTACGTATTGAGCGATTTCGTCTCCGCCGCTGCCAATTTGTCGCGAGAACGTAACTACTGTAGGCGCAACCATCTGGGCTTCTTTTTTGGGCGCTGACGGTTTTAGATACCGATTGATCTCATTATAATCTGGTTCGTCTTCGGGTTTTTGTGCAACCCATTTATAGAGAATACTTCCCGCTTGGTCAAGTACGAATATGGCTCGGCTAGTTACGCCATATATTCTGGCGACTTCGTGTTTTTGGTCGCTTAAAATGGGGAAGGCGAATCGGTTTTTTTCCGCACACACCTTAATTGTTGATGGATCAGTTGTGTCCACTCCGACTATTTGCGCTTCTAGATTAATCATTTTATCCATTGAATCTCGGAATTCACATACTTCTTTGGTGCATGTTACGGTAAACTCGTGGACAAAGAAAACCAATACGACTTTTTGCCCTAAAAACTCTTTTAGGTTTCTGGTTCTGTTTTCGGCATCGGGTAGACTGAAGTGAGGCGCCTTTTTTCCAATGCATAAATCGTTTTTTATAAAAGCCCACTCCACTAGAATAAGCGGGTTTTCTTGTATAAATGGCTACCTTGTAGCCTGTAGAGCGAGTCTGCTATTTACTCCAGAAGCGCTTGAGTCTTTCAGCGAATTAGCAAGCGAGCATGCAAATCAAAAAATAACACACCAACAAATAGTATCTTGTCGAGGTTTTATGAATTCAAAACAGTATCGTGAGACCTTATCGCCTTATCCATAGAACGTCTGCTTAGACATCGATAGTTACTATCACGCAACCTCACGAGAACCCATCACACGGCGAGGTTGAACAAATGTCTCTTGAGAGTTATGCCGCAGGGCTTGTTTGGGCAATCCCCCTCATATCTAGTTTATTCGTTCCAGCTATCGGAAGATATAGCGAAAAAATACGGAACTATTTTACCGTCAGTGTTGCTGCCACTACTGCGGTTTTGGCTTTGCTTTTGGTGCCGAGTGTTTGGTTTAGTAATGGCGAAGCGGCTATTTTTAATCTAAATTGGCTTCCGGGCATAGCTGCAGGCGTCTACCTTGACCCGCTCAGCGTCCTATTTACCTGTCTTGTGGCCTTCTTTGGATTAATCATCGTAGTCTATTCGCTTGGTTACATGAAGGGTGAGGAGGGTTTATCGCGGTACTACTTTCTTATCTTACTTTTCATCGGCTCCATGATTGCTTTGGTTTTATCTGATAATTTACTTCAGATGTTCATATTCTGGGAGATGGTCGGACTCTGCAGCTATGCTTTAGTCAGTTTCTGGTATAAGAAACCTGAATCCATCCATAGTGGTGTAAAAGTTTTTATCATGACTAGAATTGGCGACATTTGTCTGCTCGCTGCAATCGGTATCCTTTTTTTTATGTTTGGAACATTTAGTTTCTATGACATAATAGGCGGATTAGAATCTGAAGTAATCGCAGGAACCCTGGATGTAGGTTTGCTTGTAACCGTGGCCTTCTTAGTTTTAGGTGGGGCAGTGGCGAAGTCGGCGCAGTTCCCGCTCTTCACTTGGTTATACAGCGCCATGGAGGCTCCCACCTCCGTGTCTGCATTGCTTCATGCGGCAACTATGGTCAAAGCAGGCATTTATCTGCTCTCAAGGTTCATTCTTGTTTTCTCGGTTGCACCCATTCTGTTGGTTGCTTTGCAGGAGACTTGGTTTCCAGTAGTTACTTGGATAGGCGTCATTACGGCCTTTATTGGTGCAGCTTTGGGTCTCTTTACCACCGACATAAAAGGGGTTTTGGCCTACTCGACTGTTAGCCAACTCGGTTTCATAATGGCAGGTTTAGGCACCGCCGTCGCTGGAGCTGCATCCATGGGCTGGTTTGCAAGTCTCTTTCACATGGTTAGCCATGCCTTCTTCGAAGGACTTGGATTTCTCCTTGCAGGCGGTATCATCCTCGCTCTCAAAACCCGTGATATGCGCTTAATGGGTGGCTTACGGAAAGCTATGCCCTACACTTTTGTTTTGGCTCTAATAATGGTATTGACTGCGGGGGGGTTGCCGCCGTTTGCCAGTTTCTTTAGTAAGAGCCTAATTATTGCATGTGTATCCGAAGTTGGAACCACATCTGGACTAATTCAAACAATACTGGTCTACGCAACCGCCGCCCTTACGTTTGCTTACTGTGTGCGCCTGTTAAGCCTTGTTTTTATGGGTGAACAGTCGCCTTTTGTAGAAAGAATCTCTGTGAAAGAAGCGCCTAAAATCATGCTGGCTCCAGCCGCAGTTTTAGCTGTTTTATGTGTCATTTGGGGGGTATCTGAACCAGTTGTCGCGGACTTTTTGCATGTTGTCGTTGGCGTCTCGTTGTTTGAGGCTTTTGTTAGCTTGGAATTTCCGATATTCATGGGTTTGCTGGTTTCGGTGTTTATACTTGCTTACTGGAGTTATTATCGGGGTTTTTGGGGGATCCGTAGAATCGCGGCAGGAAAAAACCCGCTCACTATTCTCTTGGAGCACAAGTTTTTCCTTGATGACGTCGGTTATGGCATCGTAAAATGGATTGAGAAGCTGTCTGTGGGTTCGTTGCATGTTGATGGGGGGTTGAATCGTTTTTATGGGTATCTCGGTAGAGGGATTGTGGTGTTGTCAAGGGGAGTTATGGGACTTGACGATTTATTGACCCGGTTAATGGATTATTTTGGGGGGTTGTTTGTAAGAGCTTGTTTGCTGCTTTATCGGATTCCTCTCAAGACATTTCAGAATTACATTGCAGCTGTGATCGTTGGGGTGATTCTGATTGTGGTTATCCTATATTTGGCGGGAGCTCTATAGCATGGTGTACGCTCTTTTAGCCGTCTTTGCTATCCCCACAATAAGCATAATCTTTGTTTATTTGACAGGAAAGAAATCCCCCAAAGCCGCTGCGTTGTTTGTCGCAGCAATCGCCATAATCAACATACTTCTTGTACTGTCCACGGTTCCCTCGGTTATTAGTAACCCAGACCATCGATACATTGAATCCTACCCGTGGATATCGGTTATCTTGGGTTCCTCTTTTACCCTGTTTGCCGACGGCGTAAGCCTCTCCCTTGCCATAGTTAGTTTGATTCTGATTTTGGCTGCTTCTCTATTCTCGATAACTTACATGGCGGGGAAGAAACGGCTTCCCGCCTACTATGCTCTCCTCTGTATGCTTTCTGTGGGGTTAGTGGGCGTTTTCTTAACCTCTAACTTGTTACTTTTTTATTTCTGTTGGGAACTAATGCTGATTCCCGCTTACTTTATAGTTGGCGAATGGGGCTACAGAGACGCCTACAAACAAGCCTTCAAACTATTGCTTTATACCCACGCAGGAGCCGTTTTTGTGCTCTTGTCCATCGGAGCCATCTACTGGTTAACCGGTGCATTGGATATGTTTACTGCAAGGGACTCTCTGCTAGCACTTGCTCTACCGGATGCAGCAAAATGGCTTCTTATTGCTCTTACGGGGGGGTTTGCGGTTAAAATGGCTGTTGTGCCCCTGCATATGTGGCTTCCCGATGCTCACTCAGAAGCACCTGCACCGATGTCTGCGCTTTTAAGCGGCGTTATTATTAGTGCTGGGGCGTATGCGATTTTGCGTCTTTCTTTGGGGATGGTTTTTCCAGCCGTTGGTATAGAATTCGGAACCGATTTTCTTCATGCATTGGCTATTGTTGGTGTTCTCTCGGCGTTTTTTGGAGCCTTAATCGCCTTGGTTTCTACTGATATTAAGCGGCTTATCGCCTACTCCAGCATTGCCCATATGGGGTATGTACTGTTTGGGCTTTCGCTGTTTCCCTCAGACGCCGCGGCAGGCGTAGCCGTGCTTTTCGCTTCCTCAATTGCCCTAACTGGAACAGTACTTCAAATCATCAGCCACGCACTAAGTAAGGGTCTTCTCTTCATCACTGCAGGCGCTGTGATGCATCAAACTGACGAAAGAGATATCCGAAAAATGGGCGGTTTAGCCAGCAAGATGCCCTTTACAGCAGCAGTCTCCATTATAGCTGCTCTAAGTATTGCGGGGTTGCCGCCGTTTGCTTGTTTTATAAGTGAGCTTTTGATTTTTATTGGGGCGATTCAGGTAATGCTTTTAGATCAGTTTTATCTTGTTCCAACTTTTCTTATGCTAGTTATTACAGTGATCTCGCTTGCTTACATGCTTCGGTTTATTTTGAATATTTTTTTCAGCTCAAAACCAGAGGTAGCTGAACCGGTCGCTGAGAATACAGAAGTAAAGAAAACCAGCGGAGTTTCAAATTGGATGAAATTATCCTTTGTAATCTTGGCTGTTTTGATTATCCTTATAGGCATTTACCCCGCTTTCTTCATCAACTTAATTCAAACTGTGCATTTCGGATAGGTTCGATTTAATTTTAAGTGGAGCCAAATGGATTAAAACTGTCCATGGGTACTATACCTCAGTGTAATACCTTGGTTACTTTAAATTTGGCGCCTGAGCAACGATTAAGACTACAGAACTTGGCTGGTACCCAGAACGGTGAGGCTTTCCGTTTTCTCGGCTTCTCACTTAACCTACAAACAGGCGAATTCATAGACGAACTTCAAAAGGGCGCTGCTGATCCTGAAGTTAGCAATCCGACGATGCATCACCAGATCACCGAATTGCTACTCGAATATTCGGGCGCTGCCAAAAAAATCCTGAGCAGAAAACAAGTGAAGTTCAGGATGTTCCCCGGTGGGATCGCCTATGAGAACGCGTTTTTACGCAAAGCCGTTGACCCGATTGCTAAAATCTTTGCCGCTCAACCTGAATTGCTGGTGGCGGCCGGTGTATTGCTGGGCGGCAGGAAGCTGGAACTGGGGCAGGCGTCTGTAGAAATCTCCGCGTTCAACCTTGTCCCAATCACTTACATCCTCTGGGTGGACGAGGAGTTGCCGCCAACCGCTAACGTGCTCTACGACGAATCCGCCAACAGCTACCTCAACGCCGAGGGGCTGGCGAACCTCGCAGAGCTGACGACTTGGCGACTCATTTTAGCACAGAAGCTGCTGAAGAATCCTTAGTGCCGAAAACGCGCCGGGTATACATCAAGTTGCCGCTAAAATTTGAAATACTGGTTATTGCTTAACTGGCTGTATGCCAGAGCATGGGGTAGGTGCTGAGCATCCGCTCAATGACAGACTGCAAAACGTATTCCTGCTTGTGTTTCTGGTTGTTTGGGCTGCGGATTCCTTTTTTCTGCATTTTGCCTTGAACCTGCTGGGGTTAGTCTGGCTTTTAGTCACTGCTCCGCTTGGGGTGTTGACTCTTACCTTCGGAGTCTACTTGACAAAAAAGTCTATGGCCCTTGTTTTCCATAACGAAACCGGCGGATTGATCGATTGGGGCGTCTACGGCTACGTTAGGCACCCGATGTATCTGGCGATAGCGCTGATTCTACTTGGCTTCGCAATCTCCACACTCTCTCTTCTGGCCTTTATTGTGTTAGCTGCGTTTTTGTTGTTCCTCGACCGAATGGCCACATACGAAGAGCAAGACCTAACACAGATACTTGGCCAGCAGTACACCGATTACCAAAAGAGAGTCCCAAAGTGGCTACCGACAAAGCGGAAATAGCTTTTGGGCTTTATATAAGGGAGGGAGTAGGTCGCAAGAGCAGCTGTTGCTGATTTGTCCATCAAAAAGCCTACAGGTTGCACAGCGATCAGTATTCGAATGTTGAAACTCTTAAATACCTCACCTGCTAATTTCTCTGTTGAGTGTCATGGCTGAAGTTTGTCCAACATGCGGATTACCCAAAGACCTTTGTGTCTGCGGGGAAATTGAGAAAGAGCAACAGCGTATTCGTATACGTCTTGAAACCCGAAAGTTTGGTAAGGCAACCACAATTATTGACGGCATGGATGATAAAAATTCTAATCTACATGGCGTCGCTCAGAAACTAAAAACTTTCTGTGCATGTGGCGGCACCCACAAAAACGGGCAGATAATGCTTCAAGGCGACCACCGAGACCGCGTTAAAGAGTTCCTCATCAAAGCAGGCTACCCCGAAGAAAACATCGAGTTACAGTAAACGGTAACCCGCAAAACCAGCAGAGAAGTGGGTGAACGCTTCACCGATGAAAAAACTAGGTGGCTTACGCGATATCATATCGAATACCAAGCGGAGAAAACCCACACAACTTTTTTGCCCCAGATGCGCAAGCTCCAAAATTCAACTAAGCAGCAGCTTAGATGTCTGGTTAACTCCTAAACAGTACTACTGCCCGGACTGCGGTTACCGTGGCATACTTGTTATGGAGCTTGAGCCAGTCGAGGAATCCGAAAAGGAAACAGCTCCAAAGGATAACACATCAGGCTCAACTGAAACCCAAGACAGAGACCAAGCTACCGAAAAAGAATAACGCAAAAATTAAAGAGGGAAAAATGCCTCTTTTTAGTCGGGTAACTCTAAATTAAGCTGCTTTTTAAGTGTCTTGTAGCGGTTTCGAACCGTAACTTCTGTAACGCCAGCGGCTTCAGCGATGTCTTTCTGTGTTTTCTTCTCGTTGTTCTGTAGACATGCAATGTAGAGTGCTGCTGCTGCGAGCCCCATTGGGTCTTTGCCGGCTGCTGCACGTTTTCGTCTGGCTTCACGCAGGATGTTGATTGCTGCACCCTGGGTTTTGCCGGAGATGCCTGTTTTCTCAGCGATCTTTGAAACATACGTTAATGGGTCAGCGATTGGCATGTGAACTTCAAGTTCTCGGAGCAGTAAGCGGTAGCAGCGTGCAACGTCTTTCTTGTCAACTAAGCTGGCTTCAGCGATTTCGCGTAGTGTGCGTGGTGTTCCGCTTCCGCGGCATGCAGCATAGAGTGCGGCTGCGGCGATTGCGGCGATTGAGCGTCCGCGGACTAAGCCTTTGTCGAGTGCTTTACGGTAGACAACTGCGGCTTTCTCCTTAATTGGCGGTGGAATGTAGACTTTGTCAGATAAGCGGTCAAGTTCCGCCATTGCCTGCGCAAGGTTACGGTCGATCGATGAATGTACACGACTGCGAATCTGCCATTTACGCAGACGCCACATCTGCAGACGTGTAGATAACGGCAATTTGCGTCCGAATGCATCGCGGTCCACCTGCGATATGGCGGTGGATAAGCCTTTGTCGTGAACTGAGTAAGAGGTTGGTACACCGACACGGCTTCTGGAGGCTTTCTCTTCCTGAGTAAACGCGCGCCACTCTGGCCCCTTATCCATCATCTGTTCATAGAGGACAAGGCCACAGTCACCACAAACGGTTTCTCCAGTATCGTAATCGTGAACTAGGTTTTGCCCGCCGCACTCGGGGCACTTATCAGCCTGACGTTGGGTTGTTTTCGGTGCTTCTTTTTTTATGCTCAACTCTTATACCTCTCGTTAATCTGCGTAGAACCGTCACCATAGGCCAAAACGGCTAGAATCAGTACATTCGGCCCGCGCAAACTAAGCAAAGGAACTGATTTCCTATTTAAGCCTTGTGGTTTATTAAATCTATTGCACAAGATGTATTCTAATTCCCCTGATATGCATGAATTGTCTTATGGTAAAATACGTAAAAATGTGTAAATCCGCAGGGGAGATAGCGCATGTCTAACATGGGAAAAAACAAAAAGGGATCAAAAAACCGGCCTCAGAAACATCAAAAAAGCTGTCGCTATCGGAAAGGGTGCAAGCTATCCGTAAAACATAAACTCTTTGTGTCATAGTATCAGGGGTACGGTGCAGCAACCTCAGATGCAAACTCCCTCCCAGAACAGTGCTCGCCCTATCCAGGTAGATTTAATCCGTACAGCAGCCGTGCTGGGCGTGCTGTTGTTGCATGCCGCTAACGATTTAACAACTCAGAACTTAAACACTCTCGAAATATGGCGCTGGTGCATAGTCGACGTTTACCAGAGCATCGGCAGAATGGGTGTACCATTATTTATTATGTTGACTGGCGCTTTATTGCTTGCCCCGTCAAAGCAGAATGAAGACTTAAGTACATTTTTCAAGAAACGCTTCAGCCGCATCGGTTTACCCTTCGTCTTCTGGGGGGTATTGTACTTCCTATGGGACTTGTACGTTGAGAATCAGCCTGCAACGCAAAGTTTCTTTATTAACGGAATCCTGCGTGGTCCATACTTCACGTTTTGGTATCTCTATATGCTGGTTGGCTTGTACCTAGTTACGCCGCTGCTGCGTGTTCTAGTGGCCAATGCCTCGCAGAAGCTGCTTAAGTACGGTTTTGTAGTGTGGTTTGTTGGCACAGCGTTGGCTCCGCTGATACCCTTTTTCAGTTCAGCAGTTCTGGGCACCGTTTACAGTTTAGACGCTAACGTTTTTGTCATTCCACAGTACGTAGGCTACTTCGTGCTCGGCGCATACCTCGTTAATGTGAAGGTTACTAACCGCAAGCTGTTGGCAGGCATCATGACGCTGGGAATCGCCTTAACGGCAATAGGCACCTACATAATCGCGGCGACGGTCGGCGGAGGAACTACCTACTATTTCCAAGAGTACATTAGCCCAACGTTGATTATGTCGGCGGTTCCGTTTTTCCTGTTGCTTAACAGCCATAAGTCTAAAGCAACTGTTGAGTGTAGCGCAGCTAAGCCCTCTTTGATTCGGCGTATTATGCACTTAATCAGCGACAACACGTTGCCGATTTTCCTCTTCCACATGATAGTAATTTACACGCTGCAAAACGGCCTCTTAGGCGTAACATTAAACGGTGACGTGCTAAACTCGATTGTCGGAGTGCCGCTGATGGCTATCTTGACGCTGGCGATTTGCCTCGCAGTGCTTGTTCCGCTCAAAAAGGTGCCTGTGCTCAAGAAATTAATCGGCTAGCAGTGTGATTGGAAACTTTGCGGTCCTATTGCAAGAACGCTTATTAGGCAAAATATTGCCTTTTTACCTCTAACAATAAATAAAACCACACATTCTTGTGTGGCTGTGCAGCCCATTGGTGTAGTGGTCAAGCATATCGGGCTTTGGACCCGGCGACGAGAGTTCGAATCTCTCATGGGCTACTCACATCTCTCGTCTGTTTCTAACGAGAAAATTGTAAAGACACTTTGGGAGCTAAGAACGCTTAGTCCTAAAAGCCAAAGTA
>JAAYYI010000046.1 GCA_012515445.1 Candidatus Bathyarchaeota archaeon | reverse complement strand
TGTTTTGGGCGCCGATGTACTGAGCTGCCGAGACGCCTATTAGAGCCGTAGCGATAAGGGCGACTCCGATTACTGCAAGGATTAGTTTTGTGTTCATTTTTTATTCCTCAACACTATATTGGGCTCTGCATGGTTTGGATGTTGGCTGAAACAAAACTGAAACAGTCCCTGAAACGATTTCCTGAATCAACTGCGCCTAAAATTCGCCGCTACAGATTGTTTTATATACATTCAGCTACAGAATAATTAAGGAGCTAATTCTTATGCAGAGTAACCCAGCCATCCTAAAATATGCAAACATAGTGGCGTTTATCCTAACCGTTATCGTTAACAGCTTAGCCGGCAGTACCACGCTTATCGGCGGACAGGACACGGCGGCTGTATCCGACAAGTACCCCACACTCGTCACCCCCGCAGGTTACGTATTTGCCATCTGGGGAATCATCTACCTTCTGCTCGGCGTATTTGTGGTCTACTCGGCGCTACCAAAACAGAAAGGCGGCGACTTTGTAAGCCGAATCGGCTGGCTGTTTGTGATAAGCAGCATCCTAAACATCGTATGGCTGTTTGTCTGGCAATACGAAATACTTTCAGCTTCAGCGGTGATTATATCGGCTTTCCTGCTATCGCTCATCGCGATTTACCTGCGCCTAAACATCGGTAAAGGGAGAGTTACCCTCGGCGAGAAGCTGGCCGTTCACTTGCCGTTTAGCGTTTATCTCGGCTGGTTAAGCATCGCTACCATAGCTAACATTTCAGCAACGCTGGTCGCTTACAGCTGGGACGGATTCGGCATAAGCCCCGAGATCTGGGCTATACTAATCGTCGCAGTAGTTCTTGTCCTCACGATGCTTATGCTTGGCATCCGAAAAGACATAGCTTACGCGCTGGTGGTAGTCTGGGCGCTGGTAGGCATCAGCGTAAACCAAAGCAACACAAACGTTGTCTTGGCCACTCAGGTCGGCGCAGTCATTGCAGCCATAGCGCTGGTAGTAATAGCGGCGTTTGTAGGTCTAAAAAGAAGAAAACAGCGAAAGTAAACAGCGGTTAAATATCCAGTCACAACTGGACACTTAACCCCCCTTTTCCCCTGTTTCAGCGATTATTTATCTAGCTTCAACGTCTGGCGTGGACTATAGCCTTTTTTCTTCAAAGACGCATCTGTCAACTCGATTTTGGTCGGATCAACCCGAATCAGACACAGAGAAGCAGGAAACGATTTTAAACCCATTTCCTTGGATGTCTTCTCCCAGTTATACACGGCAAGACCCTCCGTAAACTCGACTGTGCCTTGGCTAAGCACTGTGGCTTTACCGCTAATCTGTACGCCTTTCGCGGTTTCCATTCCTTTATATGGCAGGTGAATTCCTATGCTTACATTCGGGTTATACGCGATGTTCTTGAGTTTCTGACCGTTTTCCGCCACAAGATACAATGTTAAGTCTTTGCTTCGATACTCAATCGGAGTAGCCCTCGGAACGTCACCTTTGCTTGTAGCAAGCACGCACATGTTGTTCTGTTTAAGGAAAGCTTTCAGGTATTCTTCCAGCTCCTGCTGAGGCATAGGATTGGGAATTCTAATAGCCATAGATATCTATGGAATACTGAGCGCTCTATTGCTTTTAAGCCCTTTTTTCCTATGCGCATACACAGCCAGTAGGGCAACTAAAACAGCTGTGATTACCCCCGCGGACGCTACGCCGACTTCAAACCCGCTCAGCAGATCAGAATGGTTAACGGATTGAAAAACCACGTCTCCCGTAGGCGAAGCCATAGGTGTAGGCGACATTAGCTCCTCTGGGGTTTGTGGTGTATAGGCGTTAGGTGAATCTAAAAACGGCGTATAAATGATGGTTCCTAAGCTAAAATCGTCGTTTGAATCAAAGATTTTAATACTGATTTCGACGCTCTCGGTTGTGCCCCACCAGTTATTTGCAGCACTCGCCGCATCAACCCCAGCTTGGACATCAAACTGCATGCTACCTACAAAGTTATTGCCCACTATAGTACTCCTATAGGTTGGATTAAAAATTCCAACCGCATTCCCATTGAACGTGTTGTCTTTGATTACTGTATCGTCGGATTCGTCTCTTAGGTAGACTCCATAAGTGTTGTTTTTGATTAGGTTGCGTTCAACAGTTGCAGACAGGGTTGTTTTGTCATCCTGAGTGACGCCATAAGTGGAATCTGCAATTATGTTACCGCTTATCGCTCCAGAACCCCAAGCAGTCACGGCAGCCCCACTGTTTTTAGTGATACTGTTAGCACTGACAGTAAAATTACCCGATACTTCTATACCGTTTAAGAAAGTATTACCGGATAAACTAACGTTACCTCTCGATACAACCGCGCCAGTTAAGTAACTGTTGCTGATACTGGTTGAACCCCAAACGTTAACCGCCGAGCCCAGTAAAGTGCAACCGTCTACTGTGACGACGGCTTCGCTGTAGATGCCCTGCCCAAAAATTGATGTATTATTAAAAACCGCATATTCAAGGTTGATTGTCGGGTTTCCGTATGCAGCAACTATGTTGTTATAGCCGTGGTCGGCACCAACAGGTACCGCGGCATCCCAACCCACAACTGCACCATAGGCGGGGTTCACATCAGCCCTCAAAACCACCCTATCCCTATTTGTGCCTTTCACGTTCAGGGTTCCGTTGACTTCCAAGTAGAACGCGCCGATATCAATCGTCACGCCTGCTTCAACCGTTAAAGTTATACCCGCCGGAACACCTACAGCGCCGACAAAGACGTAGGGGCTGCCCTCCCTGCTCCAGACAGTATCCTGAGTCAAAACGCCACTTACCTCCGTTGGCAACTGCCCAGACACGGAATTCTCTCCGGATACTAAAACTAAGCCGACGAGGGCGATAGAAAGAAGCAAAACGCCCATTGCTCTATTCATCTAAACCACTTATGATAGCCCCTTTGGCGGATTTGATATATAGTTTCGGGTACCCGAGAGTTTCAGAGAGACATTTCCTGTTTGATCAACTGGATCATTATCTACAGACAAAAAAGCGTATAATTATACGCTAAACCGCTTTCTTGCCGTTATCAGTATAGCATTCCCGCTCTAAGTCCATCAAACCGGTACGCTTAATCCAGTACCACATCAGAAAACTGCCAACCCCAGTGGCGACAATCATAAGCGCCAGATACATCGGCAGAAACTCGGGCCCAATAGTCCACACAGAATTCCCAAGCACAGTAGCAATAGTGTTAGGTATCAGTATAGCGGTACCAACGATAGTTAAGATCGCGACCACTTTAGATAACCGATTATTTAGCATAGTTAATTTGTTGTTTGAAATAGTCAACTGGTTGTTTGAGATAGTTAATTGATTGTTATAGATCGACTGTGTTGCCTCAATACCAGAAGCCAAAACCTCAGACATGTGCTCAGATAAACCAATTTGACTCTTAACCTGATCAACCATAGCAGTAAACATGTTTACCAGCTTTGGATCATCAGTTAAAAGCTCCGCATCACCATAACGAATAGCCTGAAGCACATCCACAGATTCCCAAAGCGAATTCATATAGATAATGAGCGCATGCTTCATCTCATAGATTTTAGGGCCCAAAGTAGACTTATCAACATCTCTATCCATGAGATCCTTGTTTAATTCATCGCCGAATTCCTCAATCATCCGCAGATGCCTAAAGTTACTATCGTTATTAGCCTCTAAAATGCGGGAAAGAAGAACAGTGAGTTTATCCTCAGATCGAATGTCTAGGGGGATTTTTCTAAGAATCGTCTCTGAGTATCTTCGTAGCCTTATGAAACGCTTATCAACTGTTCGAACGTGAAAAGTAACAATCAGGTTCTTGCGTATCAAAACGACCATGCTATGAGCTTTAACGTCGTTTCCTCTGATCTGAATGGTTGGAAAAGTCAACCACATTTCCGTATCAAAATCAGAATAATTCAGTTGGTCGCAGCATGCTAAATTAGATATGAAGGCTTCGCTGAAACCCATCTGAGCTGCAACCATAGGCAAATCCTTGGCTGGATCATCAGTGATGTAGTCAACCCACGCGATCATGGAGCGATTCAGTATCTCAAGGAAAGTAGCTGGCGTCTCAGCTTCCTGCCGGATCGTTCGTCCGGAAGACTCTAAACCCGTACAGAACCAACGCTTAGGCGCCATTTCTAAGGAACCGTTAGGTGAACCCGAGAATCTTGTCTGTGAAGTTTGAATCTGCTCTTGTGCTGCTGCCGTATACACTCCCCTCTCTTTTGCCTTTGATATATTAGCCCAATCCGCAAAGTTAAAGATAAAAGACTTTTGCTTGACGCGGATTATATCTCGATATGATAGGTTGCCTTTTATTACTAGATAAAGCGATATAAGTACAAAAAGAAATATTCACAGCAAGAGCGAGTATAGATGGGCAGCGTAAAAGACCTACAAGTAATGGCTAAACCAACCCAGACAGCTATGGGAACAGGCAGGTTCCTATTCTCAGACCGGTACAGCGTGTTTGACTGGGGGGAAATGCCTGATCACATCGAAAGCAAAGGCGCTGCTCTCTGCACAATGGGTGCATACTGCTTTGAGCAACTAGAAAAACTGGGCATAAAAACCCACTACCGCGGCCTCGTAAACCAGGACGGACAAGTCGTAAGAATCGGGGACCTGAAAGAGCCCTCAAGCATCATGGAAGTCGCATTGGTTAACGTCTATAAACCAACCGCAAACGTGGCTAACGGCAAAATCGTCCACGACTACAGCATCTACACACCCAACCTTAGAAACTGTCTTATACCTCTTGAAATTATCTACAGAAACGGCCTGCCAGACGGCTCATCAGTCTTCAAACGCCTCGCACAAGGCAAAGTAACGCTCGCAGACCTAGGTTTTGATCGCCAACCCCAACCCGGAGAAACCCTCCAAAAACCAATTTTTGACGTATCCACAAAGCTCGAGGAAACCGACCGTTACGTCACTTGGGCTGAGGCACAGAAAATAGCAGGCTTAACAGAAGCCGAATTAGTAGATGTCAAAGATGTCCTGCTAAAGGCTGACCAGACAATCACTAAAGCCGCGGGCAACGCAGGCCTCAAAAACGAGGATGGCAAAATCGAGTTAGCCTTCGACGAAAACCGAGGACTCATGCTCGTAGACGTACTAGGCACACTAGACGAGTGCAGATTTACATTTAACGGCGTACACGTCAGTAAAGAGGTTGCACGCCAATTCTACAAGCAAACCTCATGGTACAGCGATTTGGAGCAGGCGAAGAAGGAAATGGAAACCAGAGGCATTCAAGATTGGAAAGCACTCTGCAAATCGCAACCTCCAAAGCTTGATCCAAAACTTAAGAAGATCATAAGTCAAATGTACATGTCCGTCGCCAACGAGATGACCGGCAAACGGTTCTTCGACTCACCAGCGCTGTCGAAGGTTATCGACGATTACAAAGCATTTATGGGTGAAAAAGTATGAATATGGAAGGAAAAATCAAGCAATTACTCATGGATTATGACCCCGAAAAAATCCGAATAGGCGTATTAGGTAGCCACTCCGCTCTTGAAATAGCATCCGGCGCAAAGCAGGAAGGATTCGAAACCGTTGTCGTCTGCCAGAACGGAAGAGAAAAAACCTATGCCCGCTACTACCGAAACATCTTTGACAAATTCATCTTCCTCGACCAATTCAGCGATATAACCAAGCCGGAAACAGTCAAGGAAATACAGGAACTAAACACTATCTTTGTTCCGAACCGCAGCTTCAGCGTCTACGCAGGCTACGAAGCCATCGAGAACAAATTCGAAGTCCCACTCATGGGCAACCGCTGGCTACTCAAAACCGAGGAACGCACAGCACCCAAAAACCAGCTTTGGCTCCTAAAAGAAGCAGGCATCCAGCTGCCCTTAGCCTTCAAGTCACCAAAAGAAATCGACCGCCCCGTAATCGTTAAAGTCGCCGAGAAAGGCCGAACAATCGAGCGCGCCTTCTTCTACGCATCATCACCCGAGGAATACGAGCGTGAAGCAGAAAAACGTATCAAAGCAGGAATCATAACACGCGAAGCCTTAGAGGAATCAGTAATCGAAGAATACGTTTTAGGCGCGAAATTCAACGCTAACTACTTCTATTCACCCCTAACCGACGAGATCGACCTCCTAGGATTCGATAGACGTATCCAAACAGACCTAGACGGCGTACTTGATCTGCCTGCAAGAGAGCAGCTTGAACTCAACGTTGCCACACAGAACATCGAGATCGGCCACTCGGGAGCAACAATGCGCGAAAGCCAGCTAGAAAAAGTCTTCGAAGCCGGCGAACGCTGGGTTTCTGTGTGCCACAAAGAGTTCCCACCGGGAATGATCGGGCTCTTCGCACTTCAGGGCGCAGTCACCAAAGATTTGCAATTCAAGATATTCGACGTCAGTCCACGCGTACCCGGCTGTCCATGTGTCGAGCCAACCTCGCCTTACATGAAGTACAAGTACGGCACTGAAGTTGGCCCGGGCAAACGTGTCGCTATGGAAATCAAACGCGCAATCCGAAAACGTAGACTCCAAGATGTGGTAACTTAAACATGATAGACGCCCAAGCAGTCGGTAAAATCATCGAGAAATACGATCAATCCAAACTCTCAATCGGCACGCTGGGCTCCCATAGTTCTCTTAACATTTTCAAGGGCGCCAAAGAAGAGGGGTTTCGAACCGTCTGCATCTGCAAAGAAAAAGACGCCATCATGTACCAGAAGTATCCCCTCGTAGACGAGTTAATCATAGTTAAAGACTTCACCGAACTCCTCAGCGAACAACTGCAAGATCGTTTACGCAAGCTTAACGTGGTTTTGATTCCGCATGGCTCATTCACCGCGTACCTGAGCACAGAGCAGTTAACCGATAGCCTCAAAGTCCCCATGCTGGGCAACCGTCAGCTGCTGCACTGGGAAGCCAACCGCAAATCACAGGAAGAATGGTTGCGCCAAGCTGGCCTACGCTTACCAGCAACATTCAAAAGCCCTGATGACATCGACTGCCTTGTTATCGCCAAATTGCAGGGCGCAAAAGGGGGTAGAGGCTACTTCCTTGCTAACACTCCAAAGGGCTTCTACAAGAAAGCTGAGGAAATGATGAAGCGCGGTTTAGTAACTAAGCAGGACATCGAAACCGTTCACCTCCAAGAATACGCTCTGGGCGTTAACGTGTACCCCAGCTACTTCAGCAGTATACTTAACAACGACGTGGAACTGCTCGCTATGGATCGTCGCTATGAATCCGCAGTGGACAGCATCGGCAAAATCCCAGCGCAGCAGCAGCTTGAAATCGATGTGGCCCCAACATACACGGTAGTCGGCAATTTCCCAATCGTACTCCGAGAATCCCTCCTGCCAGAAATCATGCGCATGGGCGAAAACGTCCACAAAAAAGCCGAAGAGCTTGCGCCGCCCGGCATCATCGGGCCATTCTGCCTCGAAACCGTCATCACAGACGACCTTAAAATCTACTGCTTCGAAATCAGCGCGCGCATAGTCGCAGGCACCAACGTCGGCATCGGCACCTCACCATACGCGTACCTTCGTTACGGCGAGAACATGTACATGGGCAGACGCATCGCAATGGAACTAAAAGAAGCTGTTAAGCAGAAAAGGCTACACGAAGTAGTCGCTTAGAAAGCAGTCACATCAGTTATTTCCACTGCAACTATTTTTTCATTTTTATCGTAATGAACGATAGCTTTTCCGTCGCTTGTCGGCTCGCCCTCTGTAGCTTCAGTATTCTTAAATCGTATGAAGAGGTCGCCAACATCTTTGTCGTAGTCTATGGTTATCACTTTACGGGGTAACGTTAGGCCATATTTGGTTTCAAGTTGCTCAAGCACCTTTCGAGCATCGAAAGCTACAGCACTCATAACAGGCAACTTTACGCTTTAAATATTTAAAATAATGCATGCTGCACCAGACATTGATGTAGCAGTGCTTCGAAGTTTATTCGGTTAGGTTCTTTCCGATACTTCCTTAATGCAGAAACCAGCTCGTCGCGGTGTCTTTCGCCTATGGCCTGTGCGATTGCTTTGCAGGCTTCGCTTTGGCCTTGAAACAGATACTGACAAACCGAAGTCACGTTGGAGGCGTTGCGTGTTGTACTAGCGGTCTCGAAGTCGACGATGCAGGGTTTACCGTCTTTGTTAACGAGGAGGTGTTTTGGGGCTTTGCTTATTTCTCCATGGTCGAGGCTGATTTCGTCGAGGCGCCAGCATTGTTCCAAGATGTCGGTGACTTTGTTGCGGACTTCGGCTGGGTCTTGATGGTTTTGCAGCCACATCTCAAGTGAGCCGCCGTCTATTAGCTCCATTAGTAGAAAATGTTTTGTTACCGCGATGAATTTTGGCCCCACATCTACCGAGTTTGCTTTGCCCAGCAGTTCAGCTTCCCTCTCGAGGCTTTCGCGGTCTGAATCAACCCTCTGCATTTTAAGCGCCAGCCGCTGGCCATTAACCTGCGCAATTACGACTATGCCGACGTAGCCTTTGCCGTAGACCTGCATAACATGCGCTGAAGTTGTACCGATGAACTCTATGGCTTCCACGCCCAGCTCCTGCAGTTCCTCTAAGCGGACCTGTATCTCGGCAGGGGTTGCCCTCGGGTAGCACACGACAGAAGCGTATGGCTCCGCTGCGAGTTCCGCTATTGGGACGATGGCTGATTTAGGCATAGTATCAGCAAAGAAGGGGGCTCTGAAAGAGAAAAGCCTTTCCGCATAGTCGTGTGTCCAAAAGTGACGTATTAATGCAATTATAACGGCGCCGCCGTTGTTTTGGGTGTGAAGCTGTTTGCCAGTCAGCGCTGAAGTTATTGCCTACATTAGGTCTGCCGCTGTTGCCCTTCTGGGTGTGGTAGTGGCGACTCTGGGTATACTTGCAGTCGGCGCCTTCGGAGATTACTACGCAGCTTACCCTGCTTATGCGCTATTTATGATAACGAAGACTTTGGGAGTCGACATCTATGGCGCTGTTGTCCCGTTGTTATTAGCGCCAGTATTCGCAGCTTTATTTCTAAAGTTGGCGAAGTCTCCATTCAAGAGGCTGGCTTTAGTTTTTTCAGTTTCTACGATTCTGGCTTTTACCATCTGCCGCCAGACCGCCGACGGCGTCGCAGGCTACCCGCTGCTATACGCGTTCTTAGTAAGCGTAGTTGCTGCCAGCGTTAACCTCTATCCCCGACCCAGCAGAGGGTTACATGCGAGCATGTTTGCTTCGTTGGCGTTAACGATGGTTTGTGTTCCGCTCTCGCTTTTCGCTGTTGACTTAGTTTATTCCCCATACTATGTTGGTGCAGTAATTGGGGGAAACGGATTAACCGATGGATTGCTGTTATCGACACTGTATGCGCCTTTGGCGGCGGCAATCGTGTTTTCCGCGGTAACTTATGTAACGGTGACATTCAACTTGGTGAAGATGAACCAAGTTGTCAACAGTATAAAACAGTCTAAAAAGTTCTATCCAGCAACTTCTAATCAGCACAGCCAACCCCTTTCAGAATAAAAAGATAAAAGCCACATCACTTCAAATATGCCTGTTTTACGTGTTCAGCTATGCCGCGGTTCAGACAAATCAGCCAAATCCAGCAGTTAATGGGCAACAAAGACTGCATACGAAACATAGGCATAATCGCCCATATTGACCACGGAAAAACCACCTTGGCAGATAGTTTGCTTGCGGGGACTGGGTTGCTTTCGCCTCAGATGGCTGGCGTGGCGAGGGTGCTGGATTACCTCGACGAAGAGCAGAAACGAAAAATCACCATTAAAACCGCTAACATCTCACTTCTCTACAGCCCAAACGGCAAATCCTACATTATCAACCTCGTTGACACGCCGGGACACGTGGACTTCACGGGCAAAGTCACCCGTGCGCTCCGGGTTATCGACGGAGCAGTAGTCGTCGTGGATGCGGTAGAGGAGATTATGGCGCAAACCGAGATTCTGACGCGGCAGGCGCTCAAAGAACGGGTCCGTCCCGTACTTTTCATTAACAAAATCGACCGCTTAATCACCGAATTGCAGCTTAACGAGGAGCAGTTGCAGAAAAAGCTGGACCACATAATCGGCACCTTTAACGACTTAATTGAGCTCTATGCTGAGGGTCAGTATAAGTCGCTTTGGAAGATCAGTCCGGCAAAGGGCAACGTTGCTTTCGGTGCGGCGTTGTACGGCTGGGGCTTCACATTAGATATGGCTAAGCGGCATGACGTCAAGTTTTCGGATATCATTAGGGCTTACAAGGACGGTGACGGCGCCAAACTCAAAAAATCCCTGCCGGTTTACGAGGCAATATTTGAGATGGCTATCAAATCTGTGCCTAACCCAAGGGAGGCGCAGGGTTACCGTATCGGCGGCATATGGGACGGCCGCCTGAATTCACAAACTGGCGCCGCTTTGGTGGCTTGCAGCGACAGCGGCCCCGCGGTGATGTTTATCACCAACGTGCATACCGATCAAGCAGGCGACACTATAGCATCAGGTCGGCTTTTCTCCGGCAAAATACGCAAAGCAGACAAGCTGCGTATCATCGAGGCCTTAAGCGAAATCGAAGTTAAATCGGTCTCGGTTGACATGGGCGCGATGCGTGAAGAGGTACCTGAAGTATCCGCCGGCAACTTGGCTACGCTTACGCTGGCAGGTAGGGCTTCCGCTGGGCAAACACTGGTAGACCTCTCAAATGGAGCGGGTATGATGCCTTTTGAAGCCATAACATACGTTTCAGAACCCGTCGTCACGTTGGCCGTTGAACCCAAGAACCCCCAGGATATCGAAGCGCTACAGAAGGCGCTTGAGAAGCTGTCGGCTGAGGACCCGAACCTCAAAGCTGCAGTGGATAAGGATACGGGGGAGTACCTGCTTAGCGGCATGGGCGAGTTGCATCTTGAAGTTGCGATTAACCAGTTGAAGGCTGAAGGCTTAGAAGTGACGGTTTCTTCTCCCCGAGTCGTCTACATGGAGACTATCCAGAAGGATGGGGCGACGGCGCTGGCTAAAAGTCCGGATAAACGCAGCAGCTTCTGGGTACAGGTTGAATCCGAGAAGGAGCACGGCGCCTACATGGCTGAAGACCGGGGCACTATTCTGTCGCTTGACGAGCAGCGCAATACGCTGGTGGATTACAACGCAAAAACCTATGCGTTATCTGAGGATGTGCTTGAGGCGATAATCGCGGGGTTCGAGTACGCCTGCAAAGCGGGTCCACTTTGCGGTGAACCGATGCGCCATATACAGGTGGACCTGATCGACTTGGAACTTGCCGCAGACGCAGAGGGCAACTCGGAGGTTATGCGCGGCGTCGGCAAAGCAGTATTCGCAAGCTTCCTAACCGCTGACCCAACACTGCTTGAGCCAATCTACAAGATCATAATAACTGTTGCCTCGGAGCTCTCAAGCGAATCCTCCCGTATCCTGCAAACGAAGCGTGGAAAAGTCACAGGTTACGAGCAGAAAGGCCTCTTAGCCCAGATCACAGGTTATATTCCAGTGGCGGAAACTTTTGGGTTCTCCAAGGAACTGCGTTCGGCTACATCAGGCCGGGCGGTTTGGCAGTCACTATTCGATCACTGGGAAAAGATGCCGAAAAAACAGGCGGCAGAAGTCATCGCTGAACTACGCAGGCGTAAGGGTTTAGCGTCGGAGGTTCCTAAGCCAGAGAAGTTTATGGAGCAACAGTAGCTATGCGGCTTACTGTACCGTTTGATCTTGATTTCTCGCTTTGCTGCGGTCAAGTGTTCCGTTGGCAGAAGCTGGATGGCTGGTGGTACGGCGTCGTCGGTGACAAAGTCTTAAAAATTCGTCAGTGCGGCTGCGAACTCGAGTTTGAAGGCGCAGACGAGGGATTTGTGCGGTACTATTTCAGGTTAGATGATGATTTAGCGGAGATAGGCCGCTGTGTTGATAGGGATAGTTACATTCATACTGCACTCAAGCAGTATGCTGGGCTTCGGTTGGTGCGGCAGGAACCCTGGAACTGCCTCGTGGGCTTTATCTGCTCGATCCAGAAGAATATCCCTGCAATAGAAAACATGTTACAGCAAATGTCTAGCCTCTTTGGCGTAGAACGCGAATTCGACGGCAAAGCATTCCACCTCTTTCCCACTGCCGAGCAGTTGGCGTTGGCAAGCGAGATCGGATTGCGGAAATGCAGCTTGGGTTTCAGAGCTAAATATGTCAAAGCAACCGCCCAGAAAATCGTAGACGAAAACTTTGATCTTAACAGTTTAAGACAGCTGCCGTATCTTGAGGCGCGCTCGAAGCTACTGGAATTTATGGGCGTGGGGTTGAAGGTGGCGGATTGTGTACTGCTGTTTTCGCTGGATAAAACCGAAGCCTTCCCTGTTGACGTGTGGGTTAAGCGGGTTATCCTCAACCATTACTCTGATAAGCTGTCTTCTGAGCTTGTGAAACGGTTACAGAGCCGCCAAACCTTGACTAACAAAGAATACTTAAAAATCGGTGACTTCGCAAGAGGATACTTCGGGCAGTATGCTGGTTACGCGCAGGAGTACCTCTACCATTACGAGCGAACACAACGTTAAAATGGCGTCGGCTGGCATTTGAATGCGTGGTGTAGCTATGAGTGAGGGCAAAATAGAGCAACTAATCAAGAGTAAACGGGCTTTTCTGCGTCAGGCAACAAAAGATTACGCTTCCGGCGGCAACGACATGCTAGATGACGTAAATGCGGTAATGCAGGAGGCTAAGGAGGAGCTTCTGCATAATTTGGAGCTTGCCAGCTGTCTGAAAGAAGAGAGCGAAGAGTCTTACCAGAAAGAGTGCATGGGAATGTACTCGGCTTGGTTTGAGAAGTGGTTCGGCAAAGCCTGATACTGTTCTTCTATTGAATATAATCCCAACCTTCCCTTCATTGTATTTCAACTACTGAATTTTATAGAATCTTCTGTTTTGGTTTTTATGTTTGGGGTGAGTTGCTGTGCCTGACGTGTTATTGTGTAAGCACTTAATTTTTGTTTTTTCTTCGTTACGTTTGGTTAGCGGCTGTTTACGGGCGAAGGTTTATAAGCGATCACTTAGCCGATATGATTAAATTGTAACATCGATATGTGTATTGACGTGATCGATATGAACAAGAAAATCCTTGCAATAACCCTTATAGTAATTATAGCAGCCGCCTCAGCGGCAAGTTACATGATCTACAGTAATTACGCATCTCCCCCATCTGAACCTACCGAACTACGAGTATTCATCGCCGCCAGCTTAACCTATGCCGTACAAAATATGACCCAACAATTTGAAGAAGCTTACAACTGCAAATTAGTCATCAACGCAGCCTCCTCGGGTGCGCTATATACCCAAATCACTGAAGGTTCACCCTGCGACGTTTTCATGTCTGCTGACAATAAATGGACTAACCAGCTAAAGACAAACGGACTTCTATACCAAGACAACGCTGTAGACTTTACGAGCAATCGTATGGCAGTCATCATTGCACCCGGCAACCCTGCAGGCATTACCTCTCTGGCGGATTTAGCGAAACCCGGCGTAAAAATCGTCATAGCAGCACCATCCGTTCCAGCAGGGAACTATGCAAACAAAACCATTTGGAAAATCGAATCAACATGGGGTAACCCAAGCAGCTCCAGTTATGTTGCTTCAGGTGCCTACGTCAACTACAACGCCAGCATTTACAGCAACGTCAAATCATATGAAACTAACGTTGAAAACGTTGTTGGAGCAGTTGCACTCTCAGGCCAAACAGGTCTCTACGATGCAGGCATAGTATACACTTCCGATGGTGTCTATGGTGCTTTAACAGGTCAACCGACCGAATTCCTTTCCATACCTGCAGAGGTAAACCTAAAAGCGACATACGGAATAGCCGTCACTGGCTCAACTAGCCAATCAGAGCTTGCACAGAAATTCATGGATTACTGGTCATCTGAACAGGGACAGGCTTTACTGGCATATTATGGGTTTGGAATTTAAGAGTGCTTATCAAGCACTTCCACTCTTTTTCCAATAGAACGGTGTAAGTATTGACTCAAGCAAGCTCTATTTCAGGTCAAAGCAAACCCGATAAAGTAGAGAAGACCTCCACGGCAGGAATACAAAAGTTTTTTTCGCTTATCGATAGAAGCTCGCTTGTTGTACTTGGATTAATCGTAGTCATATATTTTATCTTTATAGCGTTGCCTTTATCGTCTGTTTTCCTCAGGCTTGATTCAACCCAAATCGGGACTCAATTACAGGATTGGCAAGTCATCAGCGCCATTCAGTTAAGCCTCTACACCTCAGCTGTTGCAGCATTTATCGCTTTTATCCTAGCGGTTCCATCCGCATATTTTATGGCGACACGCAGATTTCCCGGAAAAGCCATCGTCGATACCATTATGGATTTGCCTATCGTGCTGCCGCCGGCTGTTGCAGGAGTCGCCTTACTCTATGCTTTTGCACCACGCGGTGTTCTGGGGTCATTTCTTAGCAGTTTAGGTATTACGCTTCCTGGCTATACTGTGGCTGTTATCATCGCGGAAGTCTTTGTAGCTTCTCCATTTTTGTTCAGGGCAGCCAAAACAGGATTTGAAAACCTAGACAAAGACATCTATAATAGCGCTAGAATCCTGAGTGGCTCACGACTTCGCGTGTTCTTCACTATTTCTTTGCCCTTGACGAGTCGGGGAATAATTTCTGGAACAATGCTGACTTGGGCGAGAGCTATGGGTGAATTCGGTGCAACCTTGATGTTTGCCGGAAACCTGCCGGGTGTAACTGCAACTATGCCGCTGGCTATCTATACGCTGCTTTATTCCAATCAGGGCGGCGCTATCGTTTTGTCGATAATTTTAATTGCCATCTCTTTCGCAGTGTTAATCGCTGTTAAACTGTTGGAACAAAAAAGGTTCGGGGCTAAAAGATTATGATCAAAATAGACCACGTTACTAAAAGCTTCGGTGAAAAGACAGTTCTTAAAGATTTATCTCTTGAAATGAAAGAGAACGAGATTCTGTGTCTTCTTGGACCTAATGGCTGCGGAAAAAGCACGCTTCTAAATATCATTTCTGGTTTGGTACGTCAGGACAGCGGCGACGTCCATATCAATGGTGTAATGGTAAGTGGTCAAAAGGGTACGAAAAGGGTTGATTTAAAGCCTTCAGATCGCAAAATCGGCTACCTGTTCCAGACTGTTTCTCTTTTTCCTAACATGCGCATTGATGACAACGTTGCTTACGGCCTTAAAGCTATGCATCTGCCAGAGCAGCAAATTAAAAATAAAACAAAGGAGCTTCTGGACTTTGTTGGTTTGGCTGATTATGCACAATACTACCCCAGTCAACTCAGCGGGGGACAGAAACAGCGCACGGCGCTTGCAAGATCACTAGCGACGGAACCCAAAGTGCTCCTGCTTGATGAACCCGTATCAGCTATTGATCCGCAGTTGCGCGAGTCTTTCCGTTTGGAATTAAAAAGTTATCTTCGCAGACTTCAAATCACCGTTGTTTACGTGACGCATAATCTGTCTGAAGCTTTTATTATGTCTGATAGGGTCGCGGTTATGGGCAACGGACGCATTGAACAGGTTGGTTCTGCTAGCGAGATTTTTGATAAACCTCGTTCAAGTTATGTGGCAAAGTTCTTGGGAATCAATACCTTTAATGGTATGGCAGTAAAATCGAGTGATGGCCTGTTAGAGATTGAAGCTAATGGTATCCGTCTGTTGGCGGCAAACACTCCATCTGGCTTAATAGGCAAAAATGTTGTAGTTACTTTAAAGACAGAGGATATTAGTTTAGAAAACGTTGATTCCCAATGTAACCTTGGCAACGTTGTTGAGGGATCAATAAGAGAGTTGACGGCGATGCGTTCAACCGCGCAAGTCACAGTTGACGTGGGATTCGAGCTTAAAGCCAGGCTATCATTGAGCACCATTAAGGAGCAAGGCTTAAGCGTGGGCGATAAGGTGCATGTTTGCTTTAGCCCAGAAGCATTAAACGTGTTTACCGATAATGAACCTGATTAGAGATGGAAATGCCTTGAGTGAATTTACCTTTAAAGCAATAGGTGTAATCCATTCGCCCTTTAAGGAACCTAAAAACGTGCCGATCCAGGCAGCCGCATCAAGGGGCACTGAGGGCACAATCGAAATCTACCCCCAATATGCACAGGGCTTAACTGATTTAGAAGGCTTTTCATACATAATTCTACTTTATCATCTGCATCTGGTGAAGGCTTCTGCTTTGATGGTTAAGCCTTTCTTGGATGATAAGCTTCACGGCGTATTCGCGACCCGTGCGCCAGGTAGACCTAACCGGATCGGCTTCTCTGTGGTTAGGCTGCAGCGTATCGAGGGCAACGTTTTGTTTGTCTGCGATTTGGATATTGTGGAGGGAACGCCGCTTTTGGATATCAAGCCGTATGTTCCCGCGTTTGATTGTGTGCAGGCAGAGCGGATTGGTTGGTTTAGCAGCAAAATCGATAAGCTTGAATTTACCCGTGATGACGGGCGATTCTGCAAGTAGCGCTTTTACCAGCCTAGTATGAGTTTGAATATGCCTAATGCTACACCCATCGAGACCATGCAGCCGAGCACCGTTCCCAGAATAAGCGGCGGATAGAACTTTTTTGGTTCAATCAGCAGCAATTTGCCGACGATGGCTGTCTGCATAGGCGAAAGCACAAACGTTCCGGCGAGTACCCCAAACCAGGCGTACTTGTTGATTAGGCGTTGACCACGTGCAGTGCGCCGCTCGATCCATGCTCTTAAGCCTTTTTTCCAGTTTAGCAGCCTTTCGATTAGCATTGAGGCTGTGAATACGACTAGAAGGTTGATTATGAGTGTGCATATGAATACTATTGCTGGGTCGAATCCTACTGCGACACCATATAGGTTGCCGCCTTCGTTTTCGAAGACTATCGATAGGATGAGGTAGATTATTTCTTCGTACACCCAATGGGACCTGATGAATGGATTCGTAGAACAGCTAATATGCTTTAGGGTCAATTAAAGGATTGATAAAAATGCAATCTGAATCTAATGTGCGATTTTTCTAGACCCCCTTATTTAAAGGCTCAACGGTTGCTAAAGAAAGCGGGCTGCGGAGAATGCGTTTGCAGTTCCTGAGAATAAGTGCTTATGCGTTTGCAGGCAAATTAGCAGTCGGCTATGTATCTATGCCGAGAGCATGCTCATTTGGTCATTTTGGGGTTCTGTTTGATTTGCCAGCTACCCCTTCCCCTTATAAAAAGGGTCTGTGATTTGGTTATGTCTGGGTTTGGTTAGCCGGCTTCTTCGCTAGATCTTTGGCCGTTTGGCGCGTAACCCGCTCGGGTTGAATCGGCGGCAGGTTTCCTCTGGCGCCCGGCGGCAGATCAGGGGATTGGGTGGGTTTATCGGGGACTTTCTGTCTGGAGCTTTTCTGATTTCGTTCAGCCATAAATGCACCGAACGCAATGAATCAGTCATGTGGATAAATTTTTGTGACTGCCATAACACAGCACTTGCGACGCTAAAGCTGTGAGAGCCTTATCGATAACAGTGGAATAATCATCTCCTCCGCAGTCATCCCGCCGTGAGCGCCTCTCTGTGGACTCTGTCGATCCTCCTCAAAATACGGGTAGTCCAAAACATCGCCGCCGCTGCTTAAGGCCGTGAATGTACCTAGCTTCTCTTTAAGCAAGTCACGGCTTAATGGTTCTCCAAATACGCCTTTGCCTATCAAATCGTCAGTCAGCATCAACTTAAACCTCTCCGATTGGCGTTCAAAGGCTTCGCGGAATTCTTGTTCTCGGTTAGGCTTGCAGAACAGATAAGATGCCCTGCAGTCGCCGACTGGAGGTAGCTGCAGGTGCTGCATCAATTCGGGGCAGTCTTTAAGGTAAACTGATTTTCCAACTTCTACCACCCCGTGGTCAGCGGCGAACACCAGAAGCGTTTCCTTCTTTATCTCTTCACTTAACCCCCCAACGAAGTCAGCGATGTTATGCTCCAGCGTTGTCAATTCGAAGGTTACCTCTTTTGAGTAGGGACCATACTTGTGTGCAAGTGTATCTACGCCGCTGTAGTAGACTATTGAGAGCATTGGGCTGTTTTTCTGCAGAGCTTGAGCTGAGTGAGTCCACATGTCAGAGGCTAAAAGATATGGAGTTGGTGTTTGGTCTCTGTGTGTGATTTGCGATAGTCCGCTTCCCGCTATGTGGCTTCTTGTGATTGCTGATACACATATACCTCTTTCTTCCAGTAGAGGCGCTAGAAGTGGTATTTGGTGTGCGTAGTCTTTTGCAAGTTCAACTCTGCTGCTGTATCCGTAGACTGGTTTCATGTCCAACGTGTTGTAGATTAACCCGTACTTTTTCGAGAACATATGGTAGCCTATGATTTGGTGCTGGGCTGGCGATAATCCGCTGAATAGGCTGGTCAAGGCGGTTGAAGTAGTAGAGGGAAAAACCGTCGTCAAAGGTTTTAGAGTACCTTTCTCGGCGATTTCAGCAAAAGTGCCGTTGTGACTATTAATGTGGTGCAGAAGGCGGTTGTAGCCTAAACCATCGAGAATTACAAGCATAACCTTCTCTACGCCTTCGTTTTCGGCAAGACAATCGGAAGGAAGAGTCGAACAGTACGGAGTTCCAACACCGAATAAAGCCGCAATTTGCGGTACAAGGTTCTTTAAGTTAAGCCCTGAGTAGTCGGGCGCTACAAAGCCCTCTAAGAACCACTGCTGACTAATCAAGTTCTGTAATCGTTCCCGAAAAACCGAGGTGTCCAACTTTAACACCGTTAGCTATAATCAGTGGTATCCTTGATTAAAACTAAATAAATTATGGCGGAGGCTTGGTCGGCGGCTCCGGCTCTGGCTCCTGCGGTTCTGGGTTAGGTTGTGGCTCCGGGTTAGGTGATGGTTCAGGCTCAGGGTTCGGCTGCGGATAAGGAGATGGCTCCTCAAGTTGTGTGTTCATATAAATCCAAGATGTTCTTTGCTTGACGTTTCTTCTAAAGGATTGTGAGTTCCCGATGTTGCTACAACAATTTCCTCTTGCTTGGAAACTAGGCCTCGGGGTTGAGTAGCCGTTTCAAACGCAACACCAGCCCCTCACGATCACTCGGCTGCGAATTCCACAATGCGCGGTAATTCCTGAATTGTTCGCCATCGATTTTTCTCAGCTTCTGTAGCTCACCTAGCAGCCTCATGAACCCCTGTAACTCAAGCTGCTCATTGGATATAGCCATGCCTACTTTACGTTCGCTTGAAACGTTAACTCCAATCCGTTCACTGTCCGGCGGCGGAAACGTCCGATAGAGAAACCGCACAAAATAGGTGACATCCCAGGCTTTGGTTATGGGTCGGCTGTTCTTTGAAGATATCAACTCTTTGGTGTAGTGTTCGTATTCTTGCCCAGGTGAGAAATATTTAGTTTGACTACTGGTACCTTCTGCAACTCGGCTTGCGAAGTGCCGCAGGTGCTGATTACTAAAGATGGGCAATACGGTGCCGCGGTCAAAGTTGAAGCAAAATATTATCTGCTTGGCCAAATGCTTGTCCTGCCCCAAGCCTCCAATACGATCCCATGGAGCATCGATTTTTTCAGCCAGAGACTTCCGTTCGTCTACGGTTAATCGTAGCAGGTTTTTGAAGTCCTTGATCTGCAGGCGGGCGTTGCGGTAGACGTTGCTGCTGTTCACGGTTGCGTAGCCCAGCGGTCTCATGTATGTTTCTATTAGTCGAAAGAATTCCCCTGTCTCATCTGGGTTTAATTTGAAGAGTTTGTCTGGGTCGAGCCATTCTATTTCCCGAAGGTTTTCTGTGAAGGGATACTTTGCTCTGAGCTCTTTGAGGGCTGTGAGTGCCCTGTTGACTTCGGCGCGGCTGGTACCTACTTTATCGTATGCGCTGGCTTTTTCCTGCATTGCAAGAGTCTTAGACATAATAAACTACCTATACTGCATTTAAGCATCTAAATAAGATTGCCAAAAAGCAGGTTTAACTAAGACTCTTAGCCTTTTACGTTTGACTTTTCTTTACAAAAACAATTGACGGCGTAATATGCAGGCTCTCGAAGCGGGATTGCCTCTGCGGCGTACCATCGGAGCGTCCCTTGGTAAGTTCAGCGGCGGCTTGCTCATCAACAAGTTGTTTGATGAATCCAACCATGCCATAACTGTGGGAGCTGTAGGTTTTCTTGGATAATCTATACAGAGAAGAGGGCACTTTGAGGTTATGCCTCCTGACAAGTGCGTTCGCTTTGGAAATGAGCCGCCATTTTAAACTTGGCTTCCCAGCTTTTTCTTCTATGTATTGCTTCCCGTCTGGCCAATCCTCCCAGTAGCCCGTGTACCAGTCCTCAATCACGTATAATCCGCCTGGTTTTAGGTGGTTATCAAAGAGGTGCCAGAACGATTTTCTTGTGAATTCACCAATATGCGATCCGTCGTCGATAATGATGTCGTACCCGTCGGGCGCTGTCTCTTTTGCAACCCTTGAAAGGAATGCCGTGTCTGCTTGGTCGCCTTCGAAAACCTTGATGCGTTCTGTCGGCTGGAACTCTTTTGGTAGATGAATGTCTATGCCAGTTATCTTTCCCTTCGAGAAGTAATCTTGCCAAAGCAGCAGTGAGCCGCCTTTATGAAGCCCGATTTCCAGTAGTGCGACTTCCTTTTTTACCCACGGCTCAAGTATGGGGTCATAGTTTTCTAGATAACGGTTTTTTACTTTATCGGTTTCGTAGCGCTCTAAAATGAGTTCTTGACTGCGCATAATTAACTAGTAGTATTAGGGAGTTTAAAATGCACTCTGTTTTGCGTAGCGTTGAGGGCTATTTATTACGTTGCGGTATATAGAGTAATAGTTGGTCGCTGAGTTGAAGAAGCTATTCATTTCGGGTCCCATAATCGGTATGGAAAAACAGCAGGATTACCGCCAAACAGTAACCGCCATAGCCAATAAACTTGATTTAGAAGTAATTGATCCCTGGAAACGGGAAAGAGTCATCTACAAAGGCACGGAGGAGTGCTGGTGGGATAAAGTGCCTACGTTTGATTTTGTGCAACGGGATCTCGACGATGCCGACCGATGTGACATTATGGTCGTGTACCTGCCGGTTCTCTCAGCTGGCGCCTGCATGGAGATGTTCTACGCTAAACGCAAGGGTAAACAGATCATTGTGGTTTCGCCGATCAAGTGCCTAAGCCCCTGGATAGTGTACCATTCAGACATGATTATCCGAGGCTTTGACGAATTAGAGGAGACTCTACGTAAATTCGTCTGATCGACTCGAAAAAGCCTATATTGCCCAAACAGTAGCATGGCATATTTACGGTGTGACCAGTGGACGCCTTAACAATCATTCTGATCGCTGTCGGCTTAGCGATGGATGCGTTTGCGGTGTCCATAGCCAGCGGCATGACCATCAGTCGAGACAGGCACAGGGCAGGGCTGTTAACTGCGGCTTTTTTCGGCGGCTTTCAGATGCTTATGCCTGTGATAGGTTGGGCCGTCGGGTTAAGCCTCGCAGACGTCATATCGGGGTTTGATCACTGGATCGCGTTTGGTCTCTTAGCGTTTATTGGCGCAAAAATGATCTACGAAGGTAGCAAAAAAGACGAAGACCACAAAGGCCCCAAAGACTTGAAGATTCATGCACTTCTGATTATGGCGGTTGCAACCAGCATCGACGCCCTGATGGTCGGCTTAAGCTTTGCATTTCTACAAACCTCCATAGTACTGCCGATTGCGGCTATCGGGGCGATAACGTTCGGGCTCTCACTTGTCGGTTTCTACTTCGGCAGCGGCTTAGGCAAAGTCTTCGGTCACAGAATAGAAATAGTTGGCGGCGCCGTGTTGATCCTTATTGGCTTGAAGATCCTGCTTGAGCACCTTTTGGTTTAGCGCGGCGGCTTGGATGCTTGAATTCATCCCTCACCTGCATCTCGCGTCGTTTGCGGTTGTAGCCCAATGAAAAGTCATGGGTGGCATCGCGGATTCTTCTGAGCAGTAGCATCATGCGACTGTTTGCATCGAAGCTGTGCGGAGCTGGATCGTCTGGGAAGTAGATTTCCTCACGTTCCTTCGCTAACCCGATGAGCGGCAGTTTCACACCGAGCTTTTCGAGTGCCGTTTTGGCTGCATGCACCTGTCCTGGCCCGCCGTCGATAACAATCAGGTTAGGCAGAGGATTTTTTTCCTCGATTTGGCGTTTATAACGGCGCGTGACAACCTCGTTCATGCTTGCGAAGTCATCTTGTCCTGTGAAGGTATTAATTTTGAATTTACGGTAATTCTTCTTGTCTGGTTTAGCATCGCGGAAGGCTACCATGCCTGACACGACGTGTTCGGTGCCGAGGTTAGAGATGTCGAAGCACTCGATTATGCGTGGCAACGCTGGAAGGTTAAGGTTATTCTGGAGGTCTACGAGTGCGCCGTCTACTTCGAGTGAGGACTCAAGGTTCTTTTCTGCAAGCTGCACCAGCGCAACCTTGTCTCCGCGACGGGGCACGGTTAGCGAAACAGGCGCCAGTCGCCGCGAGGCGAGGAATTCTTCGAGCGCAGCTTTCTCGGTAGGCTCCGTCCAGCAGGGCTTGTTAAGCAGTATTTCGCGGGGAATCTGGTTTGAGGTGTAGTATGCTTTTAGGAATTCCTGCTCAACCATCGACTGCAGGTCCACGCTGAACTCCTTCTTGCCTAACAATACGCCTTTGCGGACACCCATCTGCACCGCCAGCATCTTCTCGCCCACTTGGCGGAAGACCATCACATCTTGGTCGTAGCGGCGCTCGTTATCCACAATCTGGCGCTCCGTAAGAAGCCGAATGGATGAGATCTGGTTACGAAGTTCCAGTGCGGTTTCAAACTGCATCGCCTTAGAAGCAGCCGCCATCCTTTCGTTAAGCATCCCCAACGTTCCCTCGTAGTTGCCGCCGAGGAAATCTCTGGCGCGTTCTACCTGCTGGGCATACTGTTCAGGGGTGACTTTGCCGACGCAGGGGGCACTGCACTGGTGGATGTGGTAGTTTAGGCAGGCGCGTTTATGCATGTTTTTGCATGTACGGAGCTTGTATACTTTAGTGACTAGCCGCTGGAGGTCTTGGCGGGTGTAGCCGTCTGTGTAGGGGCCGAAGGATTCGAGTTTGCGGCTGACTTTGCGACTTGTCAGAATCCGTGAGTAGGGTTCGCGTGTAAGTGAGATGTAAGCGTAGGTTTTGGCGTCTTTGAGGTTGATGTTATATTTAGGCGTGTGCTGCTTGATTAGCTTGTTTTCCAGAAGCAGGGCTTCGACTTCGTTGTTTACTACCATCCAGTCTATGCTTCGGATGTGCAGGACAAGCTGGCGGGTTTTTACGGGTTGGTAGATGCTTGAGAAGTAGGATTTAACGCGGTTACGGAGGTTTTTGGCTTTGCCCACGTAGATAATTTCACCTTCGCTGTTGCGGTAGAGATACACACCTGGGTCAGTTGGTATATCGATTGCTTTGAAATCATCTGGACCTGATAATGGAATCATGAGCTTCTGCCGCTGCTATTTGACTGAACGCTGAACGCATTAAGCATTTCTCATAACTGCCCAAAATCTGTTTTTTCTATTAAGATGACGGCAGTAGCTTGACTTACTCTTCCTCTTCTATGCGGGTGTGTGGGTTGCTGGGTTTTTTTGCTTCTGTGTTTGCTATGCGTTGCAGTGTGGTTGTAATTAGCGTTTTAAAACTGATTTTTAGACTTGTTTTTCTACTGCTGTTGCCGCAGTCACGTAACATAACTACCGATTTGGAGTTACTTTACAGTAACGTCATTGACCTTAATGATATACTGGATAAATCTCCTCATAAGCGCCGAACATTCCTCTGCATGTGTTTCTAAGAGAAAATGTGCACCATCCAGAACATGGATTTCCACGTAGTCTAACTTACGTGCGTATGCTAAGACCTCATCAACCCTGAAAAATTTGTCATGACGTCCCCACATTATCAAGCATGGCGGCTGATGCAACTTGTGGAGGCAGTGATCTGTGGGAAGCTGGCAACATGATTCTTATAATCTTCAAAAATCCGGAACTGGATGTCTGTGTAGCCCGGACGAGACAGCCTTTCCCAGTCTAAGTGCCAAGCTTCAGGAGCAAAAAGCGGCTTAACGCGTTCAGGAACATCGCCGACATATTGATCCTTGGTGCCCTCGAAATTAAACCAGTCGCCAATCCTCGCTCGATTCTCCCTGCTCGGCGTCGCCCAGTACGCCTTCACCGCATCCCATACTGGACCCAGCCCCTCTTCGTGGGCGTTTCCGTTCTGCACAATAAGACCCATTATACGCTCTGGATGGCGCATAGCCAAATAGTAACCCACCGGGGTGCCAAAGTCAGTTAAGTACACGAAGTACCGAGAGATTCCCAGTTTATCTAGAAAGTGCTCGATGGTGTGAGACATGTTCTCGAAAGTGTAGACATAATCGTTGGTGTTCTCTGTAAACCCAGAGCCCGGTAAGTCGGGTGCGATTAAATCGGCAGTATCCGACAGCAGGGGCATTAGCGTTCTAAAGCTAAAGGATGAACTGGGAAAACCATGTAGCAGCAGTACCGCTGGACCGTTTCTTCTACCGCATTGGCGATAAAAAATTTGTTGACCATCAACCTCCAATGTTTGATGGATTGTTTTTGTGTGGCCGATATTATTGCATTGATTCATAAACAAACACTGTCCTTAGAGTTTATCACTGCAAAAATTAGGGCGTGGTAAATTACTACAAGCAGCTTCCCAGTATAGACATCGAAGCAGAGGTTTTTTCCTGCTCTAAAACTTTACCGAAAGTCTTGAACACGAATATAAAACCTCTCCACCTCCCGGGTTTAGTCAAGGTTTCTTGACGAAAAAGACTATAAAACTAACAATCCCAAGGAAACAATTGACCAAACATGAAGATATACATAACTTTGCTTTTGCTGGCTGTGATAACCGCAGCTTCATTCACAAGCGTAATTGCTTCAAACGCGCAGACCTCTGAAGCATCAACCATCGGTGTAAAAGCAGGCGACTGGATTGAATATAACGTTACCATCACCGGCAAGGGCGCTCCACCTCCCACACATGACGTGGTTCATTTCAGAATAGAAATCATTGAGGCAGAGGCTGAAACTATCGCGGCGAATTTCACTGCTAACTACAGAAACGGTACCGTAGGCAGTGCAGTTTGGAATTATAATTATACTGAAGGAACGGTGGGCGGATGGACCATCATCCCCGGCAACTTGAGCCCAGGAATGCAATTCTACGACTCAAGCATACATAACCACAGACCCGTGAACGTAACAATCCAGCGGCAGGAAGACATAACTCTTCTTGGCGCCACCCGAACTGTCACGTATGCCAACGACTCCTTTAGACATAAAGAATGGGACAAAACCACCGGCGTTTTCGTCTGGTCTACAGAAACCTACCGGAACGTAACTAACAAAGACGGCTGGTACATAGAGGATTTAACCGCGACTGTTGAGGCAGTAGCTACCAACATGTGGGAAACCCAAACCCCATACACCCCCGTGTACGCGTTCTTTGGGGTTGCTGTAGTATCTGCTGTGGCTGTGCTACTTGCAGTGATGGCTTTCCGCAGAAGAAAAATTCGTACCACCTAGAGGCGCTAAAAATCCATGAACAGTAAAATCGGCAGAAGGTTGCAACTGGTCTCTTCAGCCATCATAGTTATTATTGTAGTGGTGTTTGCGCTGTTTTCTGCGTCAAGGAGCAATATTGGAACAATCTCTTTGGAAACCCACTATGCGGCCGGCGAGAAACTAACGTACAGTCTCACTTCAGTCTACACCAGCCAAAAAGGCGCCGAGACAGTGACTGCATCAGGCACACAGAGCACACTCATAATTGAAGTATTAAGCATAAACCCAGACAGCTACCTTCTAAACTACACCATCATCCCAGAAACAGCCAAAGATGCGATATGCCACACTCTTAAAGTCAACCGCGCCGACGCAATCAACCTCTTCACACTAATGCCTGTCACTCTTCTCCAGTACACCCAGAGCATGAATTATAGCATCCCACTCGAAACCGCCATCCTAAGCCAAAAAGAAGCAAAAATGGGGGAAGCATTCCATGTGCCTGTTATCTGCAATAATATTGAAACACACGAGGCAGAAATTGCTATAAAGCCCTTAGAAGCCGAGGATATTACGGTTGAGGCGGGGGATTTTAGAGTTTTTAGGTTAGAGTTTGCGCAGGTACAGCAAACCGCCCGTAATCCAGAGGAAGGGTACGCAGGCGTTTTAGGGTGGGCACTTCTGGAGATTGACAGCTGTAAGCAGATTAAAAGCGGGCTGCAGTTCAACATGACTACCGCTTTGGAAAGTGCAGTAACGACGTTTGAAAGCACACTGATAAAAACTGAGCGCTTTTAATGCCTTAATTGAAAAAAGAAGGTAAATCGCCGCAGGCGTTTTTTGGTCATCGGTGGGTTAATATTTTTTCCAGAAACTGCCCCGTGTAGCTTCCTTCCACTTTCGCGACTTCCTCCGGTGTGCCCGATGCGAGGACTTGCCCGCCTGCTGCACCGCCCTCTGGACCTAAATCGACGAGGTAATCGCAGCTTTTGATGACGTCGAGGTTGTGCTCAATGATGAAGACGGTGTTGCCATTCTCTACAAGGCGGTTGAGGACTTTGATGAGGCGTTTGGTGTCGTCGAAGTGTAATCCCGTGGTGGGTTCATCTAGCATGTAGACGACATGGCCAGACTTGTGTTTGGATAGTTCGCGGGTGATTTTTATGCGTTGGCTCTCTCCGCCGCTAAGCTGCGTCGAGCTCTGGCCAAGTTTTATGTAACCTAAGCCGACGTCGAGTAGAGTTTGGAGTTTGCGGTGTACTTGAGGGGTGTTTTCGAAGAATTTGGCTGCCTCCTCAACGGTCATGTCCAGTACTTCAGCGATGTTTTTGCCCTTGTATAGGACTGCGAGGGTTTCGTGATTGTAGCGTTTGCCCTTACATTCACTACATTGCACATAGACATCAGGGAGGAAGTTCATTTCGATTCGCAACACTCCGTCCCCTTGGCAGGTCTCGCATCTGCCGCCTTTAACATTGAAGCTAAAGCGACCTTCCTTGTAGCCACGGGCTTTGGCTTCTTTTGTGGCAGCGAATATACGCCTGATTTCGTCGAAGAGTTTAGTGTAGGTTGCAGGGTTGCTGCGTGGCGTTCGCCCAATCGGGTCTTGATCGATAACTATAACGTTACGTACTACCTCTGGCACTTCAAGCGTGTCATGTTTGCCAACGCGGTCAACTTGTTCACCGAACATCTGCTTTAGCGCAGGGATGACGGTTTGGTTCATAAGCGTGCTTTTACCTGAGCCAGAGACGCCTGTGATGCCGCAAAGCACGCCGAGAGGTAGCTGTACGCTGAGTTTTTTGAGGTTGTTTTCTTTAGCGCCCCTGAGGGTGATGTAAGTGACTGGTTGGCGGCGCTCTGTTGGAACTTCGATTTGGAGTTCGCCACTGAGGTATTTGCCAGTTAAGCTCCGGGGGTTCTGCATGACACTGTCTGGGGTTCCTTCTGCTACGATGTGGCCACCGTGTACTCCTGCGCCCGGACCCATATCAACTATGTAGTCAGCGTGACGCATCGTGTCTTCGTCGTGCTCTACTACGATTAGGGTGTTGCCGAGGTCGCGTAAACGTGCGAGTGTACTGATTAGTTTGGCGTTATCGCGCTGGTGTAAGCCGATGCTCGGTTCGTCGAGGATGTAGAGGACGCCCATTAGGTTGCTGCCAATCTGCGTTGCGAGGCGGATGCGTTGTGCTTCGCCGCCTGAGAGGGTTTTGGCTGCACGTGAAAGTGAGAGGTAACCTAAGCCTACGTTTTTGAGGAAGCCAAGTCGTGCGTTGATTTCTTTGAGGACTTGATTGGCAATCGACATTTCTTTCTCGTTAAGTTTGGGCGGTAGGTCGTGGAAGAAGTCCACTGCTTCCTCAATCGAGAGGTCGGTTGCGTCAATGATGCTTTTACCCTGAATCTGTACCGCAAGTACGAGCGGCTGAAGTTTTTTACCGTTGCAGCCGTTACAGGGTCGTGCAGTCATGAATTTTTCTATGTCTGCTTTGCGCCAATCACTCTCGGTTTGGCGGTACAGACGCATAGTTTGGGGTATGACGCCTTCCCAGCCTTCCCGCATATACATGTTAGCGCCGTTTGACCAGTTGGCATTGATGGGTTCACCATCACCATAAAGTAGCACATGTAGTTGGTCTTCAGTAAAGTCTTTGACAGGTGTGAACACGTCAAAGCCATGCTTTTTACCCACTGCCGCTAATTGCTGAACACGCCAGCTAAGATCCATTTTGCCATAAACCGCTAAAGCGCCGTCCATGATGGAGAGGTTGCGGTTTGGGATAACTTTGTCTGCTGTAACTTCCGTGATTTCTCCGAGTCCGTGGCAGGTTGGGCAGGCACCCCAAGGTGAGTTGAAACTGAACATACGTGGCTCCAGCGCTTCAAACATTACTTCTGGGTGGTTGGGGCAAGCGCCGAAGGTGCTGTACATGTTTACGCCTTCAAAGCTTTCGAGTTCCTTCTTTTGGCTGGTATCTAGATTGGCGTCTATGACTATCATTGTGCCTTTGCCAGCTTTAAGAGCGGCTTCGACGGCTTCGGCGATACGTGAGCGTTCCTCATCAGAGATTAGTACTGTATCGATTACTGGTTCAATCCAGTGTTTCTCATAACGTACAAGCTTGACTTCTTCTCGGACGGTGTCTGATTCGTAGATTTTTCCGTCAATTCGGATTTTTGTGTAGCCGTCTTTTTTTAGGTCTTCAAGCACGTTTTCGTGTGTGCCTTTCATTCCGCGGATGATTGGGGCTAGGAAGACGAGGGTTTTGCCTTTTTCAGCCATAATAAGGCTGGTGATGTTTTCGGGTGTTTGGGGATGGATACTGCTTCCACATTTAGGGCAATGATGCACTCCGATGCGGGCAAATAGGAGTCTTAAATAATCGTAGATTTCAGTGACTGTGCCAACGGTTGAGCGGGGGTTCTTGCTTGTGCTCTTCTGCTCAATGCTGATCGCAGGCGATAATCCTTCAATTGAGTCCACGTCGGGTTTATCCATTAATCCTAAGAATTGGCGCGCGTATGCGGAGAGGCTTTCTACATAGCGGCGTTGGCCCTCAGCGTAGATTGTATCAAATGCCAGCGTAGATTTGCCTGAGCCGCTGAGCCCAGTTATCACTATTAGTTTGTTGCGGGGCAACTCTAAATCGATGTTTTTAAGGTTATGCTGTCTTGCACCCTTGATGCTTATAACGTCGCGCATACTATTGGCTCCCCTCTCCTTTTTTTAGCAGATTCTATCTTCTCTACTGCTCCGAGATTAGAACATTATTGCACTAAACCCCTAAATTTCGGGTTTAATGGCTGATTTTTCCTCTTTAAGCGCTAATCCCTTCTGTAGCTCGGCAATCGCATCGCGCAATTCGATGGCTTTCTCGAACTCCAACTTCTCGGCGGCTTCACGCATCTTGGCGTCTAACTCGATGATTTGGCGTTCGATGTCGGCTTTAGCGAGGTGCTTAACACCTTTAATCGTGGATTCCTTTATTGTGACTGCTTTAATAATGGTCGTGGGTGTGATACCGTATTTTTCGTTATAGCGCTTCTGGAAGTTGCGGCGATAATAGGTAGTTTCCATAGCGCGCTTGATGCTCTGGGTTTGTATGTCCGCATATAGGATGACTTTGCCATTGACGTTTCGGGCTGCTCTGCCGATGGTCTGGATAAGGCTACGTTCATCACGCAGGAAACCCTCTTTGTCGGCGTCGAGGATAAAGATGGATGCCACTTCGGGAATATCCAAGCCCTCCCGCAGCAAGTTAATGCCAACTAAAATGTCAAATTCGCCCACGCGGAGCTGACGGATCAATTCGATGCGGTCTAAGCTTTCGATCTCGCTATGGAGGTATCTAACACGGAAGCCTTCTTTTACGAGGTAATCGGTTAAGTCTTCTGCCATACGCTTAGTCAAGGTGGTTACTAGGACGCGGTCGCCGCGCTCAATCGTTTTCTTTGCTTCTTGCATTAGGTGCTGCATTTGACCCTCGATTGGATGCATCTCAACCTCTGGATCAAGTAGCCCTGTGGGTCTGGTGATTAACTCGACTGGTGGCCCACTCTTTTCAAGCTCATACTCAGCTGGGGTTGCGGATACGAAGAGTACTCTGCCCATTTTACCCTCGAACTCGTTGAACTGCAGGGGGCGGTTGTCGAGTGCGCTTGGCAGGCGGAAGCCGAAGTCCACAAGGTTCTTTTTGCGGCTATAGTCGCCGTTGTACATGCCGCGTGCCTGCGGGATGGTCTGGTGGCTCTCGTCGATTATGAGTAGGAAGTCTTTGGGGAAGTAGTCGATTAATGTGAAGGGCGGCACTCCTGGTCGGCGGCCGTCGAAGTGGCGGCTGTAGTTTTCCATACCGCTGCAGAAGCCGACTTCTCGGATCATCTCTAAGTCGTAGTTTGTACGCTGCTTTAGCCTCTGTGCCTCTAGTGGCGGCAGCTCGGGCAGGCGTCTTTCAAGTTCCTGCTGGATGGCTTCGAGTGCTTGGGCATGCTTCTCTTCGGGCACAACATATTGCCTAGCCGGGTAAAGTGTGAGGCGGTCAACGGTGTTCTTAACGTTGCCTGTTATGGCGTGGACTTCTTTTATTTTACTGATGATGTTGCCGGCTAATTCAACCCGGATGATGTCATTCTCGTATGAGGGCACAATATCGATTGTGTCGCCTCTAACTCGAAACCGACCGGGCTCAAGCACTTGGTCATTGCGCTCGTACTGCATGTCCACGAGTTGATGGATGAGTTGCTGCCGATTCATTTTGCCGCCCACCTCAAGCTTCTGAGCCATGGTACGGAAGTCGTCTGGATTACCTAGTGAGTAGATGCAGCTGATAGAAGCGACGATTATTGTGTCGTCTCGGCTGACTATGGATGAGACGGCGTGCATGCGCATCTTCTCGATTTCGTCATTGACGGTGCTGTCTTTTTCTATGTACATATCCTGCGCTGGCAGGTAGGATTCGGGCTGGTAGTAATCATAGAATGATATGAAGAACTCCACGCGGTTATGCGGGAAGAGCTCTTTTAATTCGCCATAGAGCTGAGCCGCCAACGTCTTGTTATGTGCCAGAATCAGTGTGGGTTTCTGAAGCTTGTTGACGACGTTCGCCATAACAAAGGTTTTGCCACTGCCCGTTATACCCAGTAGCGTTTGCTTATCCTTAGCCTGATAGTTCTTGACTAGTTTCTCAACGGCGTCTTGCTGTCCGGGAGAGATTTTGTATGGCGCAACAAGCTCAAACTGCAAATTCTACTTACTTCCCCTAATTGATAATGAACAAAATGACCTTACCGTTTGGATTAATAGGTTTTTGCATTCAACAACGCAAATTTAGACCCAAACCGCAATTAGCAGAAAAGCTTGTGTGCATAGAGGGGTTTTAGAAAGTTGAGATGTATTCGCCTAGGGCTGGCCAAGGTACCAATACTGGGAAGATTTTCATATCCATCCTCGAGATTCCTTTGATCAGTGAAACCTGCTTTTGTGTTTCAAGCAGCTGGTTTAGGTCTCTAAGCATTACGTAGGCGAATAAGTCGACTTCGCCGCTTGTTTTAATCAACAGCACACTGTCCTTTAACGTTAAAATCTCTTTCATCACATCATTGGGCTCAGTTTCTGAGGCGAAGGTGATCGGGAAGCTTACTACGGCGTTGTAGCCTATTTTCGTAAGGTTCAGCTGGATTGTCGGCTTAATTACCTTATGCGCGTTTAATTTCTTGTATTTCCTGGATACAGTGTTTATGGAGGTGCCGATCTCTTTGGCGATTTTACCGAACGGCTGCATGCTATCGGCCAGTAGCTTGTCGATAATTTTACGATCCATATCATCTAGCGCGTAATCCGTCTTTTGGCTCTCTACAGATAACTCTACGTTTTCTTCAGTTGAAGTGCTTTGCTCAGATACTTTAAGCCGTTCAGGCATGTTCTTTATGTCTGTCCAGACTTCAACTTTAACATCCGTTACATACTTGTTTCTTCTAATGCTTTCCTTGAATTTTCCTACATCACGTATATCGTTAAAGCCTGCGACTAAGCCAACACTGTTTTTAGGGCCTGGAGCAATTAACGACGTCATATACGGTAGTTTTTTTATGAAATCAACTACTTGATCAATCTCTTGGTGATGCACGTTTACCAATACATTGCAGAGAGCTCCATGTCCTAGCATCTTATGATTAACTTGAATAGTGGAGCCAACTATAACGCCTGCTTTTCGAAGTTGACTAAAACGGTCACTTATGGCGGCAGTTGACAGGTTGCATTCCGAGGCGATGTCAACAAAATTTTTGCGTGCATTAGCTAAAAGGTCCTTGATTATTTTTGCATCTATCGCATCTATTGGTTGACTCACTGCCTACCCCTCCCTTAATACCTATGTCTAATGAAACAGATGGTGGTATCCTTTTTTAAGTTCTTCCCAGCGTGCACTATTAATTTCCATATAATGCTTAAAAAATGGGGGTGCCTGTCGGTTAAACCTGCGAGTGCCAAAAAATTAGATAAACCATCGTTCAACTCCTGAGTAATTTCCATAATTTCCTATTTTGTGGTAAGTTTTATAAAGCAAACGAGACGAATACGGATTTCGGGCAGGCAGTGGCTGATTAGCTATTTTGCTTGCTAATAGGTGGCAACTGCAGCCGCTATTTAGCATTGCATCATAATTAGCGATAGCTATGCTTCTGCTCAACCAAAAAGAAAAATGGAGAATAGAAAATGAAGTTAAAACGGAAAATTTCTCAAAAGTTGGCTGTGTTCACTACAACTCTGCTTTTAATAATAAGCATGCTTTCTGCTCTGCCGCTCATTAGCGCACAAACCGACGGCTCTGTAGCTACCGAAGTTCCCACTTTTCTGATGATTAACGTCGCTCCGAACCCAATAGGCTCCGGTCAAGAAGCGCTAGTCAATGCATTCATGACTAAACCACCAATCACCGCTGGATTCATGGGAACAGGAACTATGTTTGAAGGCATCAAAGTTGAAGTCACAGCACCCGATGGAACCAAACGAACCCTAGATATGGGCAAATCTGACAGCACAGGCGGCACATGGACTAACTTTACACCTGACCAAACCGGCAACTACACATTCAAAGCCACCTACCCTGGACAGCATGCTGAAGAAAACGTTATGAACTTCTTCGGTCCACCAACCTTCTACAACATCACCTACCAACCAAGCGTAAGTGATACCATCACTCTTACTGTTCAAGCGGAACCTATACCAATGTTCAACACTGCCCCGCTTCCAACCGAGTACTGGTCACGACCAATTCAGGCACAGAACTATTTCTGGGCTACACTTGGCTCTAACTGGTATGGGCTAGCAGCACCAGCTTTTGCAACCACTGGCAGCTATGATGCTACCGGCAATTTCCAGCCATACGGAACAGCGCCAAACACTGGACACATAATGTGGGTTAAACCGACTCACTTCGGAGGCCAACCGGGACTTCCAATACCCAACGACCAAATGAGCAACTACATGACAACTACAATCGCCACCAACTTCTTCGAGCCGATAATCCTCAACGGAGTACTCTACTATACTGAATACTCAGGCCCCAGCGCCGCAAAAACAGCTTGGGTAGCTGTCGATATACGCACAGGCGAAACCCTCTGGACAAGATCAGCAGGTGAATCAGGAAATGAGGTTATCCGCATGGGTCAAGTAATGCGCTTCAAATCTATACAGGAATTCGGCTCATGGGCATTCCTATACAGTTGTCCCTCAGCGTCATTCTTTGGCAACCCAGAATACATGTCAGTCTACGACGCTTACAGCGGCGAATATTTGATGAACATCACTGGCATCCAGAATCCAGCGTTCTTAATCGACGACTCTGAAGATTCCGACCAGAAAGGCAGCCTTCTTGGCTACTACACAAGCGGCGGCAACCTTACAATGTGGAACTCCAGCAGACTGATGCTGGGCTCAGACGGGATAACAATGCGTCCCTCCGGCACTAAAGACTGGAGCGAAGGAATCGAGTGGACCGTCGCTCTACCAGCCGCAATATCTCAAGGTGGAATAGCAATACGCGACCACGACGTAATCGTACTCAGGTATGCGCCAACATACAACATGTTCTCTTCGCTGAGCTACGGCTCTCAAGTGACTGCAGGCTTTGACGCGAAAACAGGCGCTTTACTCTGGGGTCCCAAGAACCAAACTATACCTAAACTCCAAGATGTATCGGTAATGGGTGCGGGCGACAAAGTATACGTACTGCATAACAAAGATACGAACGAAGCCTATGGTTACTCGCTGACAACCGGTGACCAAATATGGGGACCAGTAAAAATGCAGGGAAACGCATGGGACCACATATCAATAGCTGCCGAGTTTGCATACGGCAAAATGTTCATTTTCGGCTTCGGCGGATACGTCAATGCAGTTGACTTAGCAACCGGAAACATCGACTGGACTTATGTACCTAGAAGTTCAGGATACAACACTGGCTATGGCATCTACCCCGTCTGGTACAACGGCATGATTGCAGACGGCAAACTCTTCATCTCAGAAAGCCACATGTATGACCCACCAGTCTATCCAGGCGCACAGCAGCTGGCAATCAACACCACAACAGGCGAACTAGTATGGAGCATACTAAGCTTCACTGGGCGTGTGCCAACAGCCGCAGCCGATGGCTACCTGATACAGTGGAACTGCTTTGACAGCCAAATCTACTCGATAGGCAAAGGCCCAACACAAACAGCAGTTACAGCTTCACCAAAGGTTTCAGAACAAGGAAACTTGGTTTTAGTCGAAGGTACAGTGATGGATATTTCTGCAGGTACAAAAGACTCAGACAGAACAGCAAGGTTCCCCAACGGTGTCCCAGCAGTCTCTGATTCAAGTCAAAGTGCATGGATGGAATACGTCTACATGCAGCAGCCTAAACCAACCAACGCCACAGGTGTACCAGTCGTCGTGAGTGTGGTCGATCCAAACGGCAACACATACGTCGTCGGCACAACAACAAGCGAAGAAAGCGGCCACTACAAAGTAACGTTTGTTCCAGAAGTCGCAGGCGAATACTGTGTTATCGCAACCTTCGGAGGCACAGAATCATACTGGGGATCATCGTCGGAAACAGCAATCGCCGTAGTAGATGCATCAGCAACAGCCGCACCGCAGGCAACCATAACGCCATCAGCAGCTGACCTATACTTCATCCCGGCAATCGCAGGACTCTTCATCGCAATCATAGTCGTCATCGCATTAGTCGCGCTTGTACTAAGAAAGCATCCATAAGGTGAAGAAAACGACAACGACAACTATCTTCCTTCCTTTTTTTATTTTAAGGCATAGTTGGTTAGGGCTGAGTAGGTCTCTGGGCTCAGTTACATTGCTACAGCTTCATGTAACTTTCTCTTTCTCCTAAATGGCAAATTCCAGATACCCCAGCAGACCTAACCAATACGCTAAGCGTATGATGAAAAGAGGTTATTGTTGTGGCTGCTTCTTCTTCCAGTTGGAGGGGTCACGAATGTTCTCGACGGGTGAATCTGACGCAAAGCCTTGTTCGGTTTGGGTTTTCTGCTTGTATTTCTGCTCGGCTACTTTTGCTTTTCCTTCTTTGCTGCTGAGTTCTACACTGTTGCCCAGTTTGTAGATGGTTCTGCCGAGTCGGCGTTCACCAACGGTTCTTGTACATTTTCCCATGCCTACACTAATTTGCGTTAAGGTTAAAAATTCTTTCTTACAAACGACGGATTCTTTTTGTGGCATCAAAGCCGTTTAGATGCTGTCAGATTTTTCATTTCTTTGACATTAATCGTTTAAAAAAATTTGATTATGATTAAAAAAATTGCACAAATTTTATAAACAAAACGCTTCATAAAGGCACACTATTGGACAGAGGCAACGGCTAGTTAGCTTTTTCACTGGCTAATCAGCAATAAAAACAGTTGGTTAGCACACTATCGGAATCAGCGTTAGCTATGCTTCTGCCGATAGGAGAAAAAATGGAATGAAAACGCAAAAAATAGCAACTATTTTCGGTCTTATTATGATTGCAAGTATGCTAACAACGATGGCAATAACACCAGTCCAAGGACAAAGCTACACAGGAACCAAAAAAACCTATGCATACGTCGGCGCAACACCCAACCCCGTGGCAGTCGGCGAAGAAGTTCTAGTGCACTTAGGAATATCCGAAGCTCTACAGATAACACAGGATAAATGGTTCGGATTAACCGTAACCGTAACCAAACCAGACGGCACCACTCTAACACTTGGTCCATTTAACACCGACTCAACAGGCGGCACAGGCACTGTCCTAGTACCAGACCAAGAAGGCACCTACAAACTTCAAACCCACTTCCCTGCTCAATGGTACAACTATAGCACAAACGATTTCTTCTTAGGACAACAGAACGTGAAATGCTACTACGAAGCATCCGATAGCGAAGTACTGAACCTTATTGTCGGCGCTGAAGCCTCCAAGTTCTGGCCAGGTTTCTCTCTGCCAACAGAGTACTGGAGCAGACCAATAGATAGCCAAATCAGAGAATGGTGGTCTGTTTCTGGAAGCTGGCTTTCACCAGGCAGCTACGGCGGCGCAGAAACTCTAGGCCAAGATGACGCACCAGAAACCGCACACATAATATGGCAAAAGCAGCTACAAATCGGTGGCTTAGCTGGCGGTAGCGGCATATCTGAGCCGGCAGCTGTATTTCCAGGCGACGCATATGAAGGAAAATTCAGCAACTCTCTAGTAATCATGGGCGTATTAATCTATCAAAAGTTTGACAGCGTAGGCGAATCAGTCAGCACAATGGGCACAAACTTAGTCGGCGCTAAAAAAGTTGACAACTGGATCGTCGCAGTAGACATACACACAGGCGAAACATTATGGGAAAAAGCCCTCTATGACCCCAACGGATCCCGCGTGGTACCACAATACGGTCAAGTAATGTACTGGAAGAGCTACAACACCCAAGGAGTCTACCCGATTCTGTTCTGCGGTGTTTCAGGCGGATTCTTCGGTGGAGCCTCGTCAACACTTGAAGCCTTTGACCCATTCACCGGACGCTGGCTGTTTGAATACCAGAACATGCCTTCCGGAACACGCCAGTATGGACCTAACGGAGAAATAATGATCTACACCATAAACCAGCAAGCAGGCTACATGACTATCTGGAACTCGTCATCTGTCATCGACGCATACTGGGGAACAACAGAAAACAGCCCCATGTTCGGTTCATACCAGCCACAGGGTAAAATTATAAACGCACAAGGCAAATGCCCCGTAACCTACGCAACACCATTCGGCTACAACGGCTTCACACACAACATAACAATACCCAAAGGATTACTTGGAAGCGCCCAACTGGTCTACGCAGACGACGTTATCGTAGGCTATCAGCGACTTCAAACCAGCGGCATGTTCACAGTTATCACTCTAAACGATGCACCCTTCGTACTCTGGGGTATTGACGCAAAGACAGGCGCTTTGAAATTCAACAAAACCATCGCAGCACCAGCAGGCAACGTAACTTTATCCGTTTCAACCGGCAGCCAAGACGATAGAGTCATAGTACTCTGGTCAAAAGAACTACGACAATTCTGGGCATACAGCATTGATAACGGCAACCTAGTTTGGGGACCAACACCGGCACAGAACTATCTAGACATCTTCGCAATGTACCCACGCATCTACAATCACATACTCTACTCCAATGGTATGAGCGGTATAATGTACGCCTACGACGCAAAAACCGGCAACCTACTATGGAACTACACCTACAAAGATCCATGGTCAGAAACCCTATGGTCAGACTACTGGTCATCACTACGACCACGCATCATAGCAGACGGCAAAATCTACCTCGGACAAAGCGAACACTCAGTCAACCAGCCACAGCCACGCGGCGCACCATTCGTATGCCTCAATGCCACAACCGGCGAAGTCATCTGGCAAGTGGCGGGATTATTCCGACAGACCGACTGGGGCGGAAGTGCAGTAATGGGCGACAGCATCATCGCTACAATGGATTCATACAACCAGATGGTGTACGGTATCGGAAAAGGAGCCACAGCAACCACAGTCTCAGCGCCAGATACAAGCGTTGAATACGGAAAAGCAGTAACCATCAAAGGAACCGTAACAGACGTCTCGCCGGGCACAGCAGACGAAAAAGTCAAGATACGCTTCCCCAATGGAGTCGCAGCTGTCTCAGATGATTCAATGTCAGACTGGATGCTATACGTCTACAAGCAATTCACCAGACCCACAAACGCAAGCGGAGTACAAGTAAGCATCAACGTCATCGACTCAAACGGCAACTACCGCACAATAGGCACAACCACCAGCAGTTCTGAGGGCTTCTTTAGCTACACATGGACACCAGACATTGCAGGCGAATACCAGGTCTACGCGATCTTTGAAGGCTCAAACGGATACTACGGGTCACGCGCACAAAACGCGTTTGTCGTTGAAGAACAAGCATCACCTACCTCTACGGTCCAGCCAACAGTTGCAAATCCACCCTATGAAACCTACATAATCGCTATGGGCATAGCAATCATTGTCGCTTTAGCCTTGGCTACAGTCCTTATCCTTAGGAAAAAACCCTAAACGGAGAACAATCGTTCTCCTAACCCTTTTTCTTTCTAT
>JAAYYI010000045.1 GCA_012515445.1 Candidatus Bathyarchaeota archaeon | reverse complement strand
GCGAGAAAGAAGCCTTTGTTTGTTTTCGCACAAAAGAAAGGAAAATGGATTATGCGGCTTTCTATGGTGCTGACCCATTATTCTTAAACTGGGCAAGTGATTTATTCTTGTTTTATTGGGAGAAAGGAAATAGAGTATAAAAGCTGTTTAAGCCGGTATTGCCGCTTCTTTTAGTTCTTGGGGTACAGGCTGTTTGCTGTATATTATGTTGCTGATTTGGCAGGCTTCCTCTTTGAGGCTGAACAATGGGCAGTCAGATTTTCCACTTGGCTTTCCACAGTGCAGGTTACAGGTATGCAGTATCTTTAGTGTTGCAAGCCGTGTCTCGCTGCCTGATCGGAACCAAACTTTGTACAGTTCACGTTTATCCTTCACAACCGCCACTATCTCAGATTGCAGATTACAGGTCTGATGCATGTACTCCTTTATGGTGCGGTCGTGGGGTACAAGCACTCTGAGTTTCAACGTGTTATTATTACATTCCCAACATGTGTTTGGCATAGTGTTTCCGAAACCTCTCTGGCTTGCGTTTGCTATGCATCTAAATTAACGGTTTTTGTAAAGGTAGATTCACAGACCTGAGAAGTTGGCCTGTCAAGACGACGCTAACTTGCCAAGATAATTCAACAAAATAGCCTATTGCAGTTTGCAAGGCTGTGAAGTCGGCTTCGCAAGGAGCCGAGTTTACTGTTTAGGGAGCATATCCTGATATTCTGGGTTGACTGCGTCATGCTTATTGATGAGTATAGCGTTGATTTTTGCCCACTGTTGCCCTACTTGGCTCCAGGTTGGGTCAGTCATGATGCTTTTGGTGACATAGTCGCTTAATGCTTTCTCCCTTTTGAGCGTTCGACGTCTCCAATCCACCGTGACTAAGCCAGAGCGTCGAAGGTGCTGGATGTTGCGAGTAACCTGATTAGAGTTAACCGGATAAGCGATTATGCTGTTCAAGTCGTCTATTACTGATTTAACGCTGAATTCAGTTTCCGCTCTTAGGCTGATGATTGCGATTGTGTCCTGCATTAACTCGGCTTTGCGAGTGATATAGAATGCACGTTTCGGAACTAGTGTCTGCTCGAGGCGGTAGGCGTTGCGCTTGTAGAAGTAGTATTTTACGACTTCAGCGACTGCTATGTATGAACCTAGCAGGAGAGCTAAAGCTGCGTAGAATAGCGGTGGCGGAGGAACAAGACTGAACAAGCCGCCAAGTGGTGTATAGGGCACAATTACCGCGAACGCGATGATAGCTATGCTGCTGATTACGAGGTACTTGCTGGGTTTGCTCTTCCAGAATGGTGTTCGTCTGGTTCGTATAACAAAGACGATTAGTATCTGCGAGCAGATTGACTCTATAAACCATGCTGTCTGGAACAGGTGCTGCTCACTTTGGGATAGCATTGCTAGAGGAATCAACGGAAGGAAAACAAAGATCATCAATAAGAATGTCAGGTAATCAAACAGTGAACTTACTGGACCTAAAGAGATCATGAATCGTTTTATGAAGTCGATGTCCCATCGTTTTGGCCGCTCAACGTATTCATCATCTACTTTATCGGTTGTGACGGTTGACTGTGATAAGTCGTAGAGTAGGTTATTGAGTAATATTTGTGCCGGTAGCATTGGAAGGAATCCCGGTGGAAGGAAAATGGATGCGCCGGCGACGCTGAACATGTTTCCGAAGTTGGAGCTTACACCCAACTGGATGTACTTCATAGTGTTGCCGAAGGTTTTGCGTCCCTCCAGTACACCTTTTGCTAGCACTGTTAAGTCGTTCTGGGAAAGGATGATGTCAGCGGATTCTTTAGCTACGTCTACTGCGTTATCAACGGATATGCCTACGTCGCTTGTTTTAAGTGAGGGAGCATCGTTTATTCCGTCTCCCATGTAGCCTACTATGTGGCCGTTCTTTTTAAGCAGCGTAATTATCCGGTCTTTCTGGACAGGGTTGACGCGGCAGAAGAGATTGTTTTCTTCAACAGCTGCCATCAAGGCTTCATCAGTCAAGTTCTCTATATCGTAGCCAAGCGATACGCCCTTGATTTCGAAGCCAAGTTGCTCGCAGACTTTACGGGTGACAAGTTCATTATCGCCTGTTACCACTTTGAGTTCGATGCCTGCTTTGGTGAGAAGCTTAATTGATTGCTTAGCTGTCTCTTTAGGCGGATCAAGGAACGCTACAAAACCCAAAAAGACCATGTCGCTTTCGTCGTTAATCGAGTAAACGGCTTTCTCTTCTTTTAGGCGCTCATAGGCTATGCCTAAGACGCGTAAGCCTTCTGCACTGTAATCCTGATACTTTTGTTCAATCTGTCGGCGTGTTTCGTCGTTTAAGTCAGAGACCATTCTGCGGAGTTCATAGTATGCGCAGACTTTTAGGATTTCTTCAGGTGCGCCTTTTGCGATGAAGTAGCGTTGACCGCTATGATCTAGAACTACCGAGACGCGTCTGCGGATGAAGTCGAATGGTACCTCGTCGATCTTTTGCCATTTGGTGGTGTCGATTTCTTTGTGTTTTAAGATAGCTTCATCTAGCGGGCTTTTTAGTCCAGTCTGGAAGTTGCTGTTCAGGAACGAGTAGAGGAAAACTTTTTCGTCCTCTTCGCCTTCCAAGTTGACGTTTAAGATGAGTTTGATCCTGTTCTCGGTTAGTGTGCCTGTTTTGTCTGTGCAGAGTACGTTCATACTGCCGAAGTTTTCGATGGCGGATAACCGTTTGACTATGACTCCCTGCTTAGACATCGCCATTGCGCCTCGGGAAAGGTTAATGGTGATAATCATGGGCAACAGTTCGGGCGTTAATCCAACCGCCAGTGCCACCGCGAACAGCAACGCTTCCACTACACCGTTCTCGGTTGGGTTTCGGATCGAAATGATCATGAATACAAAGATTACCAAAACAAAGGTTACCTGCATGATTAGGTAGCCGAAGCTTTTGGTGCCGCGTTCGAACTCTGTTTCTGGAGGCTTCTCAGTTAACTTCTTGGCGATTTTGCCATACTCTGTTGCGCTGCCGGTTTTTCCCACTACGGCTGTTCCGCTGCCGCTGACGATAGAGGTTCCCATAAAGCAGTAGTTATTCCAGTCAATCAATGCGCCACCTTTGCTATTCAATGCGGTGACGGGGGTTTTTTCTACCGGAAAGGACTCGCCTGTTAAGGAAGATTGGTTTACGAATAAGTCTTTAGCGTTGATCACTCGGGCGTCGGCGGGAATGATGTCGCCTGCTGACAGGTAGATTACATCGCCAGGTACGATTTCGGGAAGCTTGATTTCCTGTCTTATGCCGTCTCGTTGAACAGTTGCGGTTGAGGTTACTTTCTCTCTTAGGAGTTCAGCTGCTTTTTCTGCTTTGCTCTCTTGGTAGTAACTTAAGATGACGCTGATGAAGATGATAGATAAGATGATTGCTGTGTTGGCGAGTTCTCCTAGGACACCGGATATTATGCCTGCAATTAACAGGATCACTACAAGAGGGCTTTTGAAGTGGGCGAGGAACTCTTTGACTGCAGAGTGTTTATGCTGTTTGGCTAATTCGTTTCTGCCGTAGGTTTCAAGCCGCTCTGTTGCCTGCTCGGAACTTAACCCCTGTGGTGTAGTGTCAAGGCGACTGTAGAGTTCCTCGATTGGTAATGTTATTAGTTCTTCGCTTGTTACTGGGGGTTTTATGGTTGCGGCTACTGAAGTAAACGAAAGGTCGCCGTCGTCTGTTCGCTTTGCCATAAAACCTCACCTTTAGAGTTAGAGAAGAGCCTGTAACGTTTAAAGGCGTTTCTGAACATGTTGTCTCGCTGTTATCTAAAAACCAGAAGCCACTTGGACAATTTAACGTTTGCCCGCAGCATCTAACGTGTGATTTCCGACTAGACCCCCCATATAACAGTAGATCAAAATTTTCTGTTGATGTTTTATAAACCACTAAAATATCATACTAAAAAACATCAGCTTACAATGTATCCACCCATCCACAACACAACAAACAATTAACCACCCTGGTGTGATAGCTATCAATAACCTACCCGAATTTTCAGAATTAACAAGTCACTTCGACTGTAACAAATCATAATTCCCGATCATTTTAGACTTGTTTAACAAAGCTTCTGCTATGTATGAAAATATCCAAAAAAAGCCTCAAAAAACCACCAAAAAGGCAAAAAAACCATCGTATACAACTTAAAAAACAACCCAAAACAAAAAACCAACCTTTTCCACAACCCAAAACTGGGATAGTACACTACAGAAAAAACCATCCCCACAAAACAAAAAAAGCCCAACTACAAACCACACCATTTTTTGATCCACTGTTAAAGCAGTAACAATAGGTTTAATTCTTGCTTGTAAACTCAAAGGCTGGACCTACCCATCTCAGAGTGACCTCCCCCGCCCTTATTTAAAGGCGGACTTTGGTGTTATCTTTTTTCTTAGTAAAACTAGCGTGATGATGGCTGCTGCAGCGGCTGATGCGCCAACTGTTATGTAGAGCAGTGGATTGGCTGTTGTTTCTGCTGGTTGAGATGTTGATAGTGGGGTGGGCATATGTGCCGGTGTTGGAGTTGATGACGTGGGCGGCGTGGGGGTTGGGGAAGTTGATGTAGGCTTTGGAGTTGTCGGAATCGGCGATGGCGTAGGAGCTGGCGTGGAATGTGTTGGCGTAGCGGTTGGTGTCGGGGTTGGCGTTGGAGTAGGTGTAGGGGTTGGAGCTGTTGTGGGTGTGGCAGTTGGGGTAGGAGTCTGTGTTGGTGTCGGAGTAGCTGTGGGCGTGGGAGTAGGCGTTGGAGTCGGCGGAGGCGTCAGCGGTTCCTCTTTTGCAGGTGCATAAGTTAGAGCTAAAACCGCTAAAGCGGTTGTTTCCGTATTCGTCTGATTATTAGTACAGTTATTAGCCGTGTAGTAAGTTGCAAATCCGCCCTTGTTTGCCTCGCCGCTAACTCCCGATCTCAATTGGCAGGATAGCAGATTATTGTATGCCCTAACATCAAAATCGCGATTCAGCACCTTTGAAGCGTAGACGTAGAGCGCCAGCTTGAACGTATCATACCCGCGGCTGCTATTGTAAGTACTGTCTACAAATCCCGATCCGTTCCACATTGTAGTGCCGTTTTTGTGGGCAAGCAACGCATTTCTGCTTTGGTTGTCATTCTGGTAGGCGATGGCGCTCAGGAAGGCAATGTCGACGTAATCGCTATAACTTAGAGTTCCTGTTCCGTTGTTTATGGTACAGCCGATCGAAGTGCCATCCAATTCAGCAATCCCGTAATTACTTGAATTCTTTATTGGCATGGTGTAGGCGGAGCGGTTTAGAATTTGGTACTGATTAACAATGCCCTGCTCAGTTACGGCAAAATTGATTGAAGTGGCAGCTATTTTTTCTAATATCTGCGCTACAGTTTCATTTTGTGCATAGGGCGATAGTGCCAGTTGCGCTAAGTAGTTGTCCGAGTAAAGCCAATAGGTAGATGCATTGTTGTCTGGGGTTTCATAGATTAAACCTATCTCTGGATTGAAGCATTTTGCCAAGTAATCTACCGCTGCATCAACGAAGACGGTTTCAGATTTAACTAAAACGTATGTTTGGAATGCTAGCTTAGGGTTAGAGTTCACATCGAATAATCCGAAAGTGTCATTATTCGCTATGTTGCCTTCGGTTTCGCCGAGTTCATACCAAATGTATGCGGATACATTCTGGGCCTTAAACAGTTTGTAGCTGCTGTAGAGAAAGTTCGCTTGGTCTTTTTCGTCATGCCCACGACTGTTTGAGTGCTGGCCCGATTCAGTTATCCAGATTGGCATCTGCCCGGTAATAGTTCTGTACTGCTCAAGCGATTGAGTTATAGCGTTTGCCACAAAATCAGAATAGTTCCCCCATGGGTAAGCGTGTAGGCTGATTGCGTCGCAGTAATCCATACCGCCTAGGGTGGTGACATCCTGCGCAAACTGTAGCCCTTTTATAACCCAAGCGTCAATTCCGCTGTATAGATGTAATCCGCCTAACCCGATGACGACTGCGTCAGGTGAGATGGCTTTTATGGTTTGGTTAGCGAGCCGTAGCATCTCTGTATATTCAGAGGCGTTTCCGGAGAAGAAATTGGTGTTGTCTGTTGGTTCATTCCATATTTCCCAGTGCTTCACTATATCGCCGTATCTAGTTACTGCGGTCTGTATGGTTTGTACCCAGTCGGTGCTATTTGGCGCAGAAATGCTGTAATTCATTGTTTTATGCAAGAATTTGCCGATTAACGAGATATTGTACTCTTTACATAGCGAATAGGTGGTCTGCCATGCGCTGTTTTCTTGGAGTTCTACGTCTGCTTCTACATAGAACCCGTTTTCTGACAGAAGCTTAGCTTGGGATTCATCCATGCTATGTGCCAAAACACCGCTGATCATGATATCCTCAGCGTCATCAGAAACAGCACCCTGAGTACCTGCGTATACTTGGAAAATGGCTGGCGCTGCCAGTAGCAGAATCAGAAACCCAGTCAGCATCACTATGGTTGTAGATCTAGGCATTGCCCGTATGACTGTTTTTACCTCTTAAGAGCTTTTTCTTCAGATCCCGAGTAGCATTTACTTTTGGGCCCCTCTCTACTGCTGGCACAGGTTGTTACGTCGATGGTTTAAATAACCAAAAAATGCGTAATCGTTGCCTCCGCATAGATGGGGAGAAAAAATGTGCAAAACTTAGTTGTTAGTCCATCAAACGTTCAGCCGATGCCTCAAACTGCTTTTTCGCTTAACATGCCGGGCGTAGACGAGCTATTTCCGGGATTTTTGCCCGGCGACTTTGCTGTCCTCTACGGTTCACGCGCAGTAGCCACCCTGACTTCGCTGCTCTGCGTCCGAGCGCAACTGCCGCCCCAACTCGGGGGTTTAGGCAGCAGCGTAGTATTCATCGATGGCGGAATCACGTTTCGGCTCTACCGCGTAGCCCAGCTAGCCCAGCTTCACGACTTAAACCCCGAAGAGGCGCTTCGGCGAATCTTTATCTCAAGAGCATTCACCGCTTACCAGCTAACTTCGCTTGTGATGGAGAAGATGGAGGAAACCGTGAAAGCCTGCGACGCCAAAGTCGCCATAATCTCAGACTTAGCCAGCTTCTTCTTAGACACCAACATAGCCGCCGAGGAAGCACAGAGCATCTACAGCCAAATCTTAGCTTACCTCGCCGACTTTGCCCGCAGACGTCAAATCGTAGTGGTAGCTACCTATATGCCATTCGAGAACAGCAAACGCAACACCACACTTCAGCAACTGACCTATCAGAACGCAACCACCGTGCTGTGCTTCGCTAAAACCGCCTACGGAAAACAGGTCATCCTAGAAAAGCACCCCGCATACATGCTGGGAGCAACCAAGTTACCCTCAAAAACCAAGACTTTAAACGACTTCATAGGCGACTACAATGGGTAAAACAGTTGAATCCTACCGCATGGCAGTCGAGGACGAGATACGCCGATGGAGCGGCTTCGCTAAGGCGCTTCGCAGAGAAGACAGGGAAGCCTTCGACGCACTAATGGACGCATGTCGCAGCTACGCATCCGCCGCAAGCAACGCCACCAAACCCATCCTGTTTGAGCCGATGGTGATGTCGATTCTGCTTAGCCAGCAGACCCGTATACAGCGCTTAAGTAAGGAAGTAGAGGACCTTAAATCCAAACAGCCAGCCTCCGCCCAGTAGCAGCCGCGGCTGGATTTTTGACGCTTATCCCACGGGCTATGGCAAAGTAGCAGTCTGGGTTATATCTGACTCTGGCCAGCGCTTACGCTACACTGACAGTTTTAACCCCTGCATCTACGTTTCCGCCGCCAAACAAGAAGACTTAGACCTGCTACTGACGAAACTATGCAGTAACCAGAAAATCGCTTCGCTGCGTTTCGTGGAGAAGTATGTTCAGCCGACTGATAACGAGAAATCCCGAGTGCTGGAGTTAACCGTTAAGGATTGCCGGCAAATTTCGTCGCTTGCGCTGGAGCTCCTTCGTATGGGGAATTACCTGCGCTATGAAGTCCATAACTGCGATGTTCAGAGTGACCGCTCCTACTTTTACAGCCGTGACCTGTTTCCGCTAGCATACGCAGAAGTGAAAACTACCAAGACGGGGTTGGAGTACACGTTGCTCGACGATGTTAGGAGCATCGACTATAGGGTGCCCGAGCTGCGTGTAATGCGTTTGGACGTGGGCGTCGCAAAGAGGGAACTGATCCCCGGCTTCGAGGACCCCATTGCAGAAATCCGCCTGCAAATGAATAACCACGAAACGGTCGCCATCGACTACGGGGATGAAGCTACAAAACTACTTCAGCTCGTCTACGCCGTACGCGAATACGACCCAGACTTTATCGTCACATCCTCAGGCGACTCCTTCCTCTTCCCATACCTTATACAGCGCGCCTCCGCCAACGACGTATTAGACCAGTTCATACTGAGCCGCGACCCAAAATCCTTCAACCGAAAAAGCACCTCAGTCGGCCACACGTACTTCTCGTATGGTCACACATTTTACCGCGCAGGCACCGTTCGGCTCTACGGGCGGATACATGTTGACGAAAGTAACACGTTCATCGTTAAAGAGTCAGGCTTCGACGGCTTCATCGAAATCGCCCGCACCTGCCGCGTGCCGCTACACACAGCCGCCCGCTTCTCAATCGGCTCAAGCATGTCATCCATCCAGTTCTATCAGGCACTCAAAGACGACAGGCTACTGCCCCGCAACAAGAAAATCCCCGAAGCCTTCAAATCCGCTCAGGACCTGCTTGTGGGCGACCGCGGCGGCTTCATCTTTGAACCCCGACTCGGCGTACACGACTCAATCGGCGAACTGGATTTCTCCTCAATGTACCCTTCGCTTATGAAGAAGTACAATATCTCCGCCGAAACTGTGCTCTGCAAATGCTGCCCCGACTCAGACAACCGCATCCCGGACTTAGGCTACCACATATGTAAAAAACGCGTTGGCATGGTACCTAAAACCGTTGATTTAGCGTTAACTAAACGCTTAACGTATAAGCGCCTACGCGACGAAGCCATGGATAAGCGGCAGCGGCAAATCTATGACAGGCGCCAGACCGCACTGAAGTGGATTCTGGTCACGTGCTTTGGTTATTTGGGTTTCAGCAACTCGAAATTCGGCACAGTCGACGGCCACATCGGTGTCTGCGCGTTTGCACGCGATAACTTTTTGAAGGCGGCCCATCTGGCAGAAGCGCAGGGCTTTGAGGTGGTGCATGGCATAGTGGATTCGCTGTGGCTCAAAAAACCCGATGCTGCACTGGAGGACTATCAGGAGCTATGCAGCCACATCACAGAAGAGATCGGTATCCCGATTAATTTTGAGGGGCACTACAAGTGGATAATGTTTCTGCCCTCGCGGCTGCACAGCCACGTCAGCGTCCTAAACCGTTACCTCGGCGTTATGGACAGCGGCAAAATCAAGGTCCGCGGGCTGGAAGTACGCAAACGCGACACCCCCCGCTACATCTACAACGCGCAAACCGACATGATAAACACCCTAGCCGAAGCAGCCAACACCGCCGAACTCTACAGGCAGACTCCAGAAGCCATCAAAGTCCTGCGCACGTATCGGCAGCTACTGCTCGACGGAGACGTGCCTCTCTCTGACTTGATGATTTCCAAGCACATGTCCAAGGAGCCCCGCCGTTACCGGCAGCAGGTAAGCCAAGTCATCGTTGCCCAGCAACTCGCGCGGCACGGCCTCGAAGTGCAGGCGGGCACCCACACGGAGTTCGTCTTCACCAACGCCGCCCATAGGTGCTATGACCTCCGAGTAAAAGCGTCTCAGCTCATCGAGAAAGGCACTAACCCTGATACAAGAAAGTACCTGATGCTGCTCTATTCGTCAGCGGCTAACCTGCTGAGCTTCGCCGGCTACACACCTCAATCCGTTTACGACGCGGTGAGGGGGCAGCAGCAGAGAAGCCTCTTCGGGTAGTGGCAAGAAAGTTAAAGTTCAGGCTTGTTCTTCTGTGAATTGTGGATATTTTTCTTTCTGTTGCCCTTTTATGCGTAGGTTTAGCTCTGGTTATCGTCTCCGCAGATGAAGCTATAAAGCGGCTTCTGAACCTCGCGCGGTACCTGAGGCTCAGTGAATTCGTTGTTAGTTTCGTTTTAGCGGGGGCAATAGCGATTCTACCGGAGCTCTCCATAGGGGTTGTGGCGGCGGCGCAGGGAACCTCATCGCTCGGCTACGGCGTCATTCTAGGTGCCAACGTAGCTGACCTTACACTGGTAATCGGTGTTGTAACCCTGATCGCCGGAACAATACACCTTGACGTAGCCACCAAGCGAAACATCAGACGATCGTTCATTGCGGTAACGCTACCGGTGCTGCTTTTCTTAGACGGAGAGATCTCCCGAATCGACGGAGCCATCTTAATCGCTGCCTTCGCAGTCTACATTTATCTGCTGCTGAGAGCCAAACATGACGGCGCCGTATTCACTGAGCGTCCCCGTAGGCGGCATATGATACGGGATACCGCAATACTGCTGGGTGCCCTGACGCTTCTGCTAATAGGCGGGATACTTATCACCGACAACTCGCAGGAAATAAGCTTGGCACTAGGGCTTCCCCTCTTCCTAGTCGGTTTAATCGTAGCGATCGGCACCTGCCTGCCTGAGATGGTGTTTGCTATCCGAAGCTGCAACAAACTACACTGCAATCTTGGTTTAGGTAATATATTGGGAAATGTGCTGGCAGACTCCCTGCTGACTATCGGTGTTATTGCGCTCATTCAGCCCATTAAGCCTGCACTGTTTATTGCGCCGCTTTTCACTGGATTGGTGATGGTGGTTTCTGCGTTGATTACTTACCTGCTTTCAAGAGACGGTTCGCTTGATAGGCGTGATGGGTTGCTACTGATCCTGGTTTACGCCGTCTTCATCGCGGTACAATCCGCATTGACGTAGCCCCTTCTGCTTGAAGTTTCTAACGTGGATTTGGATAAAGGATAAAAGAACGCAGAGGTTAGCGCATAGACATCTGGAGTAAAATAGTTGGCGCTTAGCGTAGAACTCGTGATTGCAGCATTCCTGCTCATAGTGTCTATTACAGCACTTATCTCCATGAAGCTAAAAATCCCCTACACCGTCATTCTGCAGTTTCAATTGTGCTTGCAACCAGCTTAACGGTTACTGTCATGCTCTCAGATTCTGGAGTCACTTTGATGAATACGATGGTTTTCGGGGTGGCATTCATTTCGATACTGATTCAGGTACCTATGTTGTTGCGGTATGTGCAGAAAAACTTGGCTGAACCAGACATTGAGCAGTCCAAAGAGCTAAACATGGATTTCGAAACGATCCAGGAACAGATTACAGCTGTAAACAGGCTAAAGCTTGATGGAAAGATCAGCCCCGAAGAATACAACCAGCGAATAGATGAAATTAAAAGCGAACTAAATGATATAATCTGCAATTCAGGCGCCTCACTTACCACAAAGAAGATCGTTCAAGAAAGGGCCTCCACAATATTCGCATCGCTGCCGAAACTTTCCCCACTACACACGATCGTTGATCCCCATAGAGATGGTGGAACAGGAAAAAGAAGTAAAACCCGGTAACTATGGGTTGCTCTTCATTTCCTCTTTGAAGGTTTCCTCAAGCATCTTCTTGTTTATTCCTAGCTCTTCTGCTAGATGCTTAACCTGCTTAACGTATGTTCGGAACAGGTCCTGGAGGATCTGGGTTTTCTCGCTTGCAGTTAACTCCTGCTCCTCTGCTAGCAGTAACGCAAACCATCGGCCGAGGTTAGTGAGTTGGTAGGCTTTGATCCATATGATGCGGCCGTCCTTCTCGTTTTTCTCCATGCTCTCGTTTAGAACTTCAAGTGAGGTCATGGATTTGAGGTTCTCTATGATGGTTTTGTTTGAGTAGTTGAGTCTATTTACTAGGTCTTTTTGGTAGATATTTTTTGATATTCCCTGCTTGAGTGAATACCGTAGTATATCTACGCCTGCTTTTGAACCGAAAATGGCGGATAGTATTTTATCTTTTTTTTCTATCGGAAGAAAAACTACATACGGACGTAACTTTTCACTCAAAGGCAGCACATCTGCATTCAAAGGTGGAAGATTAGTCTTTTAAAATTATCGTATTTAGATTGTGTAAGCGCCAATTTGGAAAAACGATTTTATACTACATACAAGGCTTTTGATGCATTAACACTAGAAGGCACCATAGTATGAAGAAAACCCTAACTTGCCTGCTAATCCTGCTCGTAACTTCATCAATCGCACTAACTTTTGCACCTAACACGTCCGGTAGCACCGCAGACGTAGCTATACTTGATAACTACACATTCTATGAAGATTCACTCGGCTACCTAGTCGTCATCGGCGAAGTACAAAACGTAGGCTCAAGCGTAATAGCAAACGTCAGCCTTACAGGTTCAATAACCACTGACACCACAACCGCTTCAGGAGGTTGCATCGTCTGGGGGTACTATCTGCTTCCAGGGCAAAAAGCCCCCTTCTACATGGAATTCTACCAGCAAAACTCAGGTGCTTCATGGGCAGGATTAACAAAATCAGACATTTCACTCTCAGTCTACACTGCCCCAGAAACCAGCCAGTACAAGTACCAAGAAGTAGTGGTTGTTAGTTCAGCGGCATCTCCAACAGCAACAGGCGAGTACTGGGTTACCGCAGAACTCAAAAACACTGGAACCCAAACAGCTAAGGGCATAGCGGTTGTCGCTACATTCTATAACTCAGAGGGACTACCAGTTGGCTCAGGCTACATTAATCCTGTGAGCACACTCGCGGCTGGAGCAACAACGACTGTTAAGGTTCCATGCTGGGATCTTAACCAGACAATCGTTGACTCAAGCCATAAAATCGCTTCCTACAGGCTACTAATACAAGTTGAGTCGCCAATCCAGACCGACGGAAACATACCTGTAGTCAGCAGCAACCCCACGCCTGTCCCAGGCCAAACATCTACTTCTACCTCTTCCGGTAGCCAAGCAACAGGAACCGACCAAACCGCCCTCTATGCAGCAATAGTTGCAGCCATAGCAGTCGTCACGGTTGTAGCGGTGCTGCTGATTAAACGACGCAAAACCGGTGGTGCAGGCAACGGAGAATTCAAGCCAGCAGAGCGATCTAAAAAGACTAGACGCGAAAGAAAAAACGCCTAAACGCATAACCCGCAAAAAAGTGATGGCCTCGAATTGTGCCATCCTTTAAATATCTCCTACTACCACAGGGATTATTATGACTTATAGACAACAACCAGGCCAAAAGAGCACCGGCAGGCAAGTTTCTAAGAGCACTCGCGAAAAGAAGTCTAAAGAGAAAAAGCAGAAGCAAGCCGCCAAGCAGTTTAAGGAGGAAACAACAGAAGTCTCCGCGAAGGAAATTACAGAGCGGACGCTTGCAGGTGTTAAGAGGCTGGGTGACCAAATTTTTGCGCTCTCACCATTCAGTCAATACTTCGACGATTGGCTGATAAACCTCAGACAGACTATTTCTGAATACGAATCAAGCACAGTAATAAAAACCGACGAGCAGTTCGAGAAGGAACGAGACCAAGCCTTTGCGGATGTGGAAGCAGCGCTTGCCGAAAACAGACTTGCTGAATCAACGTTAACTCAGGAAGCAAAAGCCCTCGAGGAAAACAACCATAAAATCGCTGACACCGACAAAGAATACGCTGAACAAACACGTGAACTCAGTAACAAACGTAACGCTGAATTGCAGCAACTAAGTAATAGCGTTCGCGAGTATGAAGAAACTTTGGCAGCGCAGCAAGACATTAAAATTGGTTTTTTCAAATTCAAAGAAAAAAGGGAAGCGACAGAGAAGCTTGCACAGACCAAAAGGGACCTAGCAGCAGCCAAAAACAAACTGGAAGTTACAATTCAGAGCTTTAATGCTGAACAAGATAAACTTCACGATAACTACCAGAAACAGAAACAGGAACTATTCGATATTTCCGACCGATTGCATAAGCAGCTGGAGAAGCTTGAAACGGATACGTCAACTCAAGCGCGGCAGTCAGCCTGTAACGCTTTGGTACAGGCAATAAACGCGTTGACGCAGCGGACGCCTCAGCCGGCGCCTTCCGCTTAAGCAACAAGTGAGAACTTCTCCATGACCCCTGCAGAATAGCAGAGGCAGCGTACCCTTCATCTTTCTATTTAGTAAACAGAAAAGCGTGCGTAAAGTGATATTGTTAGGCTACTTTATTTAGGTCAGGCTGTTTATGAGCAATCTCCATTGGCTCAACAAGAACCTTCAACGTTTTAACTTCGTCACGCAATGCGCCAACTTCGCCTTCAAGTGTCGCCGCCTTAGCGTCAACCATTTTCTTAAGCGATTCAAGTTCAAGTTCGAGGCTCTTCTTTTCAGCTTCTAAACTTTTAATCCTCTCGATTGTGGCTTTCAGGTTACTGCTCATATGTATATATCCCCAGCGCTAGGTAGAGTGGCGGTTTTTACACTTAAGACTTTTGTATTGATCGCTAAATAATATAATACATAAGAAAAATTCCTATGAGGAATATAATGTCCAAATCTTACAGATGCAGTTTTATATAGGGTGTTGCAAATTAAACATAACTTATTTGCTCACATTGATGTGGAATGTGTCTAAATGAGAAAGACCATATTCAAGAAACTAGAAGCGCAGGGGCTAATAGCGAATTATAACCGTCTAAGAAAGAACCTGCCGCCTAAACTGCCAGATCGCGTCTATATCTGGGATGAGACCTTCCGTGAAGGCATAAAGGCACCGACGGTTTACCTAACCTATGTTGAGCAGGTTAGATTAGCCAAACTCATGGATGAATCCGGCGTAGAAGTCATCAACGTTGGCTTTCCCGCGCTCTCAGAAGAGGAAAAACGCACAGTAAAGCGTATCGTAAACGAGAGTTTCACCCACTCCAAACTCGTTGCATCCTGTGAGGCGACAAAAAACAGCATTAACGCCTGTATCGAATGCGGCATAAAAGAGATTGTTGTCGAATCACCGATTAACGGTTTAAACCTACAGTATAAACTGAAATTAAATAAAGAGCAGGGAATGCAGCGCGTAGTAGACGCGATAGATTACGCTAAGAAGCATGGTTTAACCGTCAACTTCAACTTAATGGATGGCACAAGAACCCCGCTTGAGGATATCATTCAAGTCTTCGAAGCAGCCGCAGGTGCAGGCGCCGCCCGCATCGTTATCGCTGACAGCGTCGGCTTCATGAGACCGCTATCAATGCGTTATCTAATATCCCATGTACGCGACGGCTTAAGCGAAGCAACAAAAAAGAAGGTCCCCCTATCAATTCACTGCCATAACGACTTCGGCTTAGCCTCCGCAAACACCCTATCCGCAATGGAGGAAGGCGTAAGCTACCTGCACACATGCATAGCAGGATTCGGCGAACGCGCAGGCATCGCGCCATTCGAGGAAGTTGTGACCTCAGCAGAACTACTCTACAACATCGACACAGGCATCGATATGGGAAAGATCTACCGAATCGCCCAGTCCGCAGAGAAAGCGTTTGCTATGCCTATCCAGTTCCATAAACCAATCATCGGCGAAAACATCTTCACACACGAGGTCGAAGAAGAAGTGGAAGAAATGATGTCACAGCCGCTCGTGTTTGAGCCTTTCCCACCAGAAATCGTCGGGAGAGAAACAATGATATTCATCGGCAGAAACACAGGGCAAACGCTTATCCAGAAACTGCTTGAGAAAGCAGGTATCCGTGCGTCCCCGAGGCAGATGGATGAGCTCTTCCGCCGCATAAAAGGTCCACAGGAGAGTCTTGACAAGGGTGAAGCGCAGATGACCTATTATCAGGTTAAGAAGCTCATGAAGGAACTGCTAAAAGGATATACGATGGACGAATTCTGGCACCTCGTCGAGCAAGTTACTCGTCAGCGTCCCAAGTTGCTGAAGCCTACCAAGAAGATAGGGCAAACAGCTGATCAGCTTATATCCTGAGCTTCTTTAGCTTAGTTCTTCTTTTATTTTCTTTATTTCTTCTTTGTTTGGTGTATTTGGATAGTTGTAGATGGGTCCACTTGGTTTTTCATTGTAGTATGGTCGATTGCAGTCTAGACAGCCGCTTGTGCGGAACGCTACGCCCTCATTAAGTGCCTGAACAAGGACTTCGATGGGTACCTTAAAACCAGTTATTTCTCCTTGATCGTTGAAACTCATCTTAGCAGCATTTGCTCTGCCTGAAACGATAAAGTGTCTTGCAAGCTGGATCCGCCTGTAAGATTCAAGTTTCGGCGGCACATTGTGCTCCATTGCGGTGCCCCTGACCGGTGTGAACGCAAAAAGCGCGGGCAACACCCCCAAATCTCTGCATCTCTGAATAACCTCAACTGCATCTTTCTCGGTTTCCCCCAAACCTACAATCACATGAGTGCTAACGTTGCCTTCTCCGAACACGGATTGGGCAAGAGAGAATAGTTTGAACTGATTATCCCAACTGTAGCAGCCGCCTGCATCCTTGCCTTTCACTCTATCAAAGATTGTCTGCGTCGCCGCATCCAAGGCGATGCCGAGTCTGTCTACACCCGCATGCTTCAGGCGTTCGATGTCGGCGCGGTTTTGGGGCTGGCAAGAAACCGAGACTGCAACCGTCATTTGCTTTTTGATTTGGCGTACAACTGCTTCGATGTCAGCGAAGACTTCTGGGTAGTTGATGGCTTGGATGCAGGTGCGTCTAATTTTTTTCTGTTCCACAGCATTTTTGAGCGTTGACACGACATCTGCAACTGGGTAGGTGGGCCAGGTTACTCTTGAGAGGAGATGTGTGCTGCTTTTGCTTTCGCGTGCTTGCGGGCAGAAGCTGCAGTTTCCGGCGCATTTACCGTCGCGATAAGTCATGAGGTAAGCGGTGGTTGGTTCAGCATCCAGTTTACCTTTATGTAACCCTAAGACTGCGGCGGTTCCTATTGAAACTCGGATTACGTCAACGTTGTTCTGTTCCAAATATCATCGCCTAGATAGAGTGAGAATTTGTAAAGTGTGGTAATTCTGTTTTTTGTCGTTCCAAGACTGGAACAGAGCGTTCCAGCATTAGAGTAATATCGTATCCTCGGCTTGATTGTTTAGGTAAGCGAGGGATTGTGGGCAATGAGAAATCTGTTTGAAACAAAAAAGAGCAAGGTGCTTTGGGCTGTTTTGATTGTGTCGCTGATAGTTTCGTCGATGTCGCTGCTACTGCTCAATGCTTCAGTGACGGCTGCCACTTCGCTTTCTGACCCTGTTCAAATAAGCGCAGACATCCCCGGCGTTTTAGGGTACTGTGTTTACCAGTTGCCCGATGGCAGTTTAGTGGTAAACAGCGCAAATGAATCCTGCACTTTCATAACTAAACTGGACTCTGGCTATCACCTGCTTTGGAGCAAACCTATAACAGTAAACCAGAATGCAACACTGCCCCGACTGTTACCGCTTCAGGACGGCGGCTTTTTACTGGCAGGCATAATAGATAACCAGTACGTCATGGTGAAAACCGATTCAGAGGGCGACATTATGTGGACTAAGTCGTATAGTTCTGGAGCGCCAATAAACTACTTGATGGCCATTATCCAAGCAGGCGACAGCGGCTTTGCTCTGGCTGGATTTGGGGTGCCAGTTGTCGATGGTTTAGGCTGGATTTGGTTTGCTAAAACGGACGCAACGGGAAACTTGCAGTGGAGCAGAAATATTTCTGGCCCAATCCAAGATTGCCCTTCAAGCATTATCGAAACATCCGATGGCGGCTACGTACTTTCTGATACAAGCTACTCGTTTGTTCCTGATCAAGCTTTTTTTAGACTGATTAAATTAGATTCAGAAGGCGGGCTACTTGGAAACACTTCCTACGGGGGGTATGGCTACTACTATCAACCCGAATGCAACCTGGCGATTGAGACAAGTGACGGCGGATATTTGATGGGTGGGTATCTGTGGCGTAAACCCGCGTGGGTAGTAAAGGTTGACAGTGAAGGCGCTATGCAGTGGAACCAAACCTATGGCGAAGACTGGTGCTCCATCACTGATGCCATAGAAACCCCAAATGGGTATCTGCTTTTGGAGTATGTGGGAAAAAACCAGACTGGCATAGTGTTAACTGATAAAAATGGGCTAACAATTTGGAACACTACGCTTTCAGGTGTGTCTTTGCCGTTGGGTTTGGAATCGAATTTTAACACAATAATCTCTTCTAATGGAGGCGGCTATGTTATGGTGGCGTCTAAAGGTCAGGCGGTTTGGCTAGCAAAACTACAATACCCCGGTGGCAACTCATTGGCGATTGGGGTGTTTGCGGTCGGCGAGTTGGTAGCGGCTGTCTGTTTATCAGCGGTGCTTCTGCTTAAGGCCAAAACCAAAAAGTAAGCAAGTAGGCAAAGTTGGGTTATACAGTTATATACTGGAGCTGCGGGTATTTGCTGTTTTGATTTTCGGAGCAGCAATGTTTGGCGGTAGTTAGCGGCTAGGCTTACGGTGCGGGTGACGAAAGAGGTTAAGGCAAACAGTGGGAACGCTACTTCGACTAATGTAAATATTATCGGGGTAGGCGAAAGAAGCGTTAAGCCTATTGCGATGTATAACACGCTTCCGATGTATTTGCCCAATGGATCATAGAGCTTTTTTGTAATACGGCTTGATAGTATGAATTGTGCAAAGGAAGCAGCGATCAAAACCAGTATCCATGCGGGGTAGTAGCCGCTTAACGTGAACGCTGTAAATATGCCGATTATGAATGTGAAGTCTGTTACGGCGTCGAAGTATGCGCCGGCTTTTGAGGCGACATGCAGTTTCCGGGCGATGTGGCCGTCGATTAAGTCTGTTGCCTGTGCGAAGCCAAATAATAGAATGCAAGCAAGGGGGTTGCCGGCGGTGTAGAAGTAGAGGAAAATGGGCAGCGCTACAAGACGCAGCGAACTTATGCCCGAGGGAGCTAAAGCTTTTTTGTTCATAGCCATAACCTACGGCGCCAGTTTTGCGGCTTCCTCTTGCAGTAGACTAAAGTTGCGTTGACTTCTAAACGATGTTATCGTCTGGATCACGTTGCCGTTGGCGTCCTCTACGATGCGGTTCATTTGATCCTTCACGTTAAAGGGGTCTAAGCCGCCACCCATTATTATAATTGTGGTATTTACCTCGTTTAAGTCGCCGATGCGCTGTATCTGGCTTGTGATTGTGGGTGCGGGGCCGAAGTCGTAGATTGCCCAGCCTAGTACAAGTAGCTGGTACTTGGCGATGTCTGTTGGGGCCTGCGGGCTTGGGGTTGTGACTTCGACTCGCCAGCCTGCCTCTGCGAGGGCTTCTGCGTAGGTGTAGGTGACGTTTCTGGCGTAGTCGGTTAAGCCGGGGTGATAGATTACCAGAGCTGTTTTTGCGCCGTCTGCATTTAGTACTTGGGTGTCGGTTGGGGTTTCGTGGTAGACGCTGTACTCGAGGTATGCAAAGACTCCGCCAAGCGTCGCTAATGTTACGAGCAGAATGGTTAGCATTATTTTATTCCGCCTTTTCTGCGGCCAGAACTTCACAGCAGTATCCTCCGTGAAGCTACAGTTGGGTTTGTTTGGGCATTTTTTGTGTTTTTGTTTAATATGATTGGGTTCATTTTTTTCACCGTTTTTTCCTTGATCAACTTGGATGTTGATGTTGGTATAAACGGTGACGCACTCGTCCTATACACCACAGGTGAATCTGAAAAGTCAGTTGTGTTTTTCGTCAGCTAACAGTTTGGCTTCCAGTGCGCTTAGTTGGTTTAAGCGTTTTTCCCATCGGCGGAAGAAGCGGTACTGGAAACTCATCAAATAGATGCTGTAGATTAAAAGTCCTGTTAAAATGGCGATTAGGATGATGCCGCTTGCTGCGAATCCCCTTGGAATCAACTCATAGGAGACAACTGCTATCAGCGCCAGCATGAAAGCTGAGATTAGGATGCTGATTACTGCGCCGCGCTTGAAGCGGTTGGTTTCATGTTCCACTTGGTAGAGGAACTCATGCATGGTGCGCACGGGGTACGCTTCCTGTGTTTCTTGCTGTGTCATCGCTTTTTTCATCCTTTTTACTTGTTATATAGGTAGTTCACCAGTGGTGAAGCTTAGAGTAATGAGGGCAGGGCATCGCGAAGGGTTAAGTAGATTTTGCGGCCAGCTGGGGTCAGCTGTATTTGGCCTTCCTCTGTTTCGTCTATGAATCCTTTCTCTTTTAGGTATAGCAGGTGTTTTAGGAAGTCGTCGTATGAGGCGTCGGTGGCTTTTCTCCAGACGTGGGTGCGCAGCGGATTTTTAGCTGCGAAGAAGAGGTACTCTAGGATTTCGAATCGTATCTGCACTGAACCTTTGCGTTTATCCGCCATAGCTGCTGCCCGTTTATCTGCTGCTGGGAATTGTGGGTGGTATACGTTTAAAAGGTTAAGGGTACGGTTATTTAAAGCGCCAAGAAGTGAGGCCTAAAAACGAGCCAACAGAACCCATTTTGTTAATGGATTTAAAATAAAAGAAAGAATTAAAGAAAGTTAAGGGGTTGTTGTTGGGGGAGGCGGCGGTGGCATGGTGAGGTCTTTGGTTAGGATGTTGTTTTTGCTCCATAGCCAGTCGGTCTTGCATAGTGCCTGTAGTAGTGGAACAGCGATAATTGTCACTATGAAGGCTTGTATGAGGCGTATTGCTGGGTAGATGAATGGAGATGCGAGGAACGATATTTGTACTGCTTCCATGGGCATCTGGAAGATTCCCTCATACACTGGTGGTAATGCAAAGGCGAATGAACCCCATATGTTGTCTGCTTGGTTACCGATGAATGCTACCAGAAATATTGCGGCGGCACCTAATCCTGCGGTGAGTTTCTTGCGGAAGAGTACCAGTGGCGCGATGAGTGCTACTGCGAGGATTTTATCCCACAGCACCCAGATAGCGATTTGTACACTGTTAAATCCTGATACTGGCGGTGTGAAGAGGAATACGACCATTATTACTACGAATGGTATGATTGCCTGTTTCCATTTGTTGTAGAATAATGAACCAGAGACGAAGGCGTTTAGTGGTGGTGATAGTAGGAAGGGTATGCTGTAGGGTGACATGCCCAGTAGGGCTAATGAGGCAAATGCTCCTATGAACGCTGCAGCGGTTCCGAGGTATGGTCCGATGATTATGCCGAAGATTGTGGCGAAGAGTGCGGGTAGGGCGATTTCTAAGCCGGCTACACCCATTGGAATGGCGAAAGGTATGGTGACGCTTATTGCGACGTAGAGTGCTGCGAATATTGCTGTTAGTGCCAACTGTTTGGTTGTTATTTTCATTGATTCTCGAAGCTCCCATGTATTATTTTTCAACGTTATGTATTTTTTTACATAGCGTCATCCTATAAAAGAGTTCGCCTGCCAAAGTTTTACACAGGTAACCGCTAAATAACACCCCGACAAACACATAACAAAGAAGGCACAACTATTGAAAGCACTCCTAGTAACCGGACAACTCGCACAGCAAACAGTAAAACAGTACGCAAAACAATCCGCCACCCCCACAGACGTCGTCGCACTGAATGTGCAGGTCGCTGCGTTCTTAACACCCAAAGCCATAAGCCAAGCCCTAAAAAGCCAGAACCTCAAAGGCATCGACGTAATTTTGACACCGGGGCAGATGCCGGGCGACACCAAAACTATCACAGAAGTCGTGGGTGTGCCTGCCTTTAAGGGTCCACGATACGCCGCCGACCTGCCCGTGCTGCTGGACTGTCTGGACACAGTAGAGCTTTCAACTGTTATACCCGCCTGTGATTTACTGCGTGAGAAGCTACAGGCAAAAGCCTTAGCTGAGCTAGAAAAGGTTGAGCAAACCCAGCTTTCGCTACTGAAGAAGCCGGGTCATTTGCAGGTTGGGGAACTCGTTATCGGTAAAGAGTTGCCTATGCGTGTCCTAGCTGAAATCGTTGATGCGCCGCTGCTGGAAACCGCTGAAATCCAGCGCTTAGCCAAACGCTATGTAGCTTCGGGCGCAAACATTATCGACGTGGGAATGCTGGCTGGACAGACAAGACCGCAGGATGCAGAACGCGCGGTCGCCGCAGTTAAATCGGCGGTGAAGGTGCCGGTTAGCATCGACACATTAAACCCTGTTGAAATCAAAGCCGCCGTCAAAGCAGGTGCAGACCTGATACTGAGCGCCGACGCAGGCAACATAGAAGCGCTCGCCGCCTTCGCAAGAGACATCCCAGTCGTGGTTATTCCAAGCAACCAGCGCAGAGGCATCTTTCCTCATAAGCCCGAATTGCGAGTTCGGATGCTTGAGCGGCTGATAAAGCAAGCAAAGCAGTTGGGCTTCAGTAAAGTGATCGGCGACTTAATCTTGGAGCCAACTCACATCGTTAACTCCTACGTTGCTTTTAGAGAATTTAGCTTCAGAAACCCCGAGGTGCCGCTTTTAATAGGCATCGCCAATGTCGTCGAACTCTTTGACGCTGACTCAGTCGGATTAAACGCGCTGCTATCTAGACTATCATCAGAGGTTAACGTAGATATCCTGCTGACTACTGAAAAGACTCCGAAGGTTAAGGGTAGCGTCCGCGAAGTGGCAGTCGCCGCCAAGATGATGTATCTGGTTAAGCGCCGGGATTCAGTGCCCAGAGACTTGGGCTTGGACTTACTAGTACTAAAAGACAAAGTTGAACATGAAAGCTCCTACAACATTGGCAAAGCCAAAGTCGTCAGGGCAAAGAAAACATTAACACCAATGAAAATGGATCCTCGCGGTGTTTTCCGTATTTTGGTTGACAGAGACACCCGCGCCTTGGTGGCGCTTTATTATACCTCAAATGAGGCAATGGAACCGTCAGTTGCGGTTCGTGGAGCCGATGCAAATGCGGTTATGGCTGAGATTCTGCATTTGGGGTTGGTTTCGCGGCTTGATCACGCGGCTTATTTGGGTGCGGAGCTTGCGAAGGCTGAGGTGGCGCTCAGGATCGGCAGGGATTACCTTCAGGACGCTGACGTATTCAATGTTTGTTTTTAACATTTTTTTGTTTAAAATGTAAAGACTGATTTATATGGGGTTTTGGCTTCTGATTTTGAGGTTATTTCGCTATTAGCGGTTGTTTTTAGGCTTATTTGTCTGTTGGGGCAGGCAGTTAAGCCATTGGTAAATTTTAAATACGAAATAAGCCTATTGCTACTTTTGAGGTTTATATCGTGGCGAAGACTGCAAAAAAGGCAGCTAAAAAGGCGAAAAAGAAGAAATAAGCCGATATAGCGTTCAGCTATATCCCTACTTTTTCTTTTTTCCATCGAAGAGTCTCAACCGCTTTTCGAATCAAAAGTTGACATAAAAACGCCAACTCCACCGGATTATTCTAAACGAAGCTTTATCTTACTAAACTCAATAAACCTAGAATTGCAAAGGGAGAAATTTAGTTTGGAAAGCAACGCACTAAGTATAGACTTCGCTGGCTTAAACCTGCCAAACCCTACCATGCTGGCTTCCGGCATAATGGGTTACTCCGCGGAGTCGTTTCATCGCATCGCTAAAAGTGGTGCCGGCGCAGTCGTCACGAAATCAGTCGGCTCACAGCCACGCACCGGATACGCAAACCCCACAGTCGTCCAAGCCGAATCAGGCATAATCAACGCCATGGGATTGCCGAATCCAGGTATCGACGTGTTCACAGAGGAAATCAAATTCTCAAAAACAATCCTACGCGTACCCATCATCGTTAGCGTGTTTGGCTACTCAGCTGAGGACTATGCAGCAGTCGCCAAAAAAGCCGCAGATGCAGGCGCAGACGCAGTTGAGTTGAACGTATCCTGCCCCCACGTTAAGCAGACAGGTGCAGAGATAGGTCAGAGCCCCAAACTGCTCGCCGAAATTGTCCAGCAGGTAAAAGCTGCAATCAACAAGCCCCTGATTGTGAAACTATCCCCTAACGTCACCGACATCACGGTGCTGGCGCAGGCAGCGGTGGAAGCAGGCGCAGACGCCCTAACCGCAGTGAACACCCTAAGAGCCATAGCCATCGACGCCGAAACCCAGATGCCGATACTCGCGAACAAGAAAGGCGGCTTATCGGGCGCATGCATGAAACCAGTCGCGCTACGGTGCGTCTATGACATCGCCGACCAATACGAGGTGCCAATAATCGGATGCGGCGGCGTTTCCAATTGGCGCGACGCAGTCGAATTCTTATTAGCCGGCGCAAGCGCAGTGCAGATCGGCACAGCAGTAGCTGACGATATAGAAGTTTTCCAGTCAATAACTAAGGGAGTAGAGAATTACTTGAGAAAGAAAAACGCTCGGAGTGTTAAAGACATTGTTGGACTTGCCCACCGCAAATAATCAGCTACGTACAACGCAGCTTGTCCAGGTACGTACGGAGAGCCCCACAGTTAAAACCTTCATGTTCACCGACCGCTTATGCAGCAAAGCCAAACCCGGCCAGTTCCTTATGCTCTGGATACCGGGCATTGATGAGATACCGCTAAGCATCATGGATACCTCAAACGGCGTCATCTCAGTTACCGTAAAAGCAGTCGGAGATGCAACCCGCCACCTCCACAACCTTGCGCCCGGCGCAACCGTCGGCGTACGCGGCCCATTCGGCAACAGCTTCACTGAGAGCCGAGGCAGAGTACTGCTCGTCGGAGGCGGAACAGGAACCGCGCCGCTGCTATTCCTAGCCAAACAGCTCGCATCCAAAACCGACCGCCTCTCATTTGTCGAGGGCGCAAAAACAGCAAGTGAGCTCCTCTTTGTCAAAGAAGTCGGCGGAATCTGCCAAGAAAAAAACATCATAACCACAACAGAGGACGGCACCGCGGGACTTCAGTGCCTCGTAACTCAGCCGCTTGCAAGCTTGCTGGATAAGGAAAAATTCGACATGATCTACGTCTGCGGCCCAGAAATTATGGTTAAAAGAATCTTTGAGTTGACTGAAGCACGTAAACTCCCAATTGAAGCGAGCCTCGAGAGGCTAATGCGCTGCGGCATAGGCTTGTGCGGTAGCTGCGTTATCGGAAAGTACCGTGTTTGCCGCGACGGGCCAGTGTTCAACGCTGCGCAGCTACGGGAAATGAAGGATGAATTGGGAATATCAAAAATAGGCTTTGATGGCTCCCGAATACCCTTCTAAACTCCTTTCAATTCTTTTTCTTTTATCGTATATTTTTACTAATTTAGAAGTTCAAGGATTACGTTTGGGTCCTATTAGAAACTCAGCAGAAACTATAGAATGGGTCCTAAACCGCTAGATAGGGAGGGGAGGTACTTCTGAGGAGGGTAGGTCTCCGTTGCCGTTGTAGACGCACAAGTTGAACCTGTAATTGCAGCTATATAATAGGGGCTATAGAAAAGAATCACGCCTGAGCGCTTACTGGCGAAGGCTTTTTTAGGTCTACTCTAGTTTATTTTGGCGGTGAAAAATACGGAAGACGCAGCTATTTGGGTTCCAGCAGATGGAGACACATTCGTCACACAAGACGGCTTCATCATGAACACGTTCGGTTACGAGCATCCCGCGGACAGGGTTTTCGCTTTCCTCAAGTACATTCCAGCCAAGTACAAGGACCTCTTCGACGTAGAGATGCTAACGCGTACATGGAAATTCGGCTCAAAACCGCTCACCAGCCAGTTGTTCCGCGCAGAGAAACTCTACACAGCCAAAAACTACCAGACCTTCATCGAAGCCTTCCGCAAAAGCTTCCCAAACTACCTCTTCTACGACACTACACGCGGCAAAGAACTCATCACAGCCCCACTAGACAAGATCGAGCAGGTGTTTGTACCAAAAGATCGCCTCGTGTGGCTTCAGAACCTAAAAAATCCCGACCCCTTCCAGCAGATGGCGCTTGAAATCATCGACCTCGTCCATAAAGAATCAGGCGTCCCATACGCTGACTTGGGGCTTCATGGCTCAACCGCGCTTGAGATGCATTCGCAGGAAAGCGACATCGACTTCGTAGTTTACGGCACAAGAAATTTCCGAATCGTAGAAGAAACCCTGCAGCGCCTAGTAAATCAAGGCACCCTCAGCTACATCGCGGGTAACCGCATTGAAGCAGCACGCCACTTCGTCGGCAAATACAAGGGCAAAATATGGATGTACAACTCCACCAAGAAACTCGAAGAAATCAAAGGGCAGTACGGCGACTACACTTACCAGCCATTGGCGCCTGTGCGTTTCTGGGCAACAGTCTGCGACGACACTGAAACCATGTATCGCCCAGCAATCTACAAGATCACAGGCTACAAACCCATGGATCCACAGTCAGAGTTGCCGCTTGAGCAGACTCCAGCAATTGTCACCTCGAACATCGGCTGCTACCGAAACGTCGCTCGAGCAGGCTCACAGATCAAAGTAGCAGGCACACTCGAGAAAGCCACCTCCACAAAAAATGGCAGCACATTCTACCAGGCCGTCGTCGGCACAGCCACTTCGGAAGAAGAGTACATATGGCCAACCTAAACCTGCGAGACCGCGACGCAATCCAATCCGCTGAAGGCATCATCTTCAGAGTCTTCGGTTACTCACACCCCAAAGATGCGTATCTCTGCGACGCGGAATACGCCAGCTCAAACATTTTCAACTCAACCGACCCACGCGCGCCACGCGAAGGCAGAAGCGAACTCTACTACAAATTCTACAACGACGAAGGCATGAAACTCGTCGCCAAAAAGTACCCGCAGTACCTTGTCGACCACGAAATGCTGGGTTTGAAACTCGTCGGTGTGCCACAGAACCTTTTTGTGGAAGCACGCCAGCCCCAGCCGAGATTGCAGGAACTGCTAAAAAAGGGCCCAACTGACCAACTGCTCGCAGCCATGATGCGTGTACTAGACATCTCATCAGCCAAATCAGGCGTCAAACAAGAGCGCTTCGGTGTCTTCGGCTCAATGCTCCATGGATTCCACCACCCCAAATACAGCGACATCGACTTCACCATCTACGGTAAAGAAGAAAACCGCAAAATCCGCGAAACCAACAGAGAACTCTACGCTGACCCAGGCAGCGGCCTTAGCAACGAATTCGCGTCCCCGAACGTTATGGATGGCAAACGCTGGCTGTTCCAAAACTTCACCATACCCGACTTCATCTGGCATCAGCGTCGCAAATACATCTACGGCTTATACGATGACCGCAAGCACAGCGGAAGAGTAATCAAAGCAGAATTCGAACCAGTAAAAGACTGGGCTGAGATTAGAAACGAGTACAACCCAAACGCACGCATAATCCAGAAAGGATGGGTGAAGCTAAAAGCCCGCGTAACCGCGGATGACGATGGACCATTCATCCCATCAGTCTACGGCATCGAACCACTCGAAGTGCTAAGCGGCCCAAGAGAAGCCATCGAAACCAAACGGGTGTTTAGCTACATGGAGGAGTTCCGTCAGCAGGTGCAACGCGATGAAACCGTAATCGTTGAAGGCAACCTCGAAGAAGTCAAGTCGCCAGATATCAGCTTCATGCAGGTTACCCTGACTTATTGCCCAAGATACTGGGAACAGGTCCTAAAAGCGCTGCATTAATGCAACAGTACCATGTAATCCTCGGGTTTATTGCCAAGGATCAGACGGTAAATTGTCTTGCCTGTCTTCTTTTCTGTGACTAACTCTGCTTTCCCCTGTGCCTCAATGCGTTCGCCGACTGCAGCTTGCATACAGAACCTACCGCGGAAAGAAACCACTTCGCAAATCGGCGACAAGGCTGGTCCTTCAAGCACTTTTACGTTTCCGATGCCATAACTGCATGGCGTGAACAGCGCGTCATCCGCATTCTCGACTGTTGCCTGCACCTTGCAGTAGCCTGCATTCTGGTAGGTCACATCGCCGTATTGTTCAGCAGTTTCATTCCAGTCTTTAAGGAAGCGGATAAAGTAGTCAGTGTTCATAAACATTCCCTGAAACGCCTTGCGATTCTCCACTGCTTGGAAGTCTTCGAAGCTCATGTGTGTGTCTTTTACTCGGAAGTCATAGAGAGTTTTAAGCTCGGCTTTGGTGTAGGCTTTAAATCCTGAACCCTTGGTTTCGCGAAGTTTCTGTAATGCAGCGTACGCTTTGCGGCTGTTCTCAACACCGTAAACCAGTGGGTCAATGTCTGAGGTGTCCGTGGTTAAGCCTGTCATGATGGAGCCGGAGATTCCGATTGCATTCCAGGGTATGCCTGCTTTTTCCTTTAGCCTAACTGCGAGTTGGTAGGCTTTTTCTTCTAGTGGGCTTCGGGTTTTAGCGTCTCGCAGCTGCGCAAGCTTCTCGCTGGGTTGATAAAGCTGTGCAATCTGCTCAGTTGGGACTTCACAGAGTGTCTCCCCAAAAACAGGGTCGTAAACAATCAAATCCGGCTGGTTGTCTTTTAGGTACTGGAATCGTTCGCCTAAACTGTACACTTTTCCATAGGTGGTATTGTTGCCTTTCCGTGTACCCACGGCTGAGGGAATGAATCGTGGGAAAGCAATTAGCTTGTCTTCTGGGTGCACTGTGCCTTTAACGTCGAAAACCACGTTGCTAAACGTGTGGATTAAGTCCCCTTCGCGCGCGCGAATCACGGTTGTATCCTTCTTCATTTGTTTGTAATTTTTTACATAACGTTAATAAGTGTTTTTTTGAACCGTAATAGAACGGTGCATCAATTTGAGCAGCAACTGCAACCCTAAAGCCCAGCATATCCAGAGATGTTTACAGCTAGCGATCATTCTCGAAGTTAGCGCAGACAAACCAGGCAACGTAAACTTGGTAGTAGACTTCGAGGGTACACGTGTTGAGCACTTTTTAGCATCTTCAGTTGCTGCAGGACCATCATTCTATGAAGCTGCACGCAGAGGCATCGAAATCGCCGAGGGAAAACGCGAACTCGGTGAAGCAGGCTTAGGCGATCTTATAAAGTGGGGAATAAAAGACATCGACGAGTGGCAGCATGGGGGAAATACCCTGCTTGGCACGATCATGCTTTTCGCTCCGTTGGCGGTTGCAGCTGGCATGACCCCGACAGACGAGAAATACAGCATGGACTACGCTGTTCTGCGTAGCAACATGGATGCAGTCATAAAAGCCTCAACAGCAGAGGATTCAGTCGCAGTGTATGAGGCAATCGACATCGCTAAACCCAGCGGACTTAACGGCGCACCAGACTTAAGCGTGAAAGCCAAAGACAGCAAACAGCGCTTAATCAAAGAAAACGTTACCTTAGCGCAGGTTTTTAAAATCGCATCAGGCTATGATGACATCTGCAGCGAATGGACCAAGAACTTCCCAATCACATTCGACTTAGCATATCCCTACCTGCAAAACGAGCTTAAACACAAAGACCTCAACAGCTCCATCGTTAACAGTTTCCTTAAAGTCCTCGCCACTCATCCAGACACGTTTATCAGCCGCAAAGTTGGAGCGGAAAAAGCCCAAGAAGTCTCTGAGGTTGCTAAAGAAATTTTGGAGCTGGGCGGAACAGAATCACAAAAAGGCAAAGACGCCCTAATCGCCTTTGATAAGAAGCTGCGAAAAGCAGGCAACGATTATAACCCGGGAACAACCGCAGACATTACAGCGGCAGCATTGGCCTTAACTACACTGAGCGGCTACCGACCATAGACACGGTTTTTGTCTTAGCGCCTTAATATAAGAGTGATAGGCGCTCTCTAGAAAATAGCAAAAGACCAGCCTTTTCCCTACTTAGTAAACAAACCGCAAACGATAAAAAAAGAAGAAAGAAAACGGTTTTACTCTTCTTCTTCTGGTAACCCGATCTTGCGCAGGTAATCCTTCGCATATCTCGGATTATACCCTAAGAGTTCTTTGCTGCGTAGCAGACGCCGCTCAAGACGATCCAGCGCAACTTTGAACGTGGGCTCGATACCCCAGCCTTCGCTGGCGGCAAAGAAGTTACCTCGTGTAGTTCTAAATTGCAGGCGACAATGCACCATCGGGGTTCCACGCATGCTTGTTCCACGGTGGCTCTTCATGTATACGAAAAGTGTGCCCAGTTGGAAGGCTTCTTGGAAGCGACGCACGAACCCATCAAATTCCTGCATCATGAACTGCTGCTGATCAGGTGACACATCTACATCTTTTATTCCGAACTGTACCGTCAATCTGCGCTCAGGAGTCTCAAGCTGGCTAATGGGCTCCAAAAAGTCAAGCTTGGTAACTACCCCTACAAGTCTATCGCCATCTAAAACGCACAGGCAAGAAATATCATGATTATGCATCAATGCTTCACAGTCACGCAGAATCTTTTTCGGTTCAACGGTGATTACAGGCGAATTCATAATACCCTTTGCCGCCAACGCAAGCGAATTAAGCTGTTCTCCAGCAACATCTTGATTGCCCATGCGCACAGGCGGATAATAGATGCTCTCTAAGATGTCCTGTATGCTGACTAAACCAACAAGCTTCCCCTTATCCATAACCGGCACATGAGAGATACCAAATTCACGCATCAAACCCATGACTGCGCCCACGCTGCGATTAGCCTCAACAGTATGAGGCGCACGAGTCATTATCGACTGCACCGGATTACTGCCCCATTCACCGCTGACTACAGAATGGATAACTGCTTCGTCAGTGATAAAACCAACGATACGGCCTTTATCCATAACTGGAAGCTGGCGAACACCGCTGTTGATCATCAACTTTGCAATGCGACTCAGCGAATCACCCAAGGAAACCTCGGGGGCAACAGTCATTAGACTCTTCACCTTTGTGCGGGTCAAGTCTAGTCGAGTTCGAAGTACAGACCGCCGACTGATCATCCCCACATATCTGCCCTTATCATCGAGGACAGCCAACACCGGAGGCAACCCCTTCTTGAAGCCCTCCAAGCACCTTGAGGCAGCATCATTCTCTAGAACGGTATTAAACTGTTGAGAATATACTTCCTTTGCAGTAGCTGACATAGTCATAAAATTCACAAAAAACAATAAGTGCCGCTGGAATTTAAACGTTAAACGCACCTACCTCAACCGCTCAGCCGAGCAAATGCTTAAATCGCCATAACAGATATGACATTTAACAGGAAGAGGCAATTTAAAGCGGTTCTCAAGCAAGAAATGGTCTGTTAAAAAATGAGTAATTGTTCTATGGCGACCGTAATAAAAGTCCTCGTTTAGGAAGCAAAAAATACAGAAAAGAACCGCATATTGTAGATAAAACTAGAACAATTCATCCTTACGGTTTAAATAAAGCGCAAAAGACAAGTACTTATTGAGGCTTAATCCTCAATTTAGTTTTTAAATTTTAAGCAAAAAATGTTTTTCTCATCCGCTTCTTTCAAGAAGGGAAGTCTTAACTATGGTTCTAAAACAGAATGCATTCGTCGATGAACTACGGGTTGAATGGAAAAAACTCTGGAATGAACGCTTAAACGACAAAGTTAGAGCAGAAGGCATAGCAGTTGACGATTACAGTTCATTATTCATTGACAAAGGCACAATAATTCATGCAACACGGGATTTCAAAGTGCTCAATTTTAAAGAAATCCTAAAGCAGCACGAAGTCCAAGACGCTGAACGGTACATACAACCCAATCCAACTGTGGGCGGATGGAACAAATTTGTTAAAGATAACATAACAAAGCAGTCACCAAGAAAGAAACATGCGGCAGATGAGCTTCCAGTTAAAGAAAAAAAAGAAAAGACCCAACTGAGGAAGAGCGGCCGCGGCTGGCTGCATATGTAAACGCAGATTTTTTAGAGGAGACTTTCACTTGGTTAACTATAGAGATAGACTGGACATTATAGCGGATATCTTAAACGTCGTCAGCAGAGAAGCAAAAAAGACACAGATAATGTATCAAGCTAACTTAAGCTATAAAGTCCTACAACGCTACCTAACTGAAATCATTGATGCAGCCCTAATTACCTTCCAAGATGCCAACCAAATATACTTGCTAACCGGCAAAGGCCACCAGTACCTTAATGCCTACAAGGAATACGCCAGATGCAGCAAAAGCATGGAAAAACGCCTAACCGACTTTACTACGAAAAGAAAAGTACTAGAAAATCTCTGCCCAGCCAAGCCCTCGGAGTTGCAGTACGCAAAATAGAGGCATACGCTTGATCAGAACCCAAATATCAATCTGTGCTCTATTAGCCCTTGTTTTATGTGCGTTAGCTGCTTTTCCCTTGACAGAAGGTCAAGTTGCAGGATCAATTGTCAACCAAGCACAAAAAACGTTTGCGACCAGTGTCCAAGCAGTTGCACAAGCACAATCAGCGGGAGCAAACGTAGACGCTTTAATGACAACGCTAAGTGAAGCGGCTGGTTTACTTTCAAAAGCGCAGTTAGCATACTCTGCAGGTAACTACAGCATAGCGAACAATTACGCAAATCAATGCATGAGCAAACTAAGCGGCCTTAATAATGAAGCGTCGGCACTTCAGAAAAAAGCAGATGACCAGAAAAACCAGTCATCTTTCTATACAACACTAACGCTGATGGTTTCCGCAGCTCTTCTGGTTTCTGGAGTTTTAACGTGGTCAGTTTTAAGCAAGCAGGAGCGAAGCGTCAATGGGGTTAAGCAGATATAGAAATATCATTCTAGTCGTCACAGCATCGCTTGCTTTGTTGGTTGCATCTCCCTCGATTCAGCAACTGCTAGTTTATCCCCAGAGTGAAAATTTAACTGAGTTCTGGATGTTAGGCCCAAACCATGACACAACGTACCCTTCAAACGTTACCTCAGACCAAACATTTAGGATATACCTAGGCGTAACAAATCATCTAGAGTTAGCAGCTTACTATAATGTTGAAATAAAATTTCGCAACCAAACGCAGTCTTCACCTGACAGCTTCAACAAAACCAGCAGCGACTTATCAGCTTTAACCAGCATAGCTATAGCGGCTGCGAAAAACTCGACATCAGAGGTGCCGCTAGAAATATCATTCCAGTACCACACTGATAACCAAACAGACACACTATACATGGAAACCGTTACAGTAAACGGGTTTGCCCAAGACGCAAGCAATACAACTATAATGTGGGACGAAGCAAAAGGCGGCTTCTTAGGCAATCTAGTTTTCGAACTTTATATTAACAATAGCACAACTAACTCTTTACAGTATCACCAGCGCTACTTGAGCCTCTGGTTTAAAATGATCCCGTAACTTAATGGCGGATACAGAATTTTTTGGAGGTTAACCTTTGGTTCTCAAATCTAACGTTATCTTGGCGGTCGGTGCACACCCAGATGACATCGAGTTAGGCTGCGGAGGAACAATCAGTGCAGCTTCAAAACTCGGAAAAAGGGTAATAGCAGTCTTCATGTCCAAAGGCGAACATACAGGTAACCCCGAAGTGCGCCCTAAGGAATCTGTCGAAGCGCTCTCGCTGTTAGGCGTTAAAGAGGTTTACTTCGGAGACTTTCCAGATACCGAAATCTCGTGCTCACGTCAAGCCATAGACTTCTTAGAAGCATTTTACGTCGCAAACAGACCCGAAACTGTGCTCACACACACAGTCAACGACATCCACCAAGATCACCGCCAAGTCGGATGGATCTCAATGTCAGCCTTCCGCAACGCACCGCAGGTCCTAGCGTTCGAAACACCCAGAGTTACAGCGCAGTTTTCCCCAACATACTTCGTAGACATCACAAACTGCGTTAGCGACAAGTGGACAGCGCTCAAATGCCACTTCTCGCAGAAAACCAAACGCTACATCACCTACGAGTCAATGGTTAATTTGGCATCTTTCAGGGGAAGCCAGGTTAGTCTCCCAGCGGCGGAAGCTTTCGAAGTTGTGCGCTATGTTGAACGAAGCTCTCAGTAATTGGCGATCAATCAATGATTGTTGCTGGTCATCAACCCAACTATTTGCCCTGGTTGGGCTTCTTTGATAAGGTCCGCAGGTCAGATGTCTTCATAATAGAGGATAATGTGCAGTTTGAGCGGCAGGGCTTCACAAACAGAAACAGGATTTTAACCGCTGACGGTATAAGATGGCTAACTGTACCGATTGAACACGCGAAAAAATCTATTCTTATAAGCGAAGTACACATAGCGAACGAGGGCGAACCAAGCTGGGGCCGCAAACACTGGTTAACACTTAAGCATAGCTACTGCAAAACCCCCTACTGGAACATTTACGCAGACTTCTTTAAGGAAACCTACGAGCGCGAATGGGAACTACTTATTGATTTAAACATGCACCTCATAAAGGGTATCATGGATTTCCTATTAATCAAAAAGCCCCTGGTTATGTCATCATCGCTCGCTGCAAGTGGCCGAAAAACCGAGTTAATAATTGCCCAATGCAAAGAACTCGGCGCTGACGTGCAGTTGGCGGGTAACGGCTGCAAGGAATACATTGAGCAGAACCTCTTTGAGAAGCAAGGCATCAAGCTTGTCTTCCAAGACTTCGTTCACCCAGTTTACCCACAGGCTAGAAGCATGTTTGCCCCCAACCTCTCTGTAGTGGATTACCTCTTTTGCGTTGGCCCAAAATCCTGGTAACAAAAAATTTGGAGCTTGAAAATTTGATTTTAGGTTCTTACCCATTTTTCAGTGACGAAAGCATAGAATCAATAGCTGCTGACGTTAAAACTATGTTGAGGAGCGGGAGATTAACAGATGGTCCCTACGCTCAGGAATTCGAAGGGAAATTCGCGGAGTACAACCAGATCAAACATGCGGTTGCTGTCAGTTCAGGCTCATCAGCGCTAGATGTTGCTTTAGCTTACTATAGACTTGAAGGCGCAGAAGTCATTGTTCCCACAAACACATTCATTTCAGATCCGAACGCGGTTCTTTTAGCCGGCGGAAAACTTGTCTTTGCAGATATGAATCCGGATACTTTAGGCATTGACGTTGAAGATGTCAAGCGGAAGGTTTCACCGAGAACCAAAGGCGTCATAGTGGTACATATTGCGGGGCTGGTTTGTTCACAAATTCAGGAGCTAAAGGAGTTCTGCAACGAGAAGGGGATTTTTCTGCTTGAAGACTGCGCCCACGCGCATGGTGCAAGCTTAGATGGCAAAAAAGCGGGAACCTTCGGCGACGTCGGCTGCTTCTCTTTCTACCCCACTAAAGTGATGACTGCCTGCGAAGGCGGCATGGTGATAACTAACAACGATGAGCTCGCGGAAGAAGCGAAATGCCTCAGAACCTGCGGTCAAAACTCCGAGCGGGCTATGGTTACGCTTGGTCATAACTGGCGAATGAGCGAGTTATCTGCTATCGTCGGGAAAAATCAGCTTGAACACCTCGACGAATTCATAGATAACCGCAACCGCATAGCTAGGCAGTACGAAGAGATGTTATCAGACGTTTCGGATGTTACTCTTTTTAAGGCTGCACCGAACTTCCGCCATAGCTACTACAAGTACCCATTAAAGCTTGCAGAGGGAATTGACCGCTTTAAGGTAGCTGCATTAATGAAGGACAAATTCGAGGTGGAAACCGGTCATGTTTACTATCCGCCTTGCCATTTGCATCCATACTACTTGGAGCATTACAGGGCAAAAGACGGCGATTTAGTTAATGCAGAGCGGGTACTCAGGCAGGTGTTATGCTTGCCGATGCATGCTGCGCTAACTGACGAAAACGTAAAATATGTTGTCAAGTCGCTGGTTTCATCTTTAAAGGCGGTTACTTCTGCGCCATAAATGCGTGGATTTTTATGCGGAAAGAAATAGACTCCCCTAATTTGGTTTCAGCTATAGATCGTTTTCCAGTGCGTATATTCGAGTTTGACCGATTTAAATTCGGTAAACAGAAATATTATCAAGTAAAAGACGAAAAAGCAGGCGGGGAAATGCTCTGCTTAGACATAGCCTGTGGCGCGAAACCCTTCCCCGAAGCAAACGTACTCTGCGACCTAAATGTTGAACCCGTGCCTGACCGAAGCATGAAGCAACTTGTCACATGCGGCAAACCGTTTGTGCTATGCAGCTGCTATGCGTTACCTTTTAAAAATCAAGTATTCGACTTCGTAACAAGCTACTACCTCATCGAGCACTTAGATGATCCGTGGACGCTGGTTAGGGAGTTGAAGCGTGTTTCAAAGCACGGTTACATCCAGAGTCCATCTTGGTTGAACGAGTTGCTCTATGGCGAGAAAGTTCATAACTGGACAGTTCATAAGAACCGCGATCATCTGTATGTGAAACCGATCAAAACAGGTTTGCCGCCTATTCGCTTCGGATTCATCTTCCATAGGCTTTACCGACTGCAAATGTGGCGGATTCTACATGCGATTCTCGACGAGAAACTTCACCTCTTTACAGTAAAATACGACTTTTAAAAGGTAACAAGCTATGCCGAGTCTGATACGTTCTTCTAAACCCGTGTTTCCTCAAGAAGACATAAAATGTATACTTCAAGATATTGCGGAGGTTCTGGACAATGGGCAGTTTCGTTTCGCAAAAAACGTTAAAGCCTTCGAGGATTTAGTCGCTAAATACTTGGATGTTAAGGCGGCGGTAGCATTTGATTCGGATTCAAGTGCATATGAGTCTGCAATGCGTTACTTCGGCGTAGAAAGCAGAGAGGTTGTCGTCTGCACTAACAGTTTCATTTCTGTTCCAAACAGCGTAGCTGCAGTTGGCGCTAAACCAGTCTTCGCAGACATACGCGCTGAGTCGCTTTCCATGGATCCAGAGAGCCTCAAACAGAACATTACACCCCAAACTGCGGGGGTAATAGTAACCCACATTTCGGGTTTCCCAAACCCAGACATAAAAAGTATTCAGACAATCTGCAGAGAAAACAGTTTATTCCTAATAGAGGATGCAACGCATGCGATCGGAGCCACCATCAACGGCCAGAAGGTCGGTGGCTTCGGAGACGCAGCGGTATACGCTTTTACTCCAACTAAGGTCATCACCACAGGCGAAGGCGGAATGTTAGTTTCAAACAACGCTGAGTTACGCGAGTTCGCTAAGAGGTTCAGCTTTTACGGTTCAGGAGTAGGCAAAACAAACTTTGTTGATTTAGGCAGGCATATGGTTCTTCCGGAGCTTTCAGCGATTCTCGGCATCTACCAGTTGCGGCGGTTAGACGAATTCATCGCTAGACGTAACGAAATTGCAGAGCAGTACAATGCGGCGCTTGATTCACCCGGCGCTTTTTCAACGGTTAAGTCACCTGTAGGTTCTCGTAGCAGCTACTACAAGTACCCATTGATCCTAGATGCTAAACTCGATAAAGCAGCATTTACCAAGAGGCTCATCGACGACTTCGGAGTAGAAACAGGTAACATATTCTATCCTCCATGCCATATGCAGGGCATCTACAGAAAGCTTGGTGCATGCACATATAGCAGTTTATCTGTAGCTGAAGAGGTTTTAGCTCGCACGATTACGCTGCCGATGCATGTGGGCTTAAGCGACAGAGATGTAGCCTTCGTGGTAGAGAGTGTTAAGGCGGCTGCATAGTAAGCTATAATTTGCATGTTTTTCTAGAACAATTATTTTTTGTTTAAGATGTTTCATCCTTATGGCTTTAAGAGCTTTATTTTCCTAAAGTTACTCTTGAGCGCCTGTAAGTTTTTTGAGGATATTTTTTATGATCGAACAGTTGAACTCCAGTATATCTGTGATTATCGCGACCTTAAATGAAGAAGAAGGGATAGGACCCACAATAGACGAGATGCAACGCGTCCTAAAGAATCCCTACTTAGTTGTTGTTGACGGTAACAGCGTTGATAGGACAATAGAGATAGCTAAGAATATGGGTGCCGACGTTCAGCTGCAGGAAGGCAAAGGCAAAGGAGACGCTATGTTCCAAGGTCTACGGAACCTCGGATCAAGAGTGCCCTACGTCGTCTTCACCGATGCTGATTATACTTACCCAGCCGAGTATGTCCCACAAATGGTTGAAATTTTGGAGCAGAACCCCAAAGTCGGCATGGTCATTGGAGACCGCTTCAAAGGCAAATATAACGCTTCAAAAACCTTCACTAACCCATTCTATGTGGGAAACCGGTTGCTTGCATTAGCACAGTTAATTATGAATGGCGTAAATTTGGATGATCCCCTGTCTGGTTTACGTGTGGTACGCAGTGAAGCTCTAGACGGTTGGAGACCGAAAAGCAAAGGCTTTGATGTAGAAGCCGAGATGAATTCTTTGGTTGAACGCAGAGGCTACCGTATCGTTGAGATTCCTATTGACTATCGTAGTCGGATGGGTGAAAAGAAGCTTAAACTTCGTCACGGCTTAGGGATTATTCGGCGTATCTTCGCTGAAGGCTTCGCCATCTAACCCTTTTTCTTCCTTAGATATTCCTCGCATTGGCTGCATCTTTTTTTGAGGAGAGTGTTAACGCTAAATGTCATTTGATTCAAAGTTTAGAATAGGCATTGTTGGACTCGGCAAAATGGGCATAATGCACGCATGCCTGCTTAGCACTCTTAAAAATGTGGAGGTTGCATCATTATGCGACAAAAACAGGTTAATTCGAGCCTTCGCTAAGCAGTCTTTCAGTGATACAGTCATAACCAGCGACTTAGCGGAATTCAACGACCTTAACTTAGACGCAGTATATGTGTTAACTCCTATTCCTAGTCATTACTCAATAATTAAGCAGATATATGAGGAAAAAATTGCCAGTAACGTTTTCGTCGAAAAAACGCTTACATCCAGTTTCAGCCATTCTGAGAAGCTGGTTGCGCTGTCTAAACAAGCTGGCGGCGTGAACATGGTTGGCTACATGAAGCGGTTCGGAGTTACCTTCAATTATGTTAAGTCACTGTTAGATCAGCAGATTCTCGGCGATGTAAAATCCTTTAATGCTTTTGCTTTCTCCTCTGACTTCGCCGATGTTCCAAATGGGTCAAAACTTTCAACTGCACGTGGAGGCGTGCTGGACGATTTAGGGTCACATGTTGTGGATTTAGCGGTTTGGCTATTCGACGACTTGAAAACTACAGCTGCAACAGTGAACTCTAGGATTGCTTCGAACTCTGAGGACGATGTTAGCTTCCATGTTGAAAGCTCTGATGGGATTTCAGGTAGTTTTGATGTATCTTGGCGCAGGAAGGAGTACCGTATGCCAGAGTTCGGTATAACAGTATATGGTTCTAAAGGGGCGTTAACTGCCAGTGACGATGTGGTTAAGCTTGATCTGAACGGTTCAGGGCCAAAGTATTGGTATCGACCCGATATGAATGATAACGTCGGTTACTTGCTAGGTGGACCCGAGTACTATCGTGAAGACATACATTTTTTGGAATGTATCGCAGCTGGGTCTCGGACAAATTCTGATTTCTTAGGGACTTTAAAAGTAGATTTTTTGCTGGATCAGGTTAGGAGACTCTGTGGATGAGTAAGCAACTGCGGCTTCTTGTTGGTGATAATCCCTTTCATGGAATCAGCCATCTTTCTCAGGGGCGGGCGCGTGCAAGGCTAACTGATGAAGACATCAGTGGTTATGCTGCTAATTTGGTTAAGCTCAGTTTGGAGAACGGCGCTGGTGGCTTCATGTTCTCGGTTGATGAAACCACCCTCTCGATATTACGAGAGCTCAACGGCGTTTACAGTGGCGAGGTATCTTTGTATGCGATTGCACCATACGCTTACGAGTATGTGAGGAAATCTACGCAGACTGGCGGCGTAAATGGTTTAGTTACAGGTTTTACGAAGCAGATGGTTTTTTCTTCCTCTAACCTGAAAGTGCTTGCCGCTAATGCGGGCGGTATACTGCGGTTTGATCTCTCTGCTCTGCTGAAAGCGTATGTAACTTACGAGTTATCGCGGATTAATGCGGTTAAGGCTGCAAATATGCATCTTGAAACGTTTATGCTTCATGAGATTATAACGGATATGGCGTTAGCGCTTAACCTAAAGAAGCTTTGCCAAAGCTACATCGCATTTCTAGAGAGTAAGCGTGTGCGTCCAGGATTTGAAACACGCAACTTCCCCTACCTCGTCGATAAGTTTAGCGAATGGGGGATCGACTTTAGTAAACTGACATTGACGTCTTCCTTTAACAAGGTTGGTTTCCAGATGTGTCCATCACAGAGCGAATGCGAAGAAGCGCTTGAACGCGCCAAAGATGCTGAAGTGATCGCTATGAGCGTGCTGGCAGCCGGTTACCTTAAGCCTGCTGAAGCATACGGCTATATTGCGCGTCTTGACGGGATCAGCGGACTTGTGATCGGTGTTTCAAAGGAACAACAGGCAAAGGAGACTTTCAAGTTCTTCGCAGACGGCAACTCTGTTTAGGCGATGTCTTTTGAGCTTGCTTTTGGTTGTTTGGGTTGCTGTCGGCATAGTGTTTTTCGGTGTTCCAGCCGCCTATTATGTTTACATGAAGAATCGTTCGTCGTCGGTTTGGAACCTTAAACTCGATAGCGGATACTTGCCGTCTGTAGCAGTATTAATTCCGGTTCATAACGAGGAAAAAGTTATTCGCCTAAAACTCGGAAACATCGCTAAAGTATCATACCCTGAAGACAAACTCGAGGTTATAGTCGCTAATGACTGCTCTAACGATGCCACCCTAAACGAGGTAAACAGCTACCTCGCTGCTCACCCAGCGCAGAAAGTCACGGTTTTCGACGCCAAAGAACATCTGGGCAAAACAGGCTGCCTAAATAGCGTCCTAAAAAACGTCAAAGTCGACGTTGTAGTCATCTCTGACGTGGACTGCTTCTGGCCAAGCGACATACTCACTAAAGCACTCAGCTACCTTTCCGATCCATCGGTAGGCGCAATAACTGCACGCGAGTTGCTGCTTAATCCAGCTGACAGTTGGGTCACGCTTGGCGAGCAATTCTACGACGACAATATTCAAGCGGTACGAATCGGCGAATCCAAGCTGCATTCCACGATCTTTTTCCAAGGTGGCTTTGCAGCTTACAAGCGCAGTGTGCTATCTGAGTTTAATCATGCAACTGACGATTCGGGGACAGCGCTTGACATCGTGCAGTCCAAGCTTAGGACGCTGCTTATTCCCGAAGTTGGCTTCTTTACGGTTACCCCGATAAAGTGGAAGAGCAAAGTGGATATTAAAATCCGTAGGGCTGGGCACCTGCAGCATCTGTGGGCAAAATGCCTGAATTTGCTTGTGCATGGTAAGTTGTCGATGCCTAAGCGGATTGCGGTTCCGGAGATTATTCTGCACATTTTTAATCCGCTGCTTATGGTTGCGTTGGCTGCGTTGACTGCGGCGGTTATGTTTGTTTACCCCTTCCTCGGCGTTGCCTTAGTGATTTTAATTCTGGGAGCACTTGCAATTAAGCGATTTAGGGTTATGGCTTTTGAGCTTATCCAGAACAACGCTATTTTGCTACTGGCGCTGACGTCATTTTTAACTAAACGGAACTTTACGTTCTGGAAACCCATTGCAGAATCACGAACACTGCTCAACGAGGACTTATTGCGCAAAAATAACCTGCTCTAACTGTTGATTTTTCTCTAGACTCCCTTATTTAAAGCGGTATACGCTTTTGTCGGCGAAAAGTGGAGTGGACCTACCTCTTTCAGAATGACCTCCCCCTCCCTCATAAAAGAAAAACTGGCTGATTATTTTGGCAGATAAATCCCTCATGGTGACGGTTGGATTATGCGTTAAGAACGGCGCAGAAACCATCCACACCGCCATCCAGAGCCTCTGCAGCCAAACATATCCGCCTGAGGATACAGAGCTTCTGGTTGTCGACGGTAACAGCAGAGACGGCACCCTCCAGATAATACGAAATAACCTAACAATCGACTATGGCAGCGTCAGAATTCTGCAGGAAACAGGCGGCCTTGGCATCGCGCGACAGATGGTCGTGGAGCAAGCAGCCGGCAAATACATCATCTGGCTCGACGCTGACATGAGCCTCGCCCCCGACTACATAGAAAAGCAAGTTAAATTCATGGAGCAGAACCCAACCGTTGCGATAGCAGGCGGCAAATACAGTGTTCACATTGGGCACGGCTTAGCAGCCGACCTAGAGAACATCGTCTACGCAGTCGACTCCACTTTTAACCAACGCGCCAAAGCCTCCAAATACGGCTACCTGCCCGGCGCGGAGGGTGCAATCTATCGGACATCAGCAGTTCGTGCAGTAGGCGGATTTGACACCAAAATCAACGGTGCAGCTGAAGACACGGAGATGGCTTACCGAGTCCGAGCAAACGGCTGGGAACTTGCTGTAACAGACGAGAAATTCACTGAATCCACCCGCGCAAGTTGGCAGTCACTTTGGAAGCAGTACGTCTGGTACGGCAGAGGCGGCCACTACATCTTCCACAAGGACCCCGGATCACTTAACCTAATTAAAATGTCGCCGGTCGGAGGCTTCATCGCGGGTATTTTGCGCTCCCCGGGCGCGTACCTGTTGACGCATCATAAATCCTTCTTTCTGCTTCCAGTGCATTATACGTACAAGCGTTTTGCTTGGTTATTCGGCTTCTGTGATGCTCACCTAAGCGGATATGGTCACAACACCCACTAGAGTGATTTTTTTGAGAAGCACACGCATCAAAGACAAGAACCCAATGGGTACTGCATGGAAAATGCTTCTACGCTACATGGGCATGAATGCTCCAAGCCAGAGCCTAAGGGTTAAAATGTACAGGTGGGCTGGAATCAAAATCGGCGACCCATTTGTGTTTGGCAGCCATATATTCATGGATGTCATGTTCCCCAATATCTCCATAGGCGATGACGTGATCCTTGCCGGCTACGATTATGTGCTTTCGCATTCAAACGTGCTTTGGGGCTACAAAGCGGGCGAAGGCGGCATTAAACCCGTTGTCATAAAAAACGGTGCCCGAATATCAATCAACGTCACGATACTGCCGGGCGTAACCATCGGCGAAAACGCAGTCATAGGAGCAGGCGCAGTCGTAACAAAGGATATTCCTGATAACTGCTTGGCTGTTGGTGTTCCAGCTAAACCGGTCAAGTTCCTAAAACCCATCACCGCATAAAAGGAAACAATACCTGAATAGGGAGGGGGCTTTGTGAGTGCGCAAATTACAGTTGGCGTCTGTGTTAAGAACGGCGAAAAAATGCTCCCAGCCGCCATCGAGAGCGTACTCAACCAGACTTATCCGCAGCAACTAATCCAGCTCATCATCGTAGATGACGGCAGCACAGACGGCACACCGCAGATACTAAAAAAATACGCCAAGCAATACCCAAGCCAGATCAGAGTTTTCAAATCCGGCTGGAGAGGGCTTGGCAGTGCAAGGAACTTTATCGTGGACAAAGCAGACGGCGAATACTTACTCTTCGTAGATGCGGACGAAATACTCACACCCAACTATATCCAAACCCAAGTTAAAGTAATGGAGAGCAACCCTAAAGTTGGCATAACCGCAGGTGTCTTCAGGACAGTAGAGAATAACTTTGTGCTCAATCTTGAAGTTGCTCCAAACATCGTTAACCAGAAAACGTTCGGCAAACCAAAAAGCATCATATGGAAAACCGAGAAACTCGTCGGCACCGGCGGAACCACTTTTCGAACCAAAGCAATTAGAGAAGTTAAGGGGTTCGACACAAGCATCAAAGGCGCCGGCGAAGATTTAGACCTCATCATACGGATAAAGAAGGCAGGCTGGCTGCTTATCGCTAACGACGGCGAACTCTATGAACTACACGGCGGCTTATCTACCCCGCATGCGCTCATGAAAAAGTACTACTGGTACGGCTACGGTTGCCAGCAGACGTACCACAAAACTGGTACTGCCTTTTCAGTGCCAAGAATGACTCCCCTCGCCGGGTTAGTGACTGGTCTTCTGTACTCTTTTCCAGCGTACAGGTACCTGCATCAAAAAGCAATGTTTCTGCTGCCAATTCATTACGGATTAAAACTTACTGCTTGGACATGCGGTTTCATGAAGGGACAATTACGGGGATAGTGCTAAAAAAGAAGAAAAGGTTGGCTGATTTGCTTATCAGACCATGATAGCAAACCAGGATTGGAATCGTGGCCAGAAGAAGAATAGCAAGTTTCTGTAGAAGAATCCGTCTACTACGTCAATTGTCTGCTCGGATGTTGGTTCTGGCGCTGCTGGTGTTGTGGGTTCTGTTGTCGGGGTTGTTGTGTTTGTCGGTTCGGGGGTTTGGGTTGGTGTGGTAGTTGGTTCTGGTGTAGCAGTTGGTGTTTGAGTCGGTGCTGGAGTTGGTGCAACGGTCGGTTCAGGTGTAGCGACGGGTGTTGGAGCTGGAGTAGCTGGAGTTGCCGGTGTTGGTGTAGCTGTTGATGTTGGTTTTTCGATCTGTACAGATGTTGGTTTGTAGGCGTTGATGTATGCTTGTCCCATGTCGTTTGGTGAGTAGCCGCTACTCAGCATGGATTCGCCTGCATAGACTGGGCCTAGACCGGAGTCGCTTAGCCAGTAGTATGCGCCTGCGCCGATGTTTAGGTCACGTTGAGCTGCCAGTAGGTTTGTCCACCATGTCACGTCGCGTGCTCTGTTTGAGGAGTATTGTAGGCATGAGCCTTCTTCGTTGATTACTAGAGGAGCGGTGATGCCCATGCTGTCTATGCCTGTTTGGAGTTGTGCTTTAAGTCCAGTGTAGTCAGTTGCCCAGTAAGATGTTAGGTCTGTTGGTGCGTAGTAGTAAAGGTGGGTTGTGTAGACTATGTTGCTTGAGTTGGGTATCGCATCTGAGATTTGTTTTACCCAGCTTAGGTTATTACCGTAGCCGTTGGGGAACCAGCCCATGTGCCATTGCATCATGATAAGGTTGGTTGCGCCTGTTGAGCGGATTGCGTTGTACATGGTCTGCAGATAAGTCATGTATCCAGCTGGGATCATGTCTACATCGCTTCCGACGTTTGGCTCGTTCCATGCATCAAAGATAACGTTGGGGTAGTCTTTGAGGTTGTTTGCCATGTCAGTCCAGAACATCTTCCAGAATCCCTGTTCGTTGTTTGCGTATCCTGCATCGCTTAGGAACCGTGTTGCTGGTTCATCCCAGCCCATCATCGGCATTCCCTGCCAACCGAAGCTGCTGGTAGCATACTTGTCTGCTCCGAAAGAGCTTGCTGATGGAGTCATCATGTATGGTACGATATTTACATAGATTCCGTATTTGTCTGCTTCAGTTGCTAATGTGCGTAAGTATGATTTGACGCTGATTGGTGTTGTGTATGATCCATAGTTTGTTGGGTCTTCTTGTGCTGGAACAATGTTATCTCTGTAGTACCAGCTTGGATAAATGAAGACGCGGATCATGTTAATGTGCCATTGATCCTTCATTGCGGCGAATGTCTGATCCATTATAGCAGTGTCAGGGTTCCATTGGTTGCCCCAGTTGTCGCCGGAGCCGTTGCCCCAAAGAATCATGTTTGGTGCAAAACCAGCTAGACCCATACCTCGGAGGTAAACTGAGTTACCGTTTGAGTCCAAAATGTAGGATCCTTTTGTGTGCAAAGCAGAGGTTGTTGGTGCTGCTTGTACTGTAGCTAATGAAAGCGCTGACATCATACTGACTATAAAAAAAGCAGTCATGGCGACAGCGATTGGCTTTGCGAGTTTTCTGGCATTTAGCGTCTTCGCTATTGCATGTGTATTCATTTTTTCTCTCTCTTCCTGAATTATGAAACCCTTCTTGGGCTAGATCCTTTTTATAGTCTCTTGAAAACATTGTTTAACCGCTTTGCAAAGTTGAATTTGCAAGCAAAAACCATACAAATTCGGGAAAAGTAAACATGCAACCCCTTAAATTTCAATAAATCGGTATTTTTCTCTCTATCCAGGCGAGTTATCAATGGCAGGTAAAATCGGCGTATTCTGCCCCACTCTAAACGTGTATGGCGGCGGAGAATTCGTCGCAATCGCCATCGCCAACACCCTTGCACAGCGGAACCGCGACGTAGTAATCTTCTCAGCCCAAGAAATCAATCCACAAGCCATCAAAAACTACTTCGGCGAACCACTGCACCCCAAGATCCAGATAATCCAGCAACCCACAAACTTTCCCCCCCGCGGCGTAATCGACTTCTACCAAACCATAATTCACACTTACATCGCCAAAGCTAAATGCGGCACGCTTATCGACGCCTTCTCAAACTGCGTTTACCCGTGGACGCAAGTAAGCTACATTCACTACCCACACCTTAACAGGGCAGCCTTCAAAAAACAGTTCCCATACCTATCGAATCCGCGTATAAATCAAGCTGGTACTGTACCAGAGGTTTTCCTCGAAAAAAACCTTGTCAACTACTCCAAACATCTTGTAATTGCCAACAGCCTCTACACCGCGAGAGAAGTTGAGGCTTTCTCAAACAAAAAAGTCAAAGTCCTCTATCCACCCTTCACATCAAACATATCCGAAATCGGCAGAACCACAACTAAAAATCCGGCGGAACACCTTGTGGTCACAACTTCACGGCTGGACAGCAACAAACTGCTCGAACGTATCCCACTCATCGCACAGCACACAGACAAATCTATCCACTACGCAGTAATAGGAAGACTCTACAATCAGACTGTACTCGACTACCTGCAAGCAGTAGTCAAGAAGCTTGGGGTAGACGACCGAGTTAAATTTTACCCAAACGCGTCTGCGGAGCAGAAAATTGCGTTGCTTAAACGAGCAAAAATCTATCTACACACAATGATCGGCGAACACTTCGGTATCTCCATCGTGGAGGCTATGGCGCTTGGCTGCGTACCAGTGGTGCATAACTCGGGCGGTATGGTGGAATTTGTCCCTGCACAGTACCGATACCAAAACACAGCCGACGCCGTGCAGATAATAAGCCGAGAAATCGCCGATTGGACATCAAGTAAAGCGGATGAAGCTAAAATCATCGCAGATAGGTTCTCGCTGCCTAACTTTTCGGACAAGTTCATGGAGTTATACACGAGTCATTACGATTAATTGGAGATTACTCTGTTTTGCATGTTTGTCACGTCTGGGAGCGGTTCTGGCCTATCGAAATCGGTGGATTAGAACGCTACATACTCTGGTTAAGCAATTACCTATCAAAGAAGGAAGCAATCGACTTCTCACTGATAACTGGCCGCACAAAATTTCTGCTACTAACCAAAAATATCAAGAAATATGAGGATGCAGGCTTTATCAAAGTCTACCGCCTCGGACCCTCACCGGTGGATGTGGTAAACGGCGCATTCATGTACACTATGGGCTTCACACCTAAGCTTGTGGAGAAGATGAAATTCGCAGGACTATGCCAAGAAGCCACAGGCTGGAAAATAGCGGGATCCGCCGACGTCTTCCACATACATGGTATCTGGCGAGACCTCGAATACATCAATTTAGGAATCTACCTGAGCAGGCACTACCATAAACCCCTTGTGTTAACGCTTCACGGCGGCTACGTCGGAGACCCCCATTACGGCGGTATGCCGCTTGAGTCACCTGCCATCAGGGGTATACTGGAAAACGATGTTGCCGCAATCACAACCTACTCTCGAGAAGTCCTAGCTACACTCGACCGCATGGGCCTGGGGTACAAGAGTCACTTAGTCACGAACTTCGTAGACGCATCTCACTTTAAGAACCCCGAGCAGCCTCAACCGCACGACATCACCGTCATCTATGTAGGACGACTTGAACCTGCCCAAACCCCCGATTTGGTGCTTAAAGCATTCAAGAAAGTCCACGATAAACATCCAAACACCAAACTAACTATAGTCGGCTACGGTCGAATGTACGAAACTCTCAAACAGCAAACCCGAGACTACGGCCTTGAAGACGCTGTAACCTTGACTGGTAAACAGACTGATGTGCGAAAGTACCTCTGGGGAAGCGACGTTTTTGTAGCAACCAACTTCGGCTACATCGCCACGCTTGAAGCTTGGTCGGCTGGATTAGCGGTTGTGGTGCCGAATTTTGGTATACTAAAAGAAACTGTCATCGACAAAGACACAGGATTACTGTTTGAGCCTTTAAACGCCGAGGATTTAGCGGCGAAAATAGCGTTGGCAATAAAAGATACGGCTCTCCGAAGAAGGATGGCCCAGAACGGTAACCGAGCCGTACAGGACTACGATATACGCGCTGTCGCTCCGAAAATGTCAACGATTTATCGATCGGTGGTGCAGCAATGAATTTTCAAGCCCGCTTAAGCTTTAAAGATAACGTTATCTCGCAGAACTTTCTAGCGATCGTGGTAGTTCTACAGGTAATCATGTACCTTGCGCTATTCATTGATCTGCCATTAGCTCGGGCAGCAATTGGGATAGGGTATCTGCTGTTTATTCCCGGCTTAGTTCTCGTTAGGCTGCTGAAACTCGACAGCCTCGGCGCAGTTGAGTCAGTGCTTTATGCAGTGGGCTTCAGCGTGGCATTTCTGATGGTAACCGGGTTGCTGGTTAACGAATTCGGCGGTTTAGTAGGCATAGATTTTCCGCTGTCCACGCTACCGATCTCGCTTGTGGTTAACACCGCTGTTCTCGTTGGCGCCGCCGGAGCCCACCTCAGACGCAGCCCACGCAGACAGTTCCAGCAGGACAAAAAATTCAGCGTTACACCCTCAATGCTACTGCTCGCAGTTATCCCAGCTCTTAGCGTAATAGGTGCATACTACGTAAACGCAGCCGCCAACAACACCATACTGATGTTGACAATCATAGCCATCGCAGGCCTCTTTGCCGTAGGCGTTTTAACCAACCGGTCGCCGCAAACCTACGCGTTCGCCACCCTGATGATTGCGTTGGCGCTGCTTCTGCATATGTCTTTAGTCTCGAATTTTATCATACCCTATGGCGGCGATTCCCCAGTAGAAATGTTCGTGTTCCAAAATACTCAGCTAGACTCGAGGTGGAACGCGACTTTCACTTTCCTCTCCGACGAGGCATACGGTAGATACAACGCGATGCTAAGTATCACCGTGCTACCTACAGTGTACTCGAATATGCTGGGCATTGACCCCACATGGGTTTACAAGATAATTTATCCGCTCATATTCGCGATGGTTCCGTTGGCGCTGTACTGGCTCTGGCAGCCCTACATAGGCAAAAAGTTTGCGTTCATCGCAGCGTTTCTCTTCATGGCGCAATCCACCTTCTACACTGAAATGCTGGCTCTAAATCGGCAGATGATCGGCGAACTCTTCTTTGTTTTGCTGCTGCTGACGCTGCTTAACAAGAATGTTAAAAGAGAAGGCAAATTTGTCGCCTTTGCAGTATTCAGTTTCGGTTTGATTTTTAGCCACTATGCGCTGGCAGAGATTTTTCTGTTTTTGGCAGTGGCGGCTTGGGCTACCTCCGCGTTGTACCTCAGGCGTCCCAGCTTTAATTTGCAGCTTAGCCTGATCATTTTCTTCTTCGTCGCTATGTTTGTATGGTACATTTACACTTCGGGCGCGGTGGTTTTTCAGAGCTTCATGTCATTTACGGGTTACATCAGCGCGCAGCTAGGGGACTTCTTCAACCCAGCCTCAAGAGGAGCAGTCGTCTTAACTGGTTTGGGCTTAACTGAGTCACCGTCGCTTCTAAACACTATTAGCCGCGGATTTGCTTATTTGACAGAAATATTCATCGTACTGGGCGTCGTCGCGTTATTCACTAAGAAAAGCCCTTTCCGCTTCGAACGGGACTACATCGTTTTCAGCGTTCTTACGGTTGCTTTACTGATAATGTTAACGCTTATCCCCGGCCTCGCAAACGCCCTATCGATGACCCGATTTTACCATATTCTGCTGATGATTCTTGCACCCTTTTGCGTCGTGGGCATATGGATGGTGGCCGGTTACCTCACCAAGCATCGTAATCGTATGCAGCAAGTAGTGTTTGCAGCAATAGTGATCGGTACACTTGTGCCTTATTTCCTGTTCCAGACAAATTTTGTTTACGAAGCTGCGGGTACGCCAAGCTGGTCGATTCCGCTTAGCGGCTACCACATGGATCCGATTCAGTTATACGGCAACCTCGGCTTAATTGATGCTTGGAGCGTACAGGGCGCAGAATGGATCTCAAAATATGTGCCTTACGAATACAATTTGGCGGCTGATAACTCGCTTTACACGGCACTTCCCGCTTACGGTCATGTCTATCGAGGATACATGAGGGAGTTAACCAACACTACGGTTCTTGAATCGGGAAACTTTGCGTTTCTCAGCTACATCAGCATAAACCACTCAAACGGAACATTTGCGCCATTAATAAACCAGACAAGTATCGTTTACAGCAACGGCAACAGCGAAGTCTACTTCAAGCCGTAAACAGATTCAGCGGTGAAATGAGTGTATACCAAAACAACAACAGAACCGCGATATACAACACCACCGCAAGCCCTGTCTCCTTCACACTCGCATTCAATTTCTGTTGTTATCCCCACCTACAAGCGCTCAGACATACTACCGCATCTTCTATCCGCCTTCGAGGAGCAAACGTACCGCAACTTTGACTTGGTGTTCGTTGTTAAACCATCCGGCGACGGCACAGAGGCACTACTAAAAGATTCAGCGCCGCAACTTAAGATTAAAACCGTGATCCAGACAAGCGGGCACATAGTAGACGCCTACTTTCAAGGCGTAAAGCACACAACTGGCGACATAGTGGTTTTCCTGGATGACGACGCGTTGCCTGCACCCGACTGGCTCCAGGAAACAGTGAAACTCTTCCAAACCAAACAAGCCCAAGCCGTCACAGGCGACTCATACCCGGTGCTGCTTAAAGCCGCAGGCAGGCAGATAATCAGGGAAGAAGAAACACCCAGCGTATTATCCCACTACGAGTTCGCATTCTTCGGTCATCCCCTTCGGGGGCTTGAAGACTACAAAAACTGCATCGCCAACTCCGGCCTCGTCTATGAGCGAGGTAACAACGCGTACTGGCGCAGGCGAGGCGTAACCAAGGCGCTGCTTCGGGGTCCATCTATGGCGGTGTCAGGCGACGTGTTGAGGAGCATTGACTTGCGTGGTGAATGGATTTTGGGCTGCGCGTGGGAGATGGTTTTAGGCTGGCAACTCTGGAAACGTGGACTAAAAATGGTGTATAACCCAAACGTCAAAGTATACCATATTGTCCACGGAAGAACATCAAGCCGCGACTATCTGACTCCGCGAACGGACCTCTTGTGGGCTGTCGAAGCTGAACTGCTATTCTACAGGCTATACCGCAACGAACCGCAGCTTTCATTGATTAGCAAGTTCGTGTCTGACCTGTTTCGTGTTGTACATAGCTTGAAGTACATGCATTCGAACCTGCCGTATAACCTGCGAAAAATCCAGGGCATAATAGTGGGCAATATCATAGGCGCTAAATGGGTTATCTATAAGGTTGTGGGCTCACATTATTCGCCACTAATGGATTTATCGAAGTTCCGTAGACAGTAACTCAATAGTAGGAATTTTTTGGAGTCACTGCGTTTTTGACTGAGGTTTATCCATTTGTATCCATAGTTGTTTTGAACTTTAACGGTAAAGATTACCTGCCGAACTGCATAGAGTCGGTCTTGAAAAATGAGTACCCCAACTTTGAGTTGATACTTGTCGATAACGCCTCAACTGACGGCAGCATACAACCCATCCGAAACCGCTATGGCTCTGATCCCCGAATAGAAATCATTGAAAGCAGAGAAAACTTGGGTTACAGCGGCGGCAACAACCTAGGGTTTGAACACAGCAGAGGCAAATACATTGTATTCTTGAATAACGACACCAGAGTAGAAGCTGACTGGCTCTTGCGCTTGGTTGAAGCGTTAGAGAATGATTCAACCATAGGCATCGCTCAGAGCCTGATCTACTCAATCGACGGCAAAACAATTCAGAGCGCAGGTTGGCTGTTTAGCGATTATTTAATAAAAAAATATGTCCTTTACCCCGACAAACCGCCTAACCTGAAGCTTAAACCAGTTTTCGACGTCTCTTTCGTATGCGGCGCTACAATGATTATCAGGCGCGAAATACTTGACAAAATGGATGCGTTTGAGCCTATGGTGCCCTTCTTTTACGATGACACATTGCTTACAGTAAAAACGCGCCTACTAGGTAAAAGAGCAGTGACTGTTACAGCTTCCAAAATGTACCATGCAAGCGGAGCTACAAACGTCTGGAAAACGTATTTCACAACCTATAACCTCCATAAAGCAAACAACATCCTAATCTTCGATGTTTTCCAAAAACCAGCAGACCTCATTAAAGCCGCAGTCTATAACACCGCAAATGCTGCCAGCAACACCTTTTTCAACATTATGAAGCAGGATATCGCTGCAGCGTCAGGTAACATTAACGCGTTCATTTGGACGCTTCGGAATTTTCCCTTTATTTGGCGGAATAGACTCAAACATTGGAGTGAGGCAACGGTTTCGTCTGAGCAGCTAAAGAACGATTTTGTGCGGGTGAAGCTTCCGGTTGCGCTTTACTTTTTGCCTTCACAGCTCTCGACAGACATGTTAAGGTATGCAGTGTACGCGCACGAAAAGAAGCTTAGCGTACACGCTAGATAGAACTATGCGGCTTACGTCGCACAAGCTACATAAGCAATCAAAACAACATATTACTTGAACATATTTTCCATTGCATTCCTAAGCAAACCAGAAACGGTTTTGTTTTAGCGGTTTAGTTGGCGATTTTTATGTTGGCAGAGAAATCCACGGTACTTGACGATTGCAGAATCATTGATTTCCCTAAAGTAACCGATTACCGAGGAAACCTCTCATTCATCGAAGAAAACCATCAGATACCCTTCCAGATCAAACGAGTCTACTACCTCTACGATGTTCCCTCTGGAGCAACACGCGGTGGACATGCACATAGAGCGCTGCATCAGATGATCATAGCGTTAAGCGGCAGCTTTGATGTCATAATAGACGACGGTTTACGCAAACAGTCCTTCTTTTTAAACAGACCACATTACGGCCTCTATATTCCACCGCGAGTTTGGCGTGAACTTGAAAATTTCTCTTCTAACTCCGTTGCGCTTTCTTTGGTGTCTGAAGTATACGATGAGACAGACTATGTACGCGATTACCAAGCTTTCAAGAGGTTGGTGCTAAATGGCTGGCAGTAAAGATAAATTGGTAATAATTGGAGATGGCGAAACAGCGCAGTTAGCCTACAGCTACTTCACAGCAGATACAGACTATGAAGTGGCTGGGTTTAGCGCCGAAGCCAAATACATGCGAAGTCAGCGTCTTTTCGGTTTACCTGTGATACCTTTTGAGGGTGTAGAGCGCACTTTTAACCCAGAAACGCACTGGGCGTTCGTCGCCGTCTCATATACACAACTCAATAGGCTAAGAAGCCGACTCTACCTCACCGCCAAACAGAAAGGCTACCGGCTCTGCACATACATAAGCCCCCACGCATACGTCGACAAAGATGCAGAAATAGGGGAAAACTGCTTCATATTAGAGAAAGCGGCGATTCAGCGGGGCGCAAAAATCGGCGACAACGTAACCATGTGGACGGGAAGCACGGTTGGTCACCGCTCAAAAATCGGTTCTAACTGCTTCATCGCCATCCACGTCGCCATCTCGGGCTTCTGCGAAGTAGGGGAAAACTGTTTTCTAGGCGTTAACAGTTGCACCGCTAACAACATAAAAATCGGGGCTGACTGCGTATTAGGCGCAGGTGCTGTGGTAATCGGAGACACCATGCAAGGTGGAGTATATGCCGGTAACCCCGCGAAGGCGTTGCCTGATAAGGACACGGCTGTTTTTGTATCTGGAAAGGAAATACTGTGACTTTATGGGCGTTTTATTAAGTCAAGCGCCAAACGCAGGTCTTTAACCGTAATAGTTATTGAGGAACCTGAATTGTCAACTCTGCCAGAGATAGAAGTTATCCCGTACTCTTCAGGGCATAAAGCTCAATGGGATAGCTTTGTTACTGGCTCCAAAAATGGCGTTTTCCTATTCAACCGCGACTACATGGAGTACCATTCTGATCGATTCGTAGACCACTCGCTGATGTTTTACAGTAACCACATGCTTGTCGGTGTGCTCCCAGCAAACATAGCGGGCGATGTTCTGCAGAGCCACGGCGGATTAACCTTCGGCGGAGTCGTCACCGGTTTCCAGATGAAGACGCCCCAGATGCTAAGCATCTTCAAGGCGCTAATTGCACATTGTAGAGATCAAGGCATAAGCGAAATCGTCTACAAGCCTGCCCCTTACATTTACCATACGGTTCCAGCAGACGAGGACCTATATGCACTCTTTGTAAATAACGCTAAGTTGGTGGCTAGAAGTGTTTCCTCCTGTATATCGCTGTCCTGCTTAAACGGCTTTGACAGTAGCAGGAAAGACAACATTAGAAAAGCGAAGAAGAACCGGCTGGTTGTTAAGGAAAGCATTGATTTTAACTCTTTCATGAAGATCGAGGAGGAGGCGCTGCTTGAGCGGCATGGCGTTAAACCCGTCCACACCGCTGACGAAATAACGCTGCTGGCTAAACGGTTCCCAAGCAACATTAAGCTGTTTGCTTCATTCAAAGACGACCTGATGCTTGCAGGCGTCGTCATTTACGAGAGCAGGAATGTCGCGCATATGCAGTATGCCGCTAACTCAAAAGTTGGCTGGAATATCGGCGCACAGGACATAATCGAAGACTACCTAATTAACCAACGGTACTGCGACAAAAAATACTTCGATTTCGGCATCTCAACAGAACAGCATGGGCAAGTGCTGAACTTGGGTTTAATAAAGCGCAAGGAACACTTCGGCGCCAACGCAGTAATGTATGATGCCTACCACATCAGCCTTTAGGGGATGAAAGGTAAACTATTGGGGTGGAAAACCGCTTTTTTCGGTGAAGGGTAATTGGTTCTTGTCTCTGTCGTCATGTTATCGTATAACCATGAAAAGTACCTTGCAGAGGCAATCGAGAGCGTACTAAACCAGACAATCCACGGCCTCGAGCTGATAATCGTCGATGACGGCTCAACTGATAACTCTAGGCTCATAATCAAAGAATACAGCGCCAAAGATTCAAGAGTAAAATCCTATTTCCATGAGAAAAATCTGGGCATCTCAAGAAGCGCAAACGACTGCTTGAAGAAGGCAACAGGCGAATACGTTGGCTTCATAGGTTCAGATGACCTCTGGTTGCCTCAAAAAACCGAGAAACAGCTCAAAGTGATAGACAAGAATCCAAGCAGGATTATATGGTCAGAAGGGCAAATAATAGACGGCAACGGCGCCCTGACAGGCCAAACCGTAACAGAACATAATTACTCCCCAGCGAAAAAGAGCGGTAACATTTTTCAGGAGCTTCTAAGAGAAGACTTCATCTTCGGCCAAAGCGTCTTAATGAAAACCGAGATCGCCAAAGAATTCAGCTTCAACGAAAACCTAAGGTTCGTCAATGACCACCAATACTTTGTTGAGCTATCAAAAGAACACGACTTCGTTTTTATGCCTGAACCTCTTGCAAACTATCGTGTGCATGGCGAAAACAGCACCCAGAAGGACCAGAAGCTCTGGTTTAAGGAACGTATCATTCTGCGAAACTACCTCATCCGAATGTATGGAGACATCATTTCTGCCCAGTCTATGGCGGATATATACTACAAGATCGGCCACGCTTATGCAGGATTAGACGAGAAAGAGTTAGCAAAGTACTACTACACTAAAGCTGTCTTTACAAACCCGTTGCGTTCGCATACGCCGCTCTATGTTATTTTAGCGTTGACAAACGGCGAAGGCTTCTTCGGCGAAACGCTTGAGAGCCACTACAAGAAGGTCTTGATGTTGTCAGCCAGAATCTTCAGTTAACCCCCATGTCAGGTGGATTATGGTTTTAGTCAGCGTAATAATGACGTCGTATAATCATGAAGCATACATAGGGGAAGCTATTGACAGTGTCCTAAACCAAACCGTCGCCGACCTCGAATTAATCATAGTTGACGACTGCTCAAAAGACAACTC
>JAAYYI010000044.1 GCA_012515445.1 Candidatus Bathyarchaeota archaeon | reverse complement strand
ATCTGGCCCTATTTAGACCTGGCTCGGATACCCCGCCACCAGCATCCGAATAGAGTCAGCATGCTACACTTTAAGTTTTTTGGGTCGAATCATGCTTTGCTGTTGCTAGCATAGGGTGCCAACGCAGTATTATATTTGATAAATGAGGGTATACTCTTGCAGGTTGAGGAATAAGCTTCACAAAAAGCAGATGTATAGTCCATAGGTGGCTATCAAAGACCATTCTGAGAAGCATCAAAGAAAAGGTCTTAGTAAGAACTTATGGGGAAATACCTGCCAAAAGTGGGGTTTTGGCTCAACCTGTACTTGACTATTTTTGCACCATCAGCCTTTTTTGTGGACCTTAAACTGTGGCTGACAAATACCAGCAACAAAGTCATAATAATCACAGGCGTCCATAAAACTCGGTGATTCTTTTAACCAAAAAAGAAAGTAATGATTTTGCTGCAGAGGATTCTAAAAATAAAGACCTTGAAGCGTACCGTGAAGATTCCAAGGGTAAGCTTTTAACAACCAACCAAGGAGTGCGTGTAAGTCACACAGATGACTCATTAAAAGCTGGTCCACGTGGCCCAACTTTGATGGAAGACTTCCACTTCAGAGAGAAACTGACGCATTTTGACCATGAACGCATACCTGAGCGGGTAGTGCACGCGAGAGGATCAGGTGCACATGGATACTTCCAGCCATATGAATCCATGGCGCAATATACCAAAGCCAAATTCCTCCAGGACCCCTCAAAGAAGACGCCGGTGTTTGTGCGATTCTCAACCGTGGTCGGCTCGCGCGGCTCAGCAGATACCGTCCGTGACGTACGCGGGTTCGCAACTAAATTCTACACCGAAGACGGCGTCTACGACTTAGTAGGAAACAACATGCCGATATTCTTCATACAGGACGCCATCAAGTTCCCTGATCTGGTGCATGCTATTAAACCGGAGCCCGATAATGAGATTCCGCAGGCTTCAGCAGCGCATGATACCTTCTGGGATTTCGTCGCCAACACGCCTGAATTAGCACATATGATACTTTGGGTTCTATCAGATAGGGCTCTGCCGAGAAGCTACAGGATGATGGATGGTTTCAGCGTAAACACATTCAAATTCGTCAACGCTGAAGGCAAAGCGAGATTCGTCAAGCTGCTCTGGAAACCCCTGCTGGGCGTGCATTCATTGGTATGGGATGAAACACAGAAGATCGCTGGCAAAAATCCTGATTTTAACCGTGAGGACCTCTGGGAAGCCATAGAAATGGGGGATTACCCTGAATTCGAATTATATGTGCAGATGATAGAGGAAGAAGACGAAGACAAATTCGACTTTGACATCCTTGACGCCACCAAGTTTTGGCCTGAAGAATTAGTGCCGCCTAAAAAGATAGGTAAAATGGTTCTTGATCGTAATCCTGACAATTTCTTTGCAGAAACCGAACAGGTAGCATTCCACCCCGGACACGTAGTTCCCGGCATCGACTTCAGCAATGATCCGCTTCTGCAGGGCAGATTATTCTCTTACCTCGACACGCAGCTTATCCGGTTAGGCGGGCCTAACTTTGCAGAAATCCCAATAAACCGCCCACTTGCGCCAGTGCATAATAATCAACGCGACGGCTACCACCGCATGGCCATCAACAAGGGCAAAACAAGCTACTTCCCCAATGCATTAAGAGACAGTGACCCTAAGCCTGCATCAAAAGAACAGAACGGCTATGTACATTACGCTGAAAAGGTGGAAGGGCAAAAGGTGCGGCAGAGAAGCGAGAAATTCAAGGATTTTTACAGTCAAGCATCCATGTTCTATAACAGCATGTCAGAACCTGAAAAGGAGCACATAATCAAAGCGTTCCATTTCGAGGTTGGCAAAGTCAAGAATACACAGACGCGACAGAGAATCGTTGACCTGTTCAGCAACGTTGACAGCGACTTGGCTGTAAAGATCGCTGAAGGCGTCGGGGCCAATCCGCCGAGTGGACCGATGAAGCGTGCCAGCGAGAAATCGTCGCCTGCAGTAAGCATGGCTGATACGGTTAAGGATACGATCAAGAGCAGGCGAATAGCGATTTTGGCAATGAATGGCGTTCACTCAGCAGATTTAATGACTGTAAAGAAGGAGCTGGAGATGCAGGGTGCGCACTGCAAGGTGATTTCTAAGTCCTTAGGTTCACTTAAGAGTGTAGACGGAAGCGACGTGGCGGTGGATATGAACTTTATCAGTACAGCCTCCGTAGTGTTCGACGCTGTTTATGTACCCGGCGGAAAAGAGAGCGTTGAAGCGTTAAAAACCAATGGCGAGGCACTTCACTTTATCAATGAAGCGTTTAAACACTGCAAACCATTAGGTGCAACTGGCGAAGGCTTCGATTTACTCATGGCATCGAATATCCCGGGGCTTGAAAATCTGGCGAAAGCCGGCGCTGGCGTTGTAAGTGATCGCGGTATAGTTTTAGCGAGACAAACCGCCGATTTAGACGCGTTTGCTAAGCAGTTTAGTCAAGCCGTAGCCCAGCATAGACATTGGAATCGTAAGGAGAAGATGCAGGTGCCCGCGTAGCCATTCCCGGCCGCTCCATCCGCCCTTTTTGTTGCTAGCACAATGCAGTCACAGAGAAATATATTTGATAAAAACAAAGAATGATTGCCGGTTGAGGAATACGCTTCACATCAACACGCGGTCAGTCCTTCGGTGGCTGATAAAGACCGTCCATGGAGATTACATCAAGGTGGAAACGGCTTTGTTACGCGCTAAGGAGGATACGTGATTGCTGTGGGGTTTAGACTCAACCCGGCACCCCTCCCTTCTCGCAAGTAAAAATTGGATTCAGCTATGCTTTTTGGTCTAAACCGTCAAGCATGCTGCCGCTTCGGTAGCCCTCTAAATCAAACGCCACGTACTTGAACCCCAATCGCTTAAGCCGAAGGGCAACCAAATCCATAACGTCAACTTTTAGGAACAACTCACGCTCGTGGTCGCCGACTTCTATGCGGGCTAAATCGTTGTGGTCCCGGACTCGAAGCTGCTTTACACTGACGATTTCGCGAATTGCATCCTCGGCTGCTTCGATGCGCTGTAGCTTCTTGGCAGTGATTTGTTCATTAAACGGAATCCTTGAAGCCAAACACACAGCCGCAGGTTTATCATGCACCGCTAAACCCAGCCTTTTAGCAACCTGTCGAATCTCGTCTTTACTGAATTTCAAGTCAACCCAAGGGCTAAAAACGTCTTCTGCCTCCTCCACCGCTTTGAAGCCAGGACGATGTTGGCCTAAATCGCTGAGGTTGGTGCCTTCGAAGACAACTGCGTAGTTATGCTTATGGGCAAAATCAGCGAGTTTTTGCAGAAGTTCTTTTTTGCAGTAGTAGCAGCGGTTCTCGGGGTTTCTGGCGAAGTCAGGGTTTTTTAGTTCGTCTGTTAGGGTGATGTAGAGTTTGATGCCTATTTCTTTGGCTACTTGTTTTGCTTCTTTAAGCTCCGCTGAGGTGTATGTTGGTGATTGGGCGATGACGGCGGCGGCTCTGTCACCTAAAATTTCATGGCTGATTGCTGCGAGAGTGGTGCTATCTACCCCTCCGCTGTAAGCTATGACAGCTCCAGTACTGCCCTTCTCGGCAATGTATTTTTTGAGGTCTAAAAGTTTAGCCGCTAGTTTTGCGTCCATCTATTCGCCTGTCCTATATGTTTCCTGTGCCTTGGAAACCGCCAAATCCATTAGCTCACGAAGCGGCTTCTTTGTCTTCTCCGCCAGCGCTTTAAGGTCCTCAAACTCGGGTTTAACACGGATAACTTCACCCTTAGCGTTCTTGGAAACCTTCACACGCACAGACTCTTTATTGCCTAAAACCTGTAACTCAACCATAAGCAGCTCCCTACTTATGATGTGGCGCTGGCAGTAGTAAACCCTGACGCCCAATGTGCCGGTTTCCACGATTAGGACTTCGGAGAGGCGAGTTGCGTCTTTTTGGTCAGCGATAACTTTAATGATGTGGCTGGGGCGGCTCTTCTTAGTGACCGCGGGAATTATGCTCACGTCTTTAGCGCCTTCAGCTAAAAGCCGATCGATGGCGTAACCGAGAACCTCACCTGACATGTCATCGACGTTTGTTTCCAAGACAGCGATTTCATCATGCGCCAATCCCGCTTCTGGGACTTCACCTAACGTTAAGCGCAACACCGACGGCAACTCGGGGTACTCTTTGGTACCTGCGCCGTAACCGACCTTAAGAGGCTTCACCAACGGATAGACGCTGACTGTCTCCGCCAGATTCACCAGAAGCGACGCGCCTGTCGGGGTAGCCAGTTCCTTCTCGATGGGTCCACCGTGGAATGGGAACTGTTTGCGCTGCAGAATCGCCAAAGTAGCTGGCGCAGGCGCTGAAACGATGCCATGGCTGAATTTAAAAACTCCCCCGCCTACTGCAACTGGAGTGGAGTAAACTCTGGAGCCTTCCTCAAAGAGGTGCAGGTCGTCAAGCGCGACTGCACAGCCTATTATCTCTGCGGCAGTGTCGATTAATGCGACTTCGTGGAGATGGGCGTCTTCGAAGCTGGATTTATGCAGTTCCGCCTCGGCCTCGATTATTGTGCGGATAACTCTTGAAGCGTAATCTCTTGCTGCCTGTGCCATGTAGATACCTTTTGCGGCGCTCTCAACAATTTCTATTAGTTCGGCGCCATGGCGTTTTGTTGCGGCTGTGCTGGTTACGTCGATTTGGGTGGCTCGGAATTCGCCGCGTGTCACCTCATCGATAGCTATATCGATGTGCTGGTAGCCATATTCGGGCGCTTCGAGGAATTTAATCGCAGAGATAACGCGCTCAACATTCGCGCCCAGATCAAGCAGCGCTCCAAGCAGCATATCCCCTGCAATTCCAGAACCGTTAGGATCAATAACTAGAATCCGTTTAGTCATAACTATCACATAAAAGCGGTTTTAGCAAGCAAGCATAATAGATATATTATTATGTAGTTTTTTAAGTATTGTCTACTTTATGCAGTCGCTAAAAGAAATTCTAGACAAGGTTTCTCGCAACGAGATCTCCGTCGAAGAGGCAGAGAAGATGCTGCGGCTTTCTGCGGTGGACGAGTTGGGTTGCTTGGCAAAGCTGGATGGCAACCGCGAACTGCGCAAGGGCGTCCCTGAGGTCATTCTAGCAGAGGGTAAGGCGCCTGCGGATGTTGCAGAAATCTGCAAAGTTATGCTGTCCCACAATGGCCGAGTTATCGTTAGCCGTTGCAGCAAAGAACACCTCGACGCTATCAGGGCTATCCCAACTGACGGGTTGAAAGTGGAAATTAAAGATAGAGCGCGGATGGCGATTCTCAAAAAGAAAGACCATGTTATGGTCGCTAACGGAGGCCGAGTTGGTATTTTAACTGCTGGAACAAGCGACATCCCCGTCGCGGAAGAGGCTAAAATAATTGCGGAAGAGATGGGGTGCAAAGTAACCGCCGCCTACGATGTGGGAGTCGCGGGAATCCATCGCTTGCTTGAGCCAATTAAGCAGGTTATCACTGACGCCGTGGATGTGGTGGTTGTGGTGGCTGGCCGCGAAGGTGCACTAGCTTCGGTTGTTGCGGGGCTTGTGGATGTGCCTGTAATTGCGGTGCCAACTTCGAACAGTTACGGTTTCGGCGAAAAGGGCGTTGGCACACTTATGGCTATGTTGCAGTCTTGCTCGCTGGGTTTGGCGGTTGTGAATATCGACGGCGGGATTGCAGCGGGTGCGGTGGCTACTTTAATTGCTAATAGGGCGGCAAAATTCCGCAAATAAACAAAGGTCGTATTATTCTCTTTTAATCTTTATTTTATGGGTTTAGTGAAAATGGTTATTGAATCCTCTGATTTAGTAACACGTTACCACAAAAGTTTATTACTGCCGTAATACTTTTCAACATAATCGTGTTACTGGAGGATTCCTAAACTCATGCACATACCCGACGGATACCTAACAACAACCGTTTCAGTAGCAGCATTCGCCATAGTCATCGTCTTCTGGATCATCTCCTTCAGAAAAATCAAACTAGCCGAACAGCAAGTCCCCATGATGGGCCTCCTCACAGCGCTCTTCTTCGCTGCAATGTTCGCCAACTACCCCGTCCTCTTTGGAACAACCGCACACCTGCTAGGCGCAGCAGTAATCGGCTTAATCATCGGCCCATTCGCAGGCTGCATATCCATGACAATCATCCTCGTACTGCAGTCGCTACTCTTTGGCGACGGCGGAATCACAACGCTAGGCGCCAACGTGCTGAATATGGCGGTAATCGGCGTATTCATCCCCTGCGCGCTCTTCTATATATTTAACAAAGCAGCTAAGCCTAAATCCAGAGGCAGCATACTCGGCATGGTCTTCGTCTCAGCTTTCGTCGGCGACTTGCTTGCAGCAGTTGCGGCTGCAGTCGAACTTAGCCTATCACAGGGCGTATTCCAGTACGGCTTAAGCGTAACCCTACCTGCGATGATCATCAACCACTCCATAATCGGCGTTGCAGAAGGCGTAGTCGCAGTCATAATGATCGGAACACTGCTTAAATTGCGCCCAGATGTCCTCCAGAGCAGCCCAATACTGGGCAAACTAGCCATTTTCGAAAACAAAACAGAGGTTGAGCCATAGAATGGCAAACAAAAAAACTAACCAGAAAACCATTATAGTTGGGTTGATCGCAGCTCTCATCTTTGTAGTATTAGGCGTAACCGTCTTCTCCTATGCACTGGAAACCTTTGACGTTAAAGCGGAAGAATTAGGCGCACAGGAGCATCAAATCTGGACTGCACCCTTCGCTGACTACACTGTTGGGGGTTCAGACAGTCAATGGATTGCCCTAGCAGTAGGGGTAACTGCAACTTTGCTCTTGTTCGGTGTCGGATTCGGCGTAGCAAAAGTGCTAAAAAAGAGAGGTAAACAGTAATGAATGCGCCAACTTCACTAAGAGACATAATGGCGGGGGCAGAATCCCTCGTCTACGTTGAAGACCTCAGCGAGAAAAAAGGCCTCATGCAAGCAATAAATCCACTTGCTAAACTTATCGCAATTATTGGTATGATTATTGCCTCGCTATTCATCACTAATCTAACAGTTCTTCTCACAATATGTGTAATCCCGATGGTTTTCGCAGTATCTTCACGGGTTCCGCTTAAACAGTTCTTCCTAAGAACAGCCATGATCGCCCTATTTGCGGCGGTACTATCAACACTTACCTTATTCATGACACCGGGCACAGCAGTTTGGGCAGCAAGCATTGGCGGATTCAATTTAAGCATAACATTAGAAGGGTTGATGCGTGGCACAGTCTTCACTGTCCGCGTATGGTTCTGCGTTGCATCCTTAATCATGCTGGTACTCTCCACAGGTTTCGATAAAACAATCAAACTATTTGCATCAATCAAGGTACCAAGCGTAGTCATACAACTCTTCAGCTTAACTTACCGCTACTTCTTCGTCTCCGTTGAGGAAGCACAGAGCGTACTAATAGCTAAAGAAGCCCGAACCTACGTGCACAAACGTAACCTAAACCTGCAATCCCTAAAAGACCTCGGCTCAATCATCGCGTCCCTATTTATCCGCACCTATGAACGCTCTGAACGCGTCTACTTGGCAATGAAAGCACGAGGCTTCCAAATCGAAGACAACAGCAAACACTCGATGCCCAAGCTCCGAATCCGCGACGTAGCATTCGCGTCATCTATAATAGTCGCTTTCGCCGCTATTGCAATGCTCTAAGAGGCCTCAAGTCATTGTCCGAGCCAATAGTAACCGTAAAAGACGTCAAGTTCTCTTATCCAGCAGGCGTATCTGCGCTCCACGGCGTCTCATTTGATATCAAGCAGGGCGAACGCATAGCATTACTGGGACCAAACGGCTCAGGCAAATCTACACTTATACTGCTCATCGCGGGGCTTCTTACTCCTAAGAGCGGGGAAATCAAGGTTTTCGGACAAAAAACTACATCTAAAGACTTCCAAAAGTTCCGCAGCCGCATCGGCATAGTCTTCCAAGACCCCGATGACCAACTCTTCACCCCAAGCGTAATAGAAGACATCGAATATGGACCAAAAAACCTCAAGCTACCTGACGTAGACGTTCACGAGCGGAGCGCACATGTGCTTGAGAAGATGGGAATCGCTCATCTCAAAGACCGACCGCCGCATAGGCTGAGTTTTGGTGAGAAAAAGAAGGTTTCACTCGCAACCGCACTGGTGCTTAAGCCGGAGCTGCTGATTTTAGATGAGCCCACAGCTAACCTTGACCTTGTATCCAGACGCGGCTTAATCGACACACTCAATGAACTTAGTAGGACAGGCACAACAATCATTGTCTCCACCCATGATGCCGAAGCCATCCCTGAACTAGCCAACCGCATAGTCGTAATCAGTCACGGCGAAAAACTCGTCGAAGGTAAAACCGGCGAAGTACTACAAGACAAAAAGATGCTTGAAGCCTCGGGGCTGGAGCCGCCGACGATTGTGGACTTGTTCGGTGAACTGAAGGCACAGGGATACATTAACGAGGTGCCGCTTACCGCTGCCGAGGGAAAAGAGTCGCTGTTAAAGCTGTTAAAAGAGAGACGCTTGTAGCCATGGCCTTGAACCAGTAGGCATTATTAGGAAATTATATATGTAGAATTAACCACCCCCTGATTAGGGGCTCCATGATAAAATTCGCTTTTGTATTTCTGCTAATAACTTTTCTAATTTGTCCAATCATTGGTACAGCTGGGGCTTCAACAAGCATCACCGTCCAAGCCGGAGATTGGATAGAATACAACGTAACCACAACAGGCAACCCCACACCTATCCATAACATAACTTGGGCACGCTTAGATGTTAAAGTAGTTATGGGTTCTAAGATAAACACTGATACCCAGACGCGGCTGGGTAACGGCACGCTTTGGCTTGAGCCGAACACGACTTTTAATGTGGCAACGGGTGTGGTCGGTGAAGGCGCTATAATTCCGACCAACTTGACTGTGGGCGACGTCTATTTTAGTGTATACGAAGGTAATATCACCGTAACAGGCACTCAGACGTTAATGGTTGCGGGCGCAGAGCGAACTGTGCTGGCAGGCGAAGCGGCTAACACGAGTTTTATGTGGGATAAAGAAACAGGTGTTATGGTCAAGGCAACTACGACGCTTGAGGACTGCATGGTGTTCTCTGAAGTTGCGGCGACGAATCTCTGGCAGCCCCGAACCCCCGATTCCAAGATCGTTTACGCTTTCATTGCTGCAGCCATCGTGGCTCTTATCGCTGTTGTTCTGGTGGGCGTTTTCCTGCGTTACCCTCACAAAAAAAACAACTGACCCTTTTTGCCTTTAAATAAGGGAGGGGAGGTCGCTGTGAGACTGGTAGGTCTTAAAAACCCGCCTAATACAGGGAATAAAGAGGTAGCTTGATAGCAACAGAACGCAACCTATGCTGGTTTATAGCGGTAACTTGTAGAAACGCTTCAACCAGCCTGCAACCCAAACCAAACGCTGAACCAAAAAATCGATTTTCTGCAAAGACTGATGGAAGATGAAGTAACAGTGTCGTATTCTTTTCTTCTAATTTGGAAAAAATTCACGAACCGAAGAAATTAACTAAAAATCAGAGTTAGGTCAAGCGCAGAAAACGCTAACGAGTCCTGCACTCCACAAAAACAAATCAATAATGCCGGTTAACCATGCACAGGTCAAGCATACGACTTACTTAACTGAACCAATATGCGTCTCAAACCAAATATCGCTCAGACACTCCATTGACTCGACATCTCAGGCGATTGGTGGCCGCAGGCTGAGCTAGTCGACCGAAGTCTTCTAGCTTACACCCCGGCTCCATCAAACCCATCTTTTATGGGTGCCTTCGTCCAGTGAAACTGGAATGGCTGCCTCTTTTCGGGAGAGGCTTCGAGCTTAGATGCTTTCAGCTCTTATCCACAACGGCGTGGCTGCCCGGCGACTGCCTTATCAGACAACCGGTTAACTAGAGGCCACAGCGTCCCGTT
>JAAYYI010000043.1 GCA_012515445.1 Candidatus Bathyarchaeota archaeon | reverse complement strand
TTCTCCTGAATTCGGTATTCTAGGGCCTCAGCAAACCCGGCTTAATGTAGCGCAAATACTTCTTTTGGATACGGCAATTATATGAAGTAGTAATGCGCTTTAATCAGTAATCTATACGTATCTGTGTTGTTGGGTATGTCAGGTAACCAGAAGAAGCAGCCATCGCTTGCACTTGGCGGACAGGCATTAATTGAAGGTGTAATGATGCGCTCCAAAAAGCATGTGGTAGCCTGCGTTAGAACACCCAATAAAGATATTATAACAGACATAAAACCGATAACGCCCTTTTCGGAGAAGAATCAAATTCTTGGTTGGCCTATCATCCGGGGCGCAGTAGGCATGATTGAAAGCCTCATCGTCGGCTTTAACGCTTTAATGTTCTCTGCAAGCAACGCCTTTGAAATCGAGGGTGAAGATGGTAAAGAGCCGGAGAAGATAGAGTTCGGATGGAAAGAAATCGCTTTCATAGTCGTCGCCATTGCGGGCATGATGGCGGTGTTCTTTTTGGTGCCTTATCTGCTTTCTTCATGGCTTGGGCTAGAATCTGGAACTGTACTGTTCAATATAGCTGAAGCCGTTATCCGTTTAGCGATGTTTGTCGGTTACCTGTCTGCTATATCGCTTTGGGGTCAGTACAAGCGGGTGTTGATGTACCATGGGGCAGAGCACAAGGCTATCCATGCAAACGAGGCAGGCGTTCCAATGGATGTTGAGCACGTCAAAAAGTTCTCTAGATTGCATCCACGCTGCGGTACAAGCTTCCTGTTCATAGTGCTGATAATTAGCATCGTATTGTTCAGTGTGATGCCAAACCTCGGATTCGTAGTAAACCTGACTTACCGGTTGCTGTTGATCCCCGTCATCGCCGGAATCTCCTACGAGCTTCTGCGAATAAGCGGCAAATACATAGATTCACCCGTCACAAAGGTCTTAGTGGCGCCGGGACTTGCATTCCAGTATCTCACCACTAAGGAGCCTACTGATGATATGCTTGAAGTGTCGATCAAGGCGGTGTTAGAAGTAAAGAAGCTGATTAGCCCATCAGCGCAGCCGGCAGTAGATCAACCGCTGCCTTAAGCGCTTATTTTTCTAAAGTCCGCTAGAGCCTTATCGAGCTCCATTGCCGCGTTAAAAGATAGGTCATCGGTGTCGTACTCGATTCTTTTCAGCCCTTTAAGATTAGGGGGCAGATCTATTTTTCGCTCGACCAGCAGCACCACCTGCGTGTTGTATTTGAGGTAGGCGGCGTTGATTTCGCTGTTAACGTTTGCGTTGAGTACGTAGAGTCCGCTGTATCGCCGTTCCTGCTCTGCGGCGGCGATGTTGATTATTGCGCAGTCACAGCCCTGCATTAAGCCGAATTTGGCTTCTGAGATTGGGACGGCTGTTTCCTCTTTGTCGCCCACGACGTAGTCGTAGTGGAGGAACTCTAGCATCCTCTTGACTTGTTCAGCTACCTTTGTGTTGCTGTTTGAGATGAACACCCTTGGTTTAACACCGTCTGTTTGGGGGTCAGCTGAGATTTTTTGGAAGGTTTTCATCTCTGGGTCTTGAACCATCGGAGCTGACGCCTGATACTGAGGTGCGGCAACTGTGCCTGCAAGCTGGGGCTCGAAGCTTACCGGCGAACGGGCGAGGCTTAGGATTCTGCCGGCATAGCGTTTGTTGAGTAATTCACGTACCTGTAGAAGCTGCAGCTCGATGCCGTTATCCATTGCGTCTATTTTGGCTTCGATGGTGTCTTTATCATAGTTGAAGGCTACCACCGTGCCCTTCTGCGCTTTAGACTTCACCAGCACTTTAACGAAGTCCTTAACCTCGGCTAAGCCGACGTTGTCGGATTGTACGATGAGCAGCGGCTGTCCTCCCTCTGTTAAGGCGTTTACTCCAGAGGCTGGGTCGCTTGGTTTGCCGTTGAATTTCTTGGTAACCCACTCTTCAAATGCACGGGAGGAGGTTTTCCTCAGGCTTTTCTCGTTGACTTTCTTCTTTTTTAGAACAAGAAACACCGCTAAAACCACGACGACTGCTACTACAGCGGCGACTGCAGCGATAAGCAAAAAGTCTATGCCACCTCCTTGGGGTTCCTCCGTGGCTGAGGGCTCAAGCGTCTCTTCTGTTTGGCAGGTGATTGTCTGGGGAACAATTGTTAATGTGAAGATGAAGATGGCGGTTAAAGTTACTAAGAAGAGTTTTCTGTTCATAACTATGCATCCCCTGATGTGATTTGTGGTTTTTCTCCCAGCCATAGGTTTATGCCCTATAGTGATTGAAGGGTTAGTGTTGTGTTGCCTTAAATAATTTGGGTAGAAATTGCCGATAGACTGTTAATTTGAGGATTAAATATTTGGAAATAAAAAAACCTGAAATTGCTTAGAGCATAGACTTAGAGAAAACAAGCTGCTCATCGTTTGATTTTTTAAATATGATGCAAGCGTAAGATTGCTGAGTGCTCGTATAATGAATAAGAAGAAACTTGCCTATCCCATATTTATCTTGTTAGTCACTTTTAGTTTCCTCTCTGCGGTTCCATCGCAGGTAGTTGCCGCGCAATCGAGTGAGTCGTCTCCGCCGTCTGGCATCGTAGTTGTAGATTCCCTGGGATCTATGGGGCAAGTTTCCTCTTTAGCACTGGATTCAAACAATTATCCGCACTTAAGCTACTATGACAGCGACCAAGGGCATCTCAAGTATGCATACTGGGATGGCGCCAAATGGGTAAAAACAACAGTTGACTCAAACAATATTGTAGGAAAAGACTCTTCGCTACTTCTGGATTCCAACGGCTACCCCTGCATTAGCTACTATGACATCCTTAATGGCGACCTAAAATACGCACACTGGAACGGTGAACGCTGGCGGCTCCAAACCGTCGATATACAAGGTAAAGTCGGCCAATTCTCGTCATTAGCCCTTGACGCAAATGATAATCCGCGGATTAGTTACTACGATGAGACTAACCATCGACTAAAATACGCGCATTGGACGGGTTCAAGATGGTCTATTCAAGTCGTTGACTCTGGTAAAGTTGGGCAGTACTGCTCGCTGGCGCTGGACTCAAACGGCACTGCACACATCAGCTACTACGACGCCACCCACGAATCTTTAAAGTACGCTCAGGCAAACGGTGCGAGCTGGAAAATCCAAACAGTTGATTCATCTTCTACCGTCGGCATAGGTACCAGTCTTGCAATTGACAGTAAAGGTATGCCTCATATCAGCTACATCGATTACTACAGCTACTACACTAAATACGCCCGTTACAACGGTGCCAATTGGGTAATAGAGAGGGTCTCAAGCGGTTACTTCGCCGGCACCTCGACTTCGCTGGTTTTAGATTTAAACGACACACCGCATGTCGCCTTTCAAGACACCCTTAACTATGACTTAATTTACGCCACTCGTATTGCACCTAACTGGAACCCAAAAGTCGTAGACTCCAACGGGAACGTCGGCGTTTTTCCCTGCCTTAAACTGGACGCTTACGAGCAACCGCATATCAGCTATAACGATTACGATGGATGCCGCTTGAAATATGCCAGTGGCTTCGCAAATCTACTGTCGGGCGGTTTACCTCAAGGAACCGCTGATCCAGATGTATCTCAACAGGATTCGGAGGTTAATTCTTACTATCTGGTATTTGCTGGTATAGTTGTGTTGATAGCTGTCGCGTTAGCAGTTATCGCATTCAAGAAGTACAGAACTAAACCATCCGCCTAAACTCATTTTTCTCTTTTTTACAGACAAGCTGCGATTTGAATCATCATAGAAAAGTCGGCTGCTACCTTATCGTTTTTTTACAGAAGCCTTGACAGGCAGACACAAATTCGCTATACATTTCAGGCAAACAGTAAATACAGAACTTACCTATTCCACCGCCTAAGCCGCCAGTAAACAATTTCTCTTTAAGCATAATTACGCTTTTCTCGGGGTCAGCTTTAACCTCTCGTACGTCCTTCCAGCGAACAATCCACCCCTTCTCGTTAGTATTGGGCTGAGACATTTTGGTTACTCCAACTGTGGTGATTCCTGGGCTTCCCTTAACTAAGCCGTATGTTGCCGTTAGTATGCCTATTTCTTTTCCGTGTGTAGCAAGCGGATTTTTGGTTGGCGCTGTATACCTAACAATGCTTTTATCGACGTAGTAGTGTGATTCGCCAATTTGCCATTCGAACTTTTTAGGCGCTTCTTTCACTTTCTTCGTTTTTTCGCTAACCATGGAATCGCCTACATGCTTGTCTAGGCAAATAGGCTTGGTGCAAGCTAAAAACGTTTTTTTATTCTTCGTATAACTAAGCGCTTTTTTGATGTTTTCTAAATCGTTTTATGAAAAGAGTAACAGACATGACGACGATAAAAGTAACTGCGATTGGCAAAATCAGCAGTGATGCCTCGTAAATATCCTCTAATGCAAACACTACAGTTTTTTCGTCCATGTTCCCATAAGTATCATTAACGTACAAAGTCAACGTGTGCGTATCTTTAGATAATTCTGTCAGCGTTATATTCCAGGTTTCTGGATTACCGTTGTCATTATCCCAAAGCGTTACATTTTTAGCTCCATCAAGGCTGTAACCTGCCCAATCAGTAAATCTATTCACGGAATAACTCAACGAAATATTTGTTCCTCTGTAAGTCTGACTGCGAGGCGATACTAGGTTGATTTCCATTGGGGTGCCCGTTATAGTGTAATTGAGGGTTAGTTGTGGCGCGATGGGGTCGTCTACGCCCCATATGTAACTACAAAAGCATACAAAGGTGTAGGTTCCTGAATTAAGCGCTGTAAAATTGAAGGTACCTTCTGTTGAGTTGAAATCATACAGTAAATGATTGTTTGGATCACGGATTTTCGGATCCACCATGTACGTAATTGGCTCGCCATACCCACCGATGTATCTGTTTGGATAATAATGGAAGTTGTTAATTACAAATGAGCCTTCAACTTCGTCATCTTTTTCAAACGGTAGCCTTATTGTCAAGTAACCTTCTGGGACTAAGGAGAAAGAGTTACTGGTTACATGTTCGAATTGTCGTGTTGTATTATTATCTGATTCTGCATTAGTGGGTTCAGCAGTTAAGCCTGTTGTACTTGATATGAATAATGTCAGAGCAAGAATCAAAACTAACTTTTTTGTGCTGATCATACCTGGACATTTTGTCTATTGCCAATAAAAGGCTATTTGTATAAACTTCCTGACTAAGCATAGTCAACATTTTACAACGAGAATTCAGTTATTGCTGGTTGAGATTCAAACGCTATCACGCTGACGATATAGCCAATTCTACCCAATCTTCAGCTTTTTAGCTATAATTCTATCGATGCAATATTTAAAGTTGCCAGTTAATTCTGATTAATTATAAACTTAAATATCCATCAATCACTGGTTTGATAAGGACACTTGTGCAATTTGTTTTATGGGCTGGAATGAGTAATGTCTGAAACAGTGAGCGTTATTGAAGCGTCGAAAAAGAAAAGCATTATCACTGTAAGTCATCTCTGCAAGCAATATGGCGCAGTAGCCGCAGTTGATGATGTTACCTTTTCGATTAATGAAGGCGAGATTTTCGGTATAATTGGACCCAACGGAGCAGGCAAAACCACTATGGTCGAATGCATATCAGGCCTCCGAATTCCAGACTCAGGCTCAGTTGCCATTTACGATTTGAACCCAAAAAATGAACGGGAGAACCTAAGAAAATTTGTTGGTGTCCAACTTCAAATGAGTGCGTTACCTCCGCGCATTAAGGTTTCTGAGGCGTTGAACCTATTTGCCTCTTTTTACTCAAATCCTCTTGATCCTCAGGAACTGATGGAGACGCTTGGGTTGACTAAAAAGCGAAACGCTACATTCAAAAAACTGTCAGGAGGCCAAAAGCAGCGTCTATCAATTGCACTTGCCCTTATTGGAAACCCGAAGATAGCCATTTTGGATGAGTTAACTACCGGTCTTGATCCTGACGCACGACGTGAAACTTGGGAGCTTATCGAGAGTATTAGAGATCGTGGTGTGACCGTAATACTTGTAACCCATTATATGGATGAGGCTGAAAGGCTGTGCGACCGAGTAGCCTTGATTAATCAGGGAAAACTCGTCGCGCTAGATACACCTGCCGCTCTTGCAGCCAAAGAAGGAGGAGGCATACATATGCAGTTTGCGCCCTCTCACCCTGTGGACGATAAGCTCTTGGCTGTTTTGCCTGGCGTAACAGCTGTCCACCACAGGGGAACAAGGGTTATGGTTGACGGTTCAGGCGATATTACCACTCAGGTACTCTATGAGCTCCTTAAAGCCGACATAACAGTCAAGGATGTTCAAGTTAAAAGCAGTAATCTTGAGGACGCCTTCGTGAAACTCACACAAACGAAAGGTAAAACCCTGAAAACTCAGGAGGCCCAGAGATGAGTGTAAAGGATGCTACGCCAAAAGAAGCTTCATCGCCGTTCTGGGAACTCTTAAAAGTACAAGGAAAACTTGCCCTCAGAGAGCCAATGGGTCTAGTGTTTGGAATTGCACTCCCGCTAATCCTGCTTTTAATATTTGGCAACATACCAACTTTTAATGAACCTATCGAGGGCAACTCTTTTACGCTTTTCAAATTATACATTCCAATTCTGATGGTTACTGTACTCATATTCATCGGTTTGTTTGGGTTGCCGATTCCCCTTTTACGTGACCGCGAGATCGGTTGGCTTAGGCGAATCTCCACAACACCAATATCGCCAACTAAGCTATTGGCTGCACAGACAGTAATCTATCTTATTCTTGCCGCGGTAGGTTATACAATAGTTATGGCTGGGAGCATTTTGATTTTTGGGGTAGAGTTAGCGTTTAATATTTCTGGATTTATCCTCGCTTTAGTGTTGGCGACGCTTGCAATGTTTTCTTTGGGACTGCTAATTACAGCAGTTGCGCCCTCTCAGAGCACTGGAAACGGAATAACCATGGCACTTCTATACCCATTGTTGTTCTTCGCAGGAGTCTACGTTCCAATTCAGGTCCTTCCGAGCGGTCTTCAAACGGCAGCCCTTTTCACTCCTGTCGGTGCAGCCGTGAATGCTCTTAATAGCTCCATGAATGGTTCCTTTCCATCGTTTGTGTCGCTTGCTGTGATGGCTGCTTACGCGGCTGTCTTCGGTTTTGTCGCCATTCGCTATTTCCGCTGGGAATAGAGTATAAGGAAGGCAGAAAAGGGAAATTTCGGATTAGGTTGCTAAAACGAGTTGGTAAGATATAGTGGTGCAGGGGGGGATTTGGACCTCCAAAATTGAACCGATGATGTAGGTCAGACGTCATTGGCGATGTTGTAGAGACTGTGGCGCTTGATTTATGGAGCGCTAAGTTATCATGTCGTTTTTTTCTTTTTCAAGGAAGCCTCTGAATAGACGATGACGCTATTTTTATGTGCTGTATCCGAGTATTTGTTTGCTTTCTTGAGCAACCTTGTACATAACAGACATCTGCCCATAAAGGTCATCAGCATTCAATGCAGATGCATAAATAACTAGGGCTATGTCGGTTTCCCTGTCATAACGCATAACCGTCATGTAACCGGCATGTGCGCCGTTATGACCAAAACCGAGACCTTCAGCGTACTCAGTGCCTAAGCCGTAAACTTTGTGTTCTTCGCCTGTGGGTTTAACATCAATCATCTGAGTCACCAAGTCATATTTAATCCCAGCTTGACCGCTATAGAGAAGTTTTCCCCACTTGCATAAATCATCAACTGTAGTAATAACGTTCCCCTCAGCCACATGTGGAGACATATTATCTTGCGTTGTTTCGTACAGTTCTCCCTCAATATAGGTATAGCCCTCTGCATAAGGTGCTGGCAGTTGACGTTCATTTCCGAGTGAGGGGAAAGAAGTGTTCTCTAATCCGTTTGGCTGCAGTAGCCGCTGCTCAACAAAAGATGAGTAACTCATGCCTGAGACACACTCGATTATTTTGCCAAGAATGGAATACCCTGTGTTACTGTAGTGATAGCCCTCGCTAGGTGCAAAATAGGATAACTGGTTGGCAGCTACTGCGCGGATTAACTCGTCAAAAGAAAAATTGTGTTCAGGTGCGCTTTCTTTGATGTAGTCAGTATAGATCACCCCTGCATATGGAGCCGAAACGTTCTCTGGAATAGGCGTGTTGCTTACATCAAAGACACCTGCTGTGTGCCCTAAAAGCTGACGGATCGTGATATTCTCTTTATAGGGGATAGCGTAGTCAACAGAGTTAGGGACATAAGGTATGTCTTTTCCAGGGATTGTTTGAGTTATTTTATCGTCAATATTTAGTTGACCTTCCTGATGGAGGAGCATAATTGCTGCAGCTGTAAAAGTTTTAGTCGTACTGGCACCTCTAAAATGAACATTACTCATGCTATCTTGGCTTGTGGAGACAAAAAAGTCACCTTTAGGAGAAATTATACGCATGGACAATGTGCCGTTATACGCAGGGTTATCGGAGGCATATTCTGCCCATTTTTTGTCCATCATGGACTCTATTTGCGTTGTATAATCCGGTTGGTTGACAAATGAAGAATACAATGCACCAGTTAGAAGTAAGGCTATAATAATAACGGCTATTAGGGCGATAAGCGTTTTCTTCATAATAATCGCTCTTTTGATACAAATGTTCAAGCTTTGCTTTTAACTTTTATTGTAAAAGCGGATGAGCTAAATATGTTGCCCTCGGTTATTCCTATTACAGGTCCATTCCTCGTCTACGCTTTAGACTACTGCCAAAAAGCAAGAGTTAACCTAAAAATTGAAAGCGCCCCAATTCATAGATAAACAGATTGATAACCAAACTGTCTAATTACTTAAAGTGCGAAAGCAAAAAAAGGCAACACAGCCAAGACCTACTCCTCATACCTTAAAATGGTTAGCGGCACATGGCAACCTCCTCTCTACACAGCAATCGAAAAATGTGTCGATACATAAGTCACCGTGATAATTACGATCTGTTCTTAATAAAATTCACATATTAGGGATAATAAAAAAGAGTGATGGAATTTATTCGGTTGGTTTACCATCGTACTCTTCGGGCGATGCTTCTGCGTCCGCTTTAGTATGACGTACAACCTTGTCTTGATGTTCTGGTGGCGAATAGATTGTGTAAAGCTTCAGTTCCAGCTTCTTGGATGTGTTCAAAACGTTGTGTTTTGCGCCTGCTGGCACTATTACTGCATCGCCATCTTTGACCTTATGTTCAACGCCGTCGATGATGACTTTGCCCTCGCCTTCCTCAAACCTGAAAAACTGGTCCCTGTCATGATGGGTTTCCATTCCTATTTCTTCCATTGGTTTGAGGTTCATCAAAACAAGCTGGCTATACTTTCCAGTGTAGAGTACACGTCTGAAATCCGTGTTCTTCTTTGTCTCTGTCTCGATTGCTGTTGAATACCCTTTCATACCAAAAACTTCCATATTCTTTTTTATTGTTGCTTCTTATCAGTTTTGCCCTATAAAAAATGGGGAATGGGAGCTAGCTCTCACTATGACCAGACAAGGTCAAAACGGTCAAGGTTCATAACCTTGCTCCACACCGCTACGAAGTCGTGTATGAATTTTTCTTTGGAGTCCTCACATGCGTAGACTTCTGCTAAAGCTCGAAGACGAGAATTGGAACCAAAGATTAAGTCAACACGGGTGCCAGTCCATTTGAGTTCGCCAGTTTTGCGGTCATGTCCCTCAAACACGTCTTGGTCTTCAGAGGTTGCTTTCCATGTCGTATCAATGTCTAGTAGGTTAACAAAGAAATCATTGGTTAACGTTTCTGGTTTTTTGGTGAAGACACCGTTCTGGGAACGTCCATAGTTTGCATTCAAGACACGCATTCCGCCAATAAGAACTGTCATCTCAGGAGCAGTGAGCTTCAGTAGCTGTGCGCGGTCAACCAAGAGTTCCTCTGCTGAAACTGCGTATTTGGTTTTTTGATAGTTACGAAAGCCGTCTGCGGCTGGTTCAAGAAGGGCAAATGAATCGACATCTGTTTGCTCTTGCAATGCATCTGTCCGACCCGGTTTAAAGGGAACAATTATTTCGTAACCCGCGTTTTTGGCTGCTTTTTCAATACCTGCACATCCGCCTAGAACAATCAAGTCTGCAAGCGATACTCTCTTTCCGTCTGATCGCATGGCGTTGAACTCTTTTTGGATTCCCTCTAGGGCATTTAGGACTTTGTTTAGTTGTGCTGGTTGGTTGACTACCCAATCTCGCTGTGGCTGTAGCCGGATGCGTGCTCCGTTTGCTCCTCCACGTTTGTCTGAACCTCGGAAAGTGGATGCTGACGCCCAGGCAGTGTAGACAAGTTCCGAAACAGATAGACCTGATGCAAGAATCTTAGCTTTGAGGTTGGTGACGTCTTGTTCGTCGATTATTTCATGGTTGACTTTGGGCAATGGGTCTTGCCAGATTAGTTCTTCTGCTGGAACTTCCGAACCCAGATAGCGCGATTTAGGTCCCATGTCGCGGTGGGTTAGCTTAAACCATGCACGTGCAAATGCATCGGCAAACTGTTCTGGATGTTCATAAAACCGTTTTGCGATCGGCTTAAAGATTGGATCCATTTTTAGCGACATGTCCGCTGTTGTCATAATGGTTGTTACACGCTTTGATGGGTCATGTGCAGCTGGTGCCATATCCTTTTCAGCCGGACTGACTGGTACCCACTGCCATGCGCCCGCTGGGCTTTTTACTAGATCGTAGTCATAATCAAACAGCATATGGAAGTAGTCCATGTTCCATTGTGTAGGGTTTGGTGTCCATGAGCCTTCGATTCCGCTTGTGATTGTGTCGTCGCCTTTGCCGCTGCCAAAGCTGCTTTTCCAGCCAAGACCTTGTTCTTCAATTCCTGCGCCTTCGGGCTGAGGTCCCACATGGGTTGCGCTGCCAGCACCGTGGCATTTGCCAAATGTGTGACCGCCTGCGATTAATGCGACGGTTTCTTCGTCATTCATTCCCATTCGTGCAAAGGTTTCTCTAACATCACGACCGGAAGCTAAGATAGTTGGTTGACTGTTGGGTCCCTCTGGGTTTACATAGATTAAGCCCATCTGCACAGCAGCTAAAGGATTCTCAAGGTCCCTGTTTCCCGTATAGCGTTTATCTCCAAGCCATTCTTTTTCAGCGCCCCAGTAAACGTCTTCTGGTTCCCAGACGTCTTTGCGCCCACCGCCAAAACCAAACGTCTTTAGCCCCATTGACTCAAAAGCGCAGTTACCGGCCAGAATCATGAGGTCGGCCCAAGAGATTTTCTTGCCGTATTTCTGCTTTATTGGCCAAAGCAAACGACGAGCTTTGTCAAGGTTGCAGTTATCGGGCCAACTGTTAAGAGGTGGAAAGCGTTGTTGACCAGAGCCTGCGCCCCCGCGACCATCCATCTTACGGTAGGTACCTGCGCTATGCCACGCCATTCGTATGAAGAGGCCTCCATAGTTGCCGTAATCTGCTGGCCACCAATCCTTTGAATCAGTCATCAATGCCTTAAGGTCTTTTTTTACGGCTTCTATGTCGAGTTTCTTGAACTCCTCGGCGTAATTGAATTCTTTTTCCATGGGACTTGAAAGGGATGAATGTTGGTGTAAAATGTCGAGGTTTAATTGGTTTGGCCACCATTCCTGATTTGATTTACCCATGCGGCTAGTCATTTCCGTTTTGTCGTTCAAGAAATACAACTCCTTATCTTATGATAAATTGCTCTTGTTTCATCTATAAGAAACATCTTATTATCACTTTGGAAAAAAGTACGAAGGGTTTATTTAAGAATTGTTATTACCTAATAATTCATATGTCTGCCTACTCTAAATCAGACACCTCAGCAATTGAAGCTCTGCGAAAAAAAGGTTACAAAGCTACTCCACAGAGAATAGCCATCTGCCGAATTGCATTAAATAGTCGAGCTCACCCCTCAGCGCATAAAGTGTATGAGGAGGTTAAGAAAATCCATCCGACCGTAAGTCTTGCAACTGTCTACAAGACTTTGGAAGTACTTAGAGATGTAAAGTTGATGCAGGAGATTAATCTACCAAAGGGACAGGCAAGATTTGATTCTTACATGACTCCTCACATAAACCTTGTTTGTTTAAAATGCGGCAATATCACAGATTTAGACGACATAGTGATAGGAGAAATAACGAGGAAAGTCTTATCATCCACGAAATTCCAACCGACAGGTCAACGCGTGGATGTCTATGGACTTTGTCAAAAATGCAGTAACAGCAAATGAACAACATAACAACTCTCAGTAGTTGTTATACTATCACGTTTGCGATATTATCCTGTTTAGGCTCTCAAGCCATTAATGCTTAGTTACGGCTTGGTTCTGCGATTAGTTATGTCTCAGGATGGCGCTGGTTGTAAGGAATGCAAGCGGCTCAGGGAGCATGTAGCTTCTCTTTTGCCTTTCAAAGTTCTTAAAGGTGTGTCCGGTAAACCCTTGAGTATTCGGGGCGTGGCCATGTGCAGTGGGATGAGCCGAAACCACAGCATCTACACCGCCGAGGAGCTGCAAGCCTTCACAAGCAAACTGACCAATGCGCCCGTCTACATTGAGCACGTTGCGGTTCCTAACGCTATCGGCAAAGTCACTAAGACTGATTGGGATGGCCACAACCTCTGGTATGAAGCGGAAATTTACGATGAGGCTACCGTTGAGAAAATCCGCAAAGGTCTAATCCAGCACGTCAGCGTAGGCGCAGATTATGAAGCCGTCGATCTGGTAGATGGCCAAATCCCGCATGGCTTGCATAATGCCGAGTTAAGCCTCGTGGCAGTTCCAGGTAGCTTGGCCACAAAAACATCAAAAATACACTGATTTACATTCAACTCGAACAAGCACTTTTCAAAGACGAAATAGACTACATCTCTAAGGTGGCAAAGACTGCGGCTGAAGCATGCGTTCTAATCGAGGCTGGCTTTGATTTCGTATGCGATTTTGACGGGCATAAACTGTTTAGGAAAAGGAAGTGCTAAAGAAATGGCTACAAAAACTCAAAGACAAGACGCCCTACGCGAATACGGTAAAACACGCAATATAGTTCTGTTGCAGAAACGTCTCGGCCATAAGCACATTAGGTCAACGCTTGATTTGCTGGTGCGGTCTGGTGCGCTTGAAAATACTGGAGGACAAGCTTAGTGTTGTTTTCTAGGGTTATCGCCATTTGGACAAACCCCCTTCTATTTTCAACATTATGGTGCAGGGGG
>JAAYYI010000042.1 GCA_012515445.1 Candidatus Bathyarchaeota archaeon | reverse complement strand
AGTGCTCAACATTTTAGGGCCAAACTTTATGCAGGTTTTTGAGCTGTTTTAATAGGAAGAAAGAAGATTTGGATTCTAAAGGAGCAAGCGTAAAGCGATAATTTGCTTAATTTTCACACAGTCTCGAATGCTGAATTAGCAAAATGCGAAACGATTTAAGCATCAAAACCCTTCAAAAAGACACTATCATAAAGCGTGAAGCATAGATGAAACCCCACATTACAATGGTTAACCCCGCTGCGCCAGCCGGAGCTGTAATGCACTGGCCTTTTGCACTTCTCGGATTAGGCTACCTTGCAGCTGTCCTAGAAAAAGCCGGCTACCAAGTTGACGTCATCGACTGCCAAGTTTCAGGCATCTCGCTTGAAGACTACAAAAAAGAAATCGAGAAACGCAAACCCGACATAGTCGGCGTAACCTCATCTACGCTCACCTACAAATCCGGCAACAAACTCATCAAAGCCGCACGCGAAGTCCAGCCAAACTGTATAACGCTAGCAGGCGGTCCACACGTCACCTTCTGGGATGACCATGCACTCGAAGAATGCCCTGAGCTCGACATGGTTATCCGAAGGGAAGGCGAAGAAACAATTCTTGAAGTGGTCCAGCGCATCGAAGCCAATCAGAGCCTTAAAGACGTTTTAGGCATCACCTACCGAGGCTTGGATGGCAAAATCGTTCGAAACGCCGACCGCCCATACATAGAGGACCTCGACAGCCTCCCATTTCCAGCAAGGCATCTGTGGCCCATGGACAAATTCAGCCAATACGAAGACGTCCTCTACCTGGCCATGACAAGAGGCTGCGTTTACTGGTGCGAATTCTGCTGCACTGTGCGCATGCATGGTCGCGCTTATCGAATGAGAAGCGCACAGAACGTAGTTAACGAACTGGAATACCTCTACAAGACCTATGGCAAAACTAAGTTCACCTTCTGCGACGACGCGTTCACAGTTGACCCCGAACGTGTACGGGAGCTCTGCAGCGAAATAAAGAAGCGTGGACTAAAGATCGAGTGGAACTGCGGCACACGCGTTGACATGCTAACCAAAGACCTGCTGCTTACCATGAAGGATGCCGGCTGCATCTCGGTGTGGTTCGGTGTGGAATCAGGCACAGAAGAGATGCTAAAAGCCATGAAGAAAGGCATCACACCCGAATTAACTGCAAAGACACTGGGCATGGTCAGAGAGGTCGGTTTACGGCCTGTTCCAAACGTCATTTTAGGCTTCCCCGGTGAAACCAAGAAAACCGCTTGGGACACAATCAAATTCATCGAGAAAGTAGCGCCTGACATGGTGGGCTTCTACAACGTTGCTACACCCTTCCCCGGCACACCCCTCTACGATCAGGTGAAAGCAAACGGTTGGCTCCGCATAACAGACTTCGACAAGTATGACACGACACGCCCGATTTTTGAGACGCCGCAGCTAAGCATGAAGGAACTGGGTAAGCTCCGTGAGGGCGCATTCCACCACTATTACCTAAGGCGGGCATACTTTATGGATAAAAGCAGACGCTTCAAAATCTCAACCGCACTCGCAGTAGGCATGCACTTCGCGGCAAATATAAAGTTGAAGCTTAGACGAAGTTAAGCCCTTTACAGAAAGGAGAAATAGGATTGACCTCGAAGTAGTGCAGTTGTTAGGTCATTACCTTCTTTATTGTCTTTACGAGTGTTCTGTTGTCCTTCTCTGAGCGTACTGTTACTCGGATGTAGCTGTCGTCCATGCCCATGAAGGTGCAGCAGTCGCGTACCAAGATTTTCTCTTTGGCAAGGCGCTCTTTCAGCATTGTCGACGTAAGCTTGCGGTCTTTTAGTTTAATCAGCAGGAAGTTTGTAGTGGATGGGAAAACCTGCAGGCCCTCTATTGCGGAGAGGTCTTTTGCGAGTTGGGCTCGGTTCCTGTTAATGGTTTCTTTTGTGGATTTAATGAATTCAGTGTCGCTGAACGCCGCCAACGTTGTGGTGTTGACTAGGCCGTTCATACTCCACGGCTGACGAACGGTTTCCAACTTATCGATGAGGCTTATTGCTGCAACGGCGTAGCCGAATCTTAAGCCTGCCATGCCGAAGAATTTGGTGACTGAGCGGATGACAAACAGGTTATCGTAGTCCTTAACCATGCCTGCAACGGTGTTGGCTTCGCCTTCGTCTGCGAACTCAATATAGTTCTCGTCAATACTAAAAATAATGTCTCGTTTCTTGCAGAAATCCACTAGATCCATGACTTCCTCTATGGTGTATAGTCTGCCTGAGGGACTATGTGGATTGCAAATGCACATTATCTTTGTTTGGTTGGTTACTGCCGCCTTGATCTTCTCCAGGTCCATAGAGAAGTCTGGTTGTAGCTGGACGAATGTGACTTCGCCGCCGACCCGTAGCGCAGCTTTTTCATACTCGGAGAATGATGGTATGGGGATAACTGCCTTGAAAATTTGTGGCATTGCCTCTGTGATCATGTAGATGAGTTCGATGCTGCCGTTGCCCAATAGAATATTATCTGCGCTTACATCGTGGCCAACATATTCAGCGATGGCTTCTCTGAACTCGACTGGGTTCGGGTCAGGGTAGAACTTGATTAATCGAGCGTTCGCTTTAACCGCTTCAACCGCTTTAGGCGGTGGCCCCATGAAGTTGATGGGTCCGCTGAATTCAAGCACTTCTTCTAGAGGAATGTTGTGTTTTCTGCTAAAGCCCCATATGTCGCCGCCGTGGCTGACGAATCTGCGCTGTTTACATGTGCTTGACATCTTCTTCCTCCAGTAGACGGTTAATTTCTTTCTCGACTAATAGGTCGGCTTTGTAGTGCATGTTGTACTGGTTAACGATTTTGTATAGCCAGTACACGCCACCGACGCCTAACGTCACAATTGTGATCAGTACATATGTTGTTTGCGGTATAGTCTGGGGCATGAAAACCCGCGTGGGCAGGGTTGCTGCGAGGTAGCTGTCTTCCTCTTTTTCGTGGAGAGCTAAGTCTCTTGTCACCAAGTATAATATGACAAACGCGGGGACGATTAGAATGATGCTTGCTGCCCATAATGATGCATTGAGTTTTTTAGCTGCTGGCTGGGTCTGCGGTGGCTGTTTACCTTTAAATTTAAGGTAATCTGAGATTTTCGCTTTGATTTCCGCCTCTTTTTGCAGGTGGCGGTTCCTCCCGTCTACTAAGCGGTAGAACATGGGAAAGAATGCTAAGCCAAAAGTTACTATGGCGCTGAGGAACCACATTGAAAACCACATTTTTCGGTCAGCAATCGGTTTGGTGTTCAGTGTGGTCTGCATCTTTGTTGACTTTCCAGTTCAATTGGTTACAAGGTTGGGGTAGCCAAACTTTATAAGTTCTTCCATTGGCACTTTACGTAAAACGAGCCGACCGCTGAATGATGCTATCCATCATTATTCCCGTCTATAACGAGGAATTGACTATAGGCAACATCATTGACCGCGCCAAACAGGCGGCAGGAAAAATCGGCTTGCCCTATGAAATTATTGTTATCAACGACCTGTCATATGACCGCTCGCTTGAAGTTGCGCTTAAACGGAAGGTCCGAGTTTTCAGCCTTAAAGCGCACCTCGGCAAAGGCTACGCGCTCCGAGCAGGCTTCGCTCAGGCAAGAGGCGACATAATCGTCACAATTGACTCCGACGGTTCACATTGGCCTGAGGAACTCAACGAAGTCCTAGCCCCCGTACTGGCAGGCGAGGTAGACATGGTTATCGGCAGCCGCTACATGAACCACAAGCATGTCGCTGCACGCAAACTCAACAAGTTCGGAGTCCGCATCTTCAATTACCTCATCCAGCTCTTCACAGGCGTAGCCATAACCGACAGCCAATCAGGCTATCGCGCAATGAAGCGGGAAGTGCTGGAAGGGCAAAAGCTAAAGTCAGGCGAGTACGAGATAGAGTCTGAGATGCTTGTTAAAACGGCGAAGGCTGGCTTCCGGGTAGCTGAGGTTCCGATTACGTTTGAGCAGCGCACCTATGGCCACTCTGGCGTGGATCCGATGGTGGATGGCTCAAAAATCTTGTTCTCGATCTTTATAGCTTACTTGAAGGGGTAAAGCAAGTGGCGCAGAACACTTACCCCAAAGTTTCGATTATCGTGGCATCCTACAACAATCAGGACACCATAGGCGAATGCCTCCAGTCAATTCTGGCGCTGGATTATCCTAAAGAATGTTTCGAGGTTATCGTTATGGACGGCGTCAGCAGCGATGGCACAGTAAAGACCGCAGAGCAGTACCCAGTAAAAGTGGTGTCGATTCGCCTGAACTGCCCCGCAGCCTACAACTACGCCTTTAAAATCGCAGCTTACCCCGTTCTGGGCTTCATCGACTCAGACGCTAAGGTTGAATCTGACTGGCTAAAAAAACTCGTCCCGCACCTTACAGAGCCGCAGGTCGCAGGAGTCAGCGGCAGCATAGACACCTGGAACCGCGATAACCTCTGGGCACGCAGTATCGGCTACGAATTAAAAAACCGCTATCGACGCATCGGCAAATACACAGGTCGCATCGCCACCATGAACCTGCTCCTCAAGAAAAGCGTGATCGAGGTGGTAGGCGGATGGGATGAGAAGCTGCCCAGCCAGTATGACACCGACTTCGGCTTTCGCATGTCCGAGAAAGGCTACAAAATAGCCTACGAACCAGATGCGATCTGCTACCATTACAATCGACCCACGCTAAGCGCGTATTACAGACAGCAGTTGCAGTACGGCAAAAATACTTTGAAACTGTACTTTAAGCATGGGCACCTTGCAAAGGGCGACGAAATCACCGATGTCGGCATGAATATCCAGCCGATTCTGCTCTTAGCGGCTGCCGCGCTTTTCGTCGTCGGCGTTATTCCGCTACTTAGGCTGCTCTGGATCGGTTCGGCAACAATCCTGCTGGCAATGTTTGTTTACTTTATTTATTCGGCGGTCAAAATCTCCGTGAAGTTCAACGATTGGTCGGCTATGCGCCTCATCGTCCTTTACTACGTGCGTTCGGCAGCGTGGTTTGTGGGTGCAGTAACTACAACCCTGCGTTACATAACTGGGAGGCGCAATTGATGACTAAGGTCTGCTTTGTCTCACCCGAGTACTGGCCGCTGACAGGCGGCACAGGCAGCTATGTTTATTACCTCTCAAATGAGCTGCTCAAGAACGGCTACAGCATCCACGTAGTCACTGGCAGCAACCAAACAAGAGACGTTCATGTCAACCCGCAGCTCGATGTGTCCTTTCTTAAGAGCCCAAAGATGCCCGCCGTGAAATCCTTTCTCTTGGCAGGCAACAGCAACCGCAAACTAAAAAGCATTAAGACATCCGCAGACATCGATATCATGCACCCCCAGCTGCCCTTGACACCCAACTTTGCGGTGCCACCAAACTACGGCAAAACGCTCGTCTGCACAGTGCACTCCACTTGGAAGGGCGAAGCAAAAGCAATCGCCGGCGAACCATTTACACGGCTCAATGCCAACGAGAAGGTGCTGGTTAGCTTGAACCCGATGCTAAGGTTCTTTGAGGAAAGCATGATCCACCGCGCCCGAAAAGTTATCGCTGTCAGCGAGTTCACAAAGTGGGAACTGACCAATTACTACAAGATTCCAGCACACAAAATCAAGGTCATCCATAACGGTGTGGATATCAAGAAGTTCCAGCCAGCCGCCGATAAGCGCCGAATAAAGGCAGAGCTGGGCTTCAACCCCGACGACATCGCAATAGTCTCAGTCGGCCGACTCTATGCCCGAAAAGGCTTATTCACACTCATCGAATCTATGCCCCCGGTGGTCAAGCGGTTTCCTAACGCCAAATTCATCATCTCCGGCAAGGGGCAAAGCGACGAAATGCAGAAACTCATCGCCCACGCAACCAAACTCGGCGTAATCGGCAACATCATATTCACAGGCTACTACCCCGACCAGAAGTTACCCAAACTCTATCAGGCAGCCGATGTATTCGCCTTCTCAACCTTCTATGAGCATCACCCATTCGCCGTACTGGAAGCGCTCTCAACTGGCTTGCCCGTCGTCACCACAACAGTGGGCGGCATACCAGAAACCATTCAAACGGGCAAAAACGGGTTCCTCGTAAAACCCTTTGATGAAAAAGCGTTTGCAGACCGCATTCTCTACCTGCTTGAGCACCCCGAATTCGCTTCCGAGATGGGGAAGGCGGCACGCAAGACTGTGGTTGAGCAGCTTGACTGGCGTATTGTGGTTAAGGATGCAATGAAGGTCTATGACCAAGCCTTAAGCTAAAGGCAGCGGCTAAGAAGCTAATCTGTTTGTGTCCTCAAAGAAGCTTGCGAGATTTGCATTCATCGATGCCATGTCGCTGGGCGGTGTGAAGCCTGGGTGGAACAGCCGCATAGCATTGTCTTTTTCGGCACCGCCTGGGAAGGTGATCGAGGGGTACAGAATCGCAACCGTCGGTGGCTCAGGCACAGCGGACATTACGGCGCTTCTAAAGATGCCCCGATAGATTTCTTCGCCGTTAACCTTTATGGAGACTGGGTTTGTGAAGTTATACAGGTTATCTCCGGCTGCGCGTAAGCACTGGGCGGCTGCGTCGGTAAGGGTGAACTCTTGGTGGGTGCTATTGAAAGAACATACGTCTAAGTCGGTTAGTAGCGTAGAATTATCACTCAAGTAAACCATGGTGAACCCGTCATTTTGGGTGGTTTTAGGTGTGTTTGCGTAATTGTTCTGGTAGATAAGTACGGCTGCAACTGCCACGGCTACGATCAGCATGCTGCCTATGATTGCCTGTTTCTTCAACATGACACCGGTAACTCGTTAGATAGGTTGCTATTTAAGATAAGTGTTGGTACATGCTGAGCGTATTCTTTTGTCAGGGTTTGGTTAACTGGATTATTTCTTGTAGGCGCCTCGGGTTAAGTGAGACCTCTAAGCCATAGCTAGTTATCTTTGGTAGTATGTAGCCTTCACGGATCAATTTTTTTAAAGCTTTTTTGCCATTGCCGCGGATGTCTCTTGGGAGGCATTTTATGGCGTTGTCTTCTGAAGTATGTTTTTCGCCGATGACTCGTCTGTTTAGGAGGTTTTCGAGTACGTGTTTTTCTATGGCGTCAATCATGTTCGGGTTGCTTCTTTGTTGGCTTAGTTGTAGGTGTTTTAATTTAAAATCGCTTGTCAATGTTACCTAAAAGTGAGCATATAATTACTTTAAAGTGATATTTATTAACATTGTCACCATAGAACAGGTAGGGAACCTACATGGAAAGCGAACACGAACCCGGCCAGCTAGAAGAACTATTCGGCAGCCGATCCGCAACAGCCCGCATTCTCGACTTCATGAGCGTATTCCGAGACTACGACTACAACAAGCAAGACATAGCCGAAAACAGCGATGTCAGCCCACGTCATACGGCAACAGCCATCAATAAACTTGAGAAACTCGAAATAATCAAGAAAACCCGCACTGTCGGCGTCTCGCAGATGTATAAATTCAACAGCGAAAACCCCGCAGCCATGCTTCTTGCTAAATTCGTTCATGAACTTGCCACTCAAGAATGCACAAAACTAGCCAACCAGGAACCAACTAACCAAAAAATTCAATCCCTCCACAATTGATTTTTTTGCTTAGAATGTCTATCTAAACAAGCTGCATCTGTTCACGACGGTATAGTTTAGTTACCCGCTGGAACAGGTGAATAATGTCAAGTGAGCAGAACATGAACTTTGTAGCGTATTCATGCTGGTAAATTTTCATCTGCAGCTTCACGGGGAGGTCAATATTAGGTGGCTCGAACCGATTCGCTATCTCTTTAACTGGTAAGCCTTCAACTTGGATTGCGTCGGCATCGAAGTGTGATCTGTCAGCGACGTATTTGAGGTATGTTTCCTTCCAATTCAGCATCATCACCTGCGTGGCGACGATGTCCACTGCTAAGGCGTCGTTGCCGGTTAGGAATAGCCCCATTTTTTTGGGTTTGCCCTTTGTGGGTCCGTTGCCCTCAATGCCTATACGTGCATCCATGATAGTTAGTGTGGGTTTGAAAACCTGGTAGAGGCGGTAGAAGACTTCTGGCAGGTACGGGTGGAGGTAGATTCGCCGATTGCTTGGGATACAGCCAAACAGGTTCTTCAGCGCACCGGTGTATGCCATGAACTCATGGGTCTTCATCAGCGGCAGATCTACAACTGCGTCTGCGTCGAGGATGGTTTTGGGCAGGTACAACTTTTTAAGTGGACCGTTTGTCTGGAACTTGACCTCAACCACTTTATCCTCAGAGAGATTCATGGCGACTCCGCCTGCTGATTCGACGGCTTCCTTCATGCCGGTTTTGTCGAAAGCTGTCCAGCATGGGTAGTTAATGCCGTTGGATTCGCCTACGACTACTTCACTGTTACCGTCGCGTAGAATACTGACCAATTGGTGCATGACCTCGGGGCTGGTGACCACGCCGGGCAGGTACTCAGGGTGGCTGAGGTTCGGTTTAATGTAAATATGTTTCTTGCCACGTAGACCTGCGTTTAAAACTGCCTCTTTTATAATGCCGCTTACGTCGTCGCCTGCACGACTTATCCTAACAGCGTTAGCAGATGCCATTGGCTATTTTCGCTCCGTTAAGGCATCCCGGATCACCGCATAGGGTATCGCCCTCATGGTAAGCCGCTGAGCGTGCCCTGCATCCGCCGCAGATATACTTGTAATCGCATTTGCTGCAGCTACCCTTAAGGTTGCCTCGGTTGCGGAAAGCGTCGAATAGCGGCGCATTAAGCCAGATATCGCGGAATGTGCGCTCCTTAAGGTTGCCTACGTTAACAGGCAGGAAGACGCAAGGCCTTACATCGCCTTGGGGGGAGATGGCGCAGTAGAGTCTGCCTGCTCCGCATCCGCCGATGAATTCGCCCAGCGGTACTGCTTTTTTAGTTACTTTGACGGTTTGCATGTGCGCCAGCGCCATGGTTACTTCGCCTGTGCCTGTCTCGCCTTGGCACTGTGCAGCTACACGGGACAACTGCGGCGCAGTTGCGAGGATAGTGGTTTTGCAGCCCGCAGACATCCTGTTAAGCAGGTACCGCATAACGTCCTCGCGTTCCTGCGCTGAGAGGTCCTGGTCGGCGTGGTCTTTGCCGCGTCCAGCGGGGATAAAGTTGAAGTAGGTGAAGCGCTCCACCTGCAGCTGCTCGGCTAAGTCGATGATCGCCGGGAGCTCGGACATGTTGTTTTTGCCTACGGTGGTGGCGATGCAGGCGCATATGTCTGCGTCTATGCAATTTTTCAGTCCTGCGACTGCTTTTTCGTACGCTCCGGGGACTCCTCGGAATTCGTCGTGGGTCTTTGCGGTTGCACCATCGATGCTTATGTCCACGTAGTTGACGCCTGCCTCTTTGAGTTTAAAGGCGGTTTCTTTTGTGAGAAGGGTGCCGTTTGAGGCTAGTGAGATATAGAGGCCTTTGTCGGATGCGTAGCGTGCCACTTGGAAGAAGTCGCTTCTGGTTATGGGTTCGCCGCCGCTGAACGCCAAAGCGGTTACGTGGGCTTCAGCGAGCATATCCACCACGCGTAGCGCCTGCTCAGTGGTTAATTCATCTGGGTCAGGTGTGCCGCTGTTGCTGTAGCAGTGCTTGCAGCGCAAGTTGCATTTATGGGTGAAATCCCAAACGACAAGGAACGGTGCGACGAGCGACATGGGTTTTTTGATGCCGTAGTGCTCAAAGGATTCGACGAGGTTTAGCACTGCGTTTCTTGCGTAGCGGTCGGTTAATAGTTTCTCGACTTTAGCCCGCTTAAAGCCAAGTGCTCGGCGTAGGAATTCTATCCAGAAAGCGATGATTTTTGAGTAGAATGGGCTGCATTTGCTGCAGTGGCGGTCGTTTTTGCCGCCGTAGTCATCAAGCGCCGTCTCCAGTACCGTTCTGCCGCATGCTGGGCACTTTTTAAGCGAGAGCTGGAGCATTTTTTTGGTCATCGGCATCGAGACTATGCTGTTCCAAAACTTGTCGTAGCTGAGGATGCTCATCGGTGTCTGCTCCAAGCGGGTTTAGTAAATATTCGTGTTTGGGTGGATGTAAAGGTTACTCTAAATCGGCGTTACCCGCCATGCATAAATGACGGGTATACAATTTAGGCGTTTTATATACTGCAGATCAAAAAATATTTTAAAATTAGAAGAAGAGAGTGCCGCCCTGCTACGTCATCTTCTACAAGTTTTTGCAGAAACAGCCGTTTTTTTCAGCACCTGGTTTGGGTTGCAGGGTGGTTGAGATGGCTTTGCAAGGTCCATTTTATTAAACAGACGATTTTCTTGATCCACTGATACGGGAAGTGCTTCTGAAATAGGTAGAAATAGTCTATAGGCAGCTGGTTTTTTCTGACATCAGCCGCTCAGCCAGAGCTAGCTCCGTCACGGTGTTAATATTCACGGCGAGTTCTGGATAGTCTACTACGAAAATATCTTGATCCAGCCACTCGTCGCCGTAGCGTTTGCTCCCATCAATCACGTTTATGCCAACAGGAACCACGTCTCTACCGTCGTCGGTTTTAAAACTGTACTCGACGCCCATGCACAGCTTGGTTTTGACTTCAATCGGTACTGCTACAGTTAAGGCGGGTTTACCGCACTCTTCATAGCGGGTGACGATTTCATCTATCATTTCACCTTTTACCAGTGGCAAGTCTGCCGAGACTCCTAAAAAGACGCCGAGTTTAAGCGTCTGCACCGTATAGCCCATGTCTGACACGTAGTCTTTACCGGGTGTCTGGATAACTTCGACGCCGTGTTCCTTCATGAGCGCCGTGGTTTTTGGTGTGAAATCGGTTGTGGCCACGAATATGCGGTCAATCTTTTTTGCAGTTTTCAGCGCCGCAAGAACATATTCTATGCTGGGTCTACCGCAGACGCTGATCAAGGGCTTTTCTACTGGCAGCTTCATACGGGTGCCTTTTCCGCCAGCCATGACCAAAGCTGTTATGCCCATGAGATCACCGCCACCAGCACCACTGCGCATACTGCGCGGGTTAACTCGTTAGTTGATCCAAAAACATCGCCTGTTACGCCGCCGAAGTTGCGGTGTGCAATCGATACCATCGCCAAGGCTGTGGCAACAGCGGCTAGGACAACCCAGACGCCACCTACTCCGAAAAGAGGCAACACAACGGCAAACGAAATAACCAAGGCCAACGCGAGGCGCCAGTTTCCGCTGCTTCCATACATGGCTTTCAGGAAAGAGGTATTCATGCCTTCATGTACCGAGCGGCCTGCTCTTGCTGCAACAACCATACTTAGCTTGGCGCATAACTCGATGACGATCACTGCCGGGAAAATGTATTGAATTCTAAGCCCGAAGAAGTTTACGCCGCCGCCTATGGAGGCAAACGCGAAAGCCGTAACGATGTAGGTCATTAGTGCTAACCCGATTGCGCCTGCACCAGTCAGCTGATCATGCATAACTGCGATTTTCTTCTCAGGGGTGCCGTGTACCATGACGCCGTCGCCGAAATCCAGCAATCCATCGGTGTGGTGCAGCCCAGTCATCCAGAGGAGCAGTGCTAAAACTATTGCGCCGACAACTAAGCTGGGCAGAAAAACGGATGCCACCCAACCGAACAATCCCGCCAGCAAACCCAAAAAAGCGCCGATTAGGGGGAAAGCCCACATGTAGTTGGCGCAGTCGCTAAGCAGGTCTTTATCCATAGGTACTGGGAAGACGGTTAGGAAAGATAGGAGGTTTTTGAGCTGTTTAAGGGCCAATCGTGTCTCACTTTAGTTGCATCAGTGAGGCATAGTTACGTTCTATTTCCTTAAGAAGAATTTGCTTGGTTACAGCTCCGCCAGTCTTAGCCATGGCAGCGATTGATGCTCCGCCTGCGCCGACGCCCTCTTTTACGAGGCCAGTTTCGTAGATGCGCAACCCAGGATACTGAGATGGGCCGAAGTCAAGGTCAGCTGCTAGGACTGGTACGTCGCAGAATTGTTTGACTATTCCGCAGATGTCTGAGGACTTGTCTTGAGCAACCCACCTAGTTGTGCCGACAGCTACATTGCATAATGCTTTAGAGTCAAGGGCGTTGATTACGGATAAAACTGCTGTCATCTGTGTGCCGCCCGCCATCAACACCGGGCCTTGCTTGCTTGCTCCTATAACTAAACCGGCAACCGCCGCCATCATGGGATCACCGACTGCCGAAACAACCTTGAACGGGTCACCTTTGAAGCTACCGAACTTTTTAGCAGCCGCCTTTATGCCTGCAGCCACTACATCGGCCTTAAGGTTATGCGGATTAGTCGGCAGCGTACTACTCACTTTCCCGTGTGCATCGACATTCATAGCCGTCAAAACACCCAGCGCTGTCGTAGTGCCACCGGGGATACTTTCGCCGATGACAAGATAATCCGACACTTTAGCAAGCTGTTCGCCGACTACTTTAGCCCGTTCGATGACTTCTTCGACATTATCGACAGCATCGCCTGTTCTGATGTCTCTTCCCGGGCTGCCGTTAACGTCAATGTAGGGAACCTGCGGTTTTACTTTAACTCCTCCGTTGACGACAACCACTGGGATGTCGGCTACTTGTAGAGCGGAAGCAGTAACCAGCGCGGGTGTCGGAATGCCGTCGGGTGTAATGGGCACGCCCTGTATAGAGCGGCACTTGCCCAGCAGAAGCAACTCGGCATCCGCCGGTGGTGTGAAGTCGGTGAAGTCTGGGTTCGCGCCTGCCGCCGAGAGGCCGGGGATTTTTCCAGTTTCTGTGGTGGCAATTGTCGCGATGAATAGGGGGTTTCTTTTGCCTTCTATTTCGTCGAGGAAGGCTTGTGCTTTTGGTTTGTTGTTAGCTAATAAGACATCCATATAACTTCACTTATTTCTTGATTATTTTGTACTTCTTTATCTCTAAGTATCCAAAGCCGCTTTGTAACCTTTTCTTTTCCGACGCTTCAATCACGATTTTCTGTGTGAAGCTGGGTCCGTCGGTGATTAAGGTGTGGTATTCGCCGCCTTCGCCGCATGGGTCCACGCCGGAAAGCGCCAATATGTCATCGTAGAATTTCTGGTCAAGCACGCGCCCCAGCCAGTCTACGCTGAGTTCGCGGTTGGTGCGGACAACTGTTGCTTTAAGGCCGGTTTTTAGGTAGTCGAGGTAAATCTGCTTCGTGTCACGCATCCACAGCGGCTTCACGGGTACCAATCCTATTTCTGCGCAGATTCGGTTTAGCCATCCTTCTTCGTGGCCTGCTACTTCTCGGATATCGCCTGTGACTAGTCCTTCTGCGCCCTGTTTTTTGAATTCGGTTAGTAACGCTTTGAAGTTCTGCTCGTAATTACTCATTGAAGTGGCTTTCTTGATGATGGGCATACCGACGGCTTCGGCCTGAGCATCAATTACCTGTGTTGGAATCATATGGAAGTTTGATTTGTCTTCGTTCATCATCATTGTGAATAGGCTTAGAACTTGGTGGCCTTGCTCCTTTGCTAGGAAGTAGGCGTAGCAGCTGTCTTTGCCGCCGCTCCATGAAGCAACAACTTTCAATCCCTTACGGCTCCTTTTCAAATTTAACAGATTAACAGCGAATTACTGTTTTCCTTGCTAAACAACCAAATATGCGATGTTTAGCAGACATGCACCGGCTGTTGGGTGGATTATCCAACCTCTTCATATAAGGCTTACGGAAAAGCCCTTCACAACACTTAAAACACCCCAAACCCAAATACGCCTAGGCGAAAAAGCATGAAAAACCAGAATCCGCCACTCCTAACATACCTAGAAACAAAAGGCATCACACTCCAAGCCCTAATCGACTGCGCACTAGAAATGTACGTACCACATCCCGGCATAGAAACAGTAGCGAAAGCAACCGAGGCTCTAAAAGAAGAATTCCTCGACGTACTAGGCGACGTCAACATCTCAATCCTTGAATGGGCCGCTTTCCACGCGCAGGAAGACGCAGAAAAAGGCTTAATCCCCGGCTTAACACAGGAACGCTTCCGAGGCAGACCGGGACCTATCTCAGATGAAATATTGGGCGTAGCCATCGCAGAGTACATCGGTGGAACACGCGGCGTATTCGAGTACGTACGCTTTGACCAAGCCAAACCGGGAATATTGAAATTTCTGGGATCAATCACTAACGACGCCATAGGCGCACTCGTCGCAGGCGTATCCAGCAACGTTTACACCAGAGCAATAAAAACCGCAGGCACAACCTGCTAACCCAGCTTTTCCGTAAATTTTAATACCCTCCCAATTGACGGTTTAGTCGTTGGCAACCATCAATGGCTAAAAACCGCCTCTGTATCGTCACCCACACGTTTCTGCCCCATGTCGGCGGCATAGAAATCGTAACAAACGAGCAGAGCAAACGTCTCCAGAATAAGAATTATTCGCCGCTGATTGTAACCAACCGCATCGGGACGCCACCAAAATACAGCGTAGATGGGGTGCCAGTTGAATGCTATGAATCCTTCAACGCAGGCTTCCGCTTGGGTATCCCATACTCGATTCCCACCGTAGGCAGCTTCCCGGTCTTCGCCAGAAACGTCAAAAAATGCCAATTGCTACACGCCCACGGCCACCCATACTTAACCTCGCTGTTAGCGGGCAAACTTGCTAAAATCTACGCCAAACCCTTTGTACTGACCCAGCACAATACGTTCATAGAATACAACAATATCTTCGACCAAGTGGAACTCCTAAACGACTTATCAGTCGGCAAACAGAACCTCGAAGCCGCAGACAAAATAATCGCCATAAGCGAAGCCACCAAGCAGTACGTGCTTCGACTCGGCGCTAAATCAAGCAAAGTTAAAGTCATCTACAACGGCGTCGACACCCAAAGATTCGGCGTAATCAAAGGCAAAAAAGAGGAAATGCGCAGAAAACTCGGCATCCCACAAAACGCAGCTGTTGTACTCACAGTTCGGCGGCTGGTCTACAAGAATGGCGTCGACACGCTCCTTGAATGCGCAAACATCGTCATTAAGAAAAACCCCAAAATCGTCTTCGTCGCAGTCGGTAAAGGCCCGGACATGGAAAGCGTCAGGCAGCAAGCTGAGCAGCTTGGAATCGCCGCTAACTTCCGCCTCGCTGGCTTTGTAAGCGACGCAGATTTGCCGTCGTACTACAATTTGGCTGACCTGTTTGTGTTGCCGTCTAAGTCCGGTGAAGGTTTGCCGCTTGTGGCTAATGAGGCGTTGGCATGCGGGTTGCCTGTTATCGCAACCGATGTTGGTGGGATAAAGGAGATTCTGCCTGTGGACTGTGGCAGGTTGGTGCCGCCTAACCAACCCGAGTTGCTAGCGGAGGCGATTCTGGAGTATGCAGTGCTAGATTTCTCTGGGCGCAGACTGGAGCTTCATGCAAAAGTTGAAGAGCGCTTTAGCTGGGATGCCAACGTTGAACGGCTTGAAGAAATATACGAAGAGCTTATCTAAGTTGCAGACGGAAACATTATAACTCTTCGAAGCGGAAGTAAGGCTCTAATGACGTCAAAAGTCGATTTGGTCTCGGTCGTCATTCCGACACTTAACGAAGCAGGAACCATACTCAACGCGATAAACACCATCGATAAGTATGTGACTTACCCTAAGGAAATTATCGTTGTAGATGGCAACTCCAAAGACGGGACCCTGGAGATCGTTAAGGACACAAACAAAGCTCGCCTTATCGTTGAACCCAGACGCGGTTACGGTCTTGCTTTGAGAACCGGCATGAAGGCGGCGAAGGGCAATGTCTTAATCATGGTTGATGCAGACGGCACATACGAATTCAAGCACATCGACCGCCTCGTTACCAGACTTCTAGAGAAAGACGCAGACATGGTTCTGGCTACCCGAATGTATGACCCAAACAAAGCCATGGGCTTCCTGAACTTTCTCGGGAATAAAGCGATAACATTCACCTTTGACTTCTTCTACAGCCAATTCCTCAGCGATACCCAATCAGGATTCCGAGCGATATCGCGCGAGAAATATGATTCTGTAAAGTTTAAGGAAACTGACATGCCTTTCGCGACGGAGATGCTTATCCGCTTTGCACGGGAAGGCTATAACATGGTTGAGATTCCAACCACCTATAAACCCAGAACTTACGGTCAAACAAAGCTTAGACCGTTCCAGTCGGGGATCAGGATTTTCAGCACTATATTTAGGGGGTTCCTAGATGCAAAAACGTTCAGGGTCTGTTATGCGCATTGGAAGAAGAATCGGTTTAAGCGATGAGCAGGGCTTTGGGCTTCCGGTTCTTTTAGCCTTAATCGTCGTCATCGCGTCAGTAATCGGCTTCTACGCTTACTTCGTCGTTACAGCTGTGCCTGAACCCTACAACACGATGTACCTACTTGACAACAACATGCAAGCCGTCGACTACGCCCACACACTTGTTGCAGGTCAGAACAGCACTTTTAACGTAAATGTCCACGTGGACAACCACATGGGTCAAGACCAAGCTTATCAGGTGCAAACCAAGATTGCAAAAAGCCTAATCTTAACCCCCAACGGAGTAGAAGCCCCGATAGTTGACACTTACGATTTTACGCTTCCAAACGGCGGCGCCAACCAGAACACTGTAACAGTCACCGAGAATACCCCCGGCAGCTACACCGTCATCTTCGAACTCTGGAGCAAAAACCCGATTGCAGACGAAAATTATAGTTTCACAGGGAACTACTGCGTGCTAAATATCGTTGTGACAGAGTAAACGCCTTTGTTGCTCTCAGAAGACCCCCCTCCCCTTATTTAAAGAACCAACAGTGCAAGCCTGTACTAATTTTTGTTACTCGGTGTTCTTGTGGTGGAACAAAGTGTTCTGGGGGGAGAGCTAAAGCCTACCCCGAGAGCATATTAGCAGTGAATCCCCGAATGAAACCCAAACTGGACACCGTGATCCTGTCGGCACTGCTCCTACTTCTGGCGGTCCTAATCTGCCTATTGCCCCTCGGTGCACAGGCAGGGTCCGGTGTTCAGCAATCTTCGGGATTCACAATTGGCCCCCAATTGAGCGGTTCTAACACTACCGAGGCAAACCTGACCCTTGCGCCCTCATTGCAGCCGCCTATAGAGAACTTTACTTCTCAGAATACAATTATGCTCGTGATCGTTGTGGGGGTATTTGTAGCTTACGCGGCTGTAATCGCTGTTTTAGCTTCAAGAAAAATCAAGTAGCCGCCTAAGGCATTCTTAGGATCATTTTGGCGGTTTTAACTGGGTGCCGCATAGCCTTCAGAACTTTCTTACGCGTCAGCGTCCGGTTGATGGCATTGGCCTTCATGCATAACTCGCTGATCTCCTCTGCTGAGAACTCGGGTGTCTCCACCAGCGGCTCAGTCGCCGCCAACGCGAAGTCACAGAAGCCATCGCGGATATACCCTCCAGCCTTCGCCTGCTCATAGAACGCTGTTCCATACAGCGGCATGGCGATGCTGAAAATGAAGCTCTCCGCACCCAAACCTTTGAGTTTGTAAGCATAGCGGATGGTTTCCTCGATGTCGGCTTTAGTTTCGCCTATTAAACCCATGACAAAGAAGCAACCGACTTTAATACCGACTTTTCTTGCGGCGACGATGGCTTCTTCAACTTTTTTAAGCTCCAAATTCTTCTTAGCAATGTCAGTTACGACTCGCTGCACACCTGATTCTGGAGCAACCCGTATCTTTTTGCATCCGGCTTTCTTCATCTTGCGCAGTAGCGCCTCGTCCAGCGTATCTGCTCTAACGCCGTTGGGTGTAAACCACTCAAAATGCAGGCCACGCTCGACGATTAAGTCGCATATCTGCGCCATCCGTTCGCGGCTCCAGGTCATGTTATCGTCCGCGAAGTCAATTTGCTTAATGCCATAGGTCTTGATGACGTGCTCTACTTCGTCAACCACGTTCTTGGGGCTTCTGGGCCGCCACTGCTTACCCCAAACGATGCAGTGAGTGCAGAAAACACAGTTGAATGGGCATCCGCGGCTTGTAACGATGATGGTGTAAGGCTTGGTGACTTCGCCTCTTAGCGGATTCTGTTTTACGGCTTCAGCGTAAACCTTCATGGGAAGCAGATGCCGTGCGGGCAAGGGCAACGTATCAAGGTCCTGTATGAAGGCACGTTTAGCGGTTAATGTGATTTTACCGACTTCTCGGTAGCCCAAGCCGTTGATTGCTGCAAAACTGGTTTCTTTCCCTTGAAGCGCTGTAACTAATTCATCGATGGTCACTTCCGGTTCGCCGACCACCACAAAGTCCGCGTCCGAATCAGTTAGGCAGGCTTCGGGGCGCGAGGAAGGATGCAACCCAAATAGAACAACCGTAATGTTCCCATTGACTTTCTTGGCAGTAGAAACAACCTCAAACGCGGTTTTTGACCAGCCTGAGAACGGAATCTCAACAACCACAACATCAGGCTTCCAATCCCTGACGCGGTCTGCAATAACCTGAGCGTTCAAGCCCACACGGTACTTGGTGGCGTCAAGTTCCTCAAGGTTCTCCCAGCCCTCAGTGGGAGCATCAATAATCATGACCTGATGGCCTTTCTTTTCCAGCACGGCTGCAGCCGATGCCATGGCGATTGGTGGAAAAACGTTTGGTTTTCCCCATGCTTTAGGCTGAATTCGCGGTGGATTAATGAGGCAGACACGCATGGAATGGGCACTTCTCTTTCTCTCAACTACGTGGTTGTGTGATTAATAGTTTGCACCTATATAGGGAACCAGAAAAGTCGTACCAACACGATGACGCCGACGCAGATCAAGCCCCAGAGCACAATGGTTACGTCTCGTATGCGTAGGGCACCGAGGATTTTGTCTCCTGTCAGCAGCTCCTGTGGGTCACCGAGGATGTATCTGTCGTGTTTCTCCAGCTGAATCCTGAGGGCGCCGGCGGTGGCAGCCATGGGCCAACCATGATTTCGGCTCTGTGTCTTATGGTGATCCCGCTTCGCCATATACCACGCGTTCTTTGCGTCTAGGCGCAGAATCCACGCAGCCGCAATCATTAGAAGCGCAGTCAACCGCGTCGGGATATAGTTGACTATGTTATCGAGGTTTGCGCTGAACCAGCCTGTGTTAATGTGCTCTTTAGTCTTGAATCCCACCATGCCGTCAAGCGTGTTGATTACGCGGAAAGCGATGGCTCCCGTTACCCCGAACAATGCAAAAGCCATCATTGGTGAGAGTTTGAAGTCAATCAGGTTCTCAGACATTGACTCAATCACCGCGCTGCCCATCTGGGAGGCGTTTAGGCCGCTGCTATCTCGGCGTGAGAAGTGAGCGTACTTTTTCGTTTCCGCTGTGTCGTCTGCATCAATGGCTTTAGCGGTGGCCCTCGCCCAGTCTGTTTCGAGTTTTATGCAGATAGTCATCTTTAGCAGTATAACCGCGATTGTGGCGTAGATTACTATGTTGAAGTAGGCTGGTATGAAAGTGTATATTGCCCACAGTCCAAGGTAGGTTGGGATTGTGAAGGCGGCGATTGCTGTTAAACCGAGCAGTACACCCAGGGCCTTCTCCACTTTGGCATTATCCGGTTTCTTGAAGGCTGGTTCTATTTTTTTAATAAAATTGCCGATAACTACTGTTGGATGCAGTTTGAAGGCGTGCCTGTCTGGATAGTTAGGTGAAGGGTCTCCTACAAGTAAATCTAAAACTATGGCCAATATCATAACGGCTAAGGCGACGATTATGCTTATGATGTAGGGGTCCAAGAGTGTTCAAGCGTTGTTTGCGTCAAGAAGCCTAATATCGATTACGGTGCTGAATCACAATGTGTAGAACTGCAGATTTAATGTCAGGCTGAGTTGAGGAGGGTTTGCTGGTTAGTTTTTTAAGCCCAGACTGTCTCTAATTCAGAATAGGTATATAGAATTTGGTAATTCAAGAAGAACTCAACCACACACTATTCCACACCTACGTATACCTCGTAAAAGCCAACAAACCAGTTGGACCACGAGATCTGATGCGCGGAGCCAACCTAAGTAGCCCCAGTGTAGCTTATCGTAATCTCCAGCGCCTAATCGACATGGATTTAGTGGCGAAGGACGACTACGGCAACTACATTGTTAAACGTAAAGTCGCCTTAAGCGGCTACTTCTGGGTGGGTCGTATGCTTGTGCCCCGTTTCGCTGTGTTCGCAATTGTTTTCTTCGGGGTTTTAGTTGCTGAGATAACGGTGTTGATTCCTCATCTGTTTTTAGCTTCGCCGGTTGAAGAGTCTTTTTGGTTGCTTACTGCAGTTACCGTTGCTTCCGCAGCGATTTTCGCTTTCGAGGGATGGAGGTTTAGAAAAAACAGATCTGCAAAATAGGCTCATGCCGATTTATGCTTACTTGACCTACCTATCTCAGAGGTATCTTCCCTCCCTTACTCAGACTGCAAAGAATCTAAAAACGGGTAGCATACTGCGTATTTGCTGTTGCTGGTATCTATTTGCACATAAAAGGCGTCATAGCGTCTACTTGTTATGGGCTTAGTCTCAATGTTACAGTTAAATGCTGAACTCTATTTCAGCGGTTATGCTTCTTCGGTAAATCGGTTGGTCCATAAACTCTTGCTTTATGCACGGGAAATATTTCGTACTCGAAAAGCGGCACTTTCTTATCGGCCATTTTTCTCCTCTCTACGAAATACTGAATGTACGGTTTGAACATTAAAGGCATTGATCATAGAATATATAATTTATAAAAACCCAATATAGCCTATATAGAAGAAACTATATTTTTTGTCTCTCCTTTTTCCCTCCTTGTCTTATTTACCGTAGCGGCAGCTATCCGCTCCGCAGTTTCCTGTGATGCGCCTCGCTTAAGCTCAGACTCTTTAATATGCTCGTATTGACGTTTACGTTTAGGGTTCTTAACGCCTCTAGGCGGCAAATGCTACAACTCCAAATAAATAGAAAAAATAAAGTTTCAATGATGAAACCTGGGATATTCTACATTTTCTGCATAGCCGACGTCTTCTCGTCTATAAACTCCTTAGCTATCATGCGTTCATCTTCGTCGGATAGTACACGCTTGGCTTTCTTAAAGAGTTCATCTTCCTCTTCTTTAACGTGCATATCAATGGCTTCGCTTAACACCTTTACTTTAGCATACTTTGCATCGATATCTGAAGTATTTTCTATGTCGTTGATGATCTTCTTGCCGATATCATGTTCTTCGTATGATTCCAAAGTGATGGATCTAGATTCAGCGTTGTTTTCCAGTCGAGAATAAAGCAGTTTTTCTTCGCCGGCCATGTGCAACTCCAGCGCCATCTTGATCTGGCTATAAACGCTCTCTTGAAAACGTTCCTCATCGAGGATTTGCTTGAAAAGCTTCTTAACATCCTTATGCTCAAGCTTCAAAATGTCATAGATTGTCGCGTTATCCCGTACTTTTTCCTGTTCCTTCCTTATTTCTTCCTGCATAAAAAATTCACCTCCGAAAAAATCAACCCTAAGTTAACCTAAAAAAGGGATTATCTGGCCATTTCACGGCATGACTCTGCACATCGGCGGCATACGCTTGCGCATTCCTTCATAAAGTCATCGTCAAACCTGTCACAGTCATCTCCGCATTCGTCACAGATATCCGCGCAGATGCCACAGGTTTGCGGATAATACGTAGAGTTTCTTGTAATAAAATCGGCGTTGGTATTGCATATCTTTGCGCAGTCCAGAAGTAGGTTGATGCGGTCGGGTTCAGCGTGTTTTCCACCTATAGATAAGCAGCGCAGTGTTGTTTCATTGCAGTTCTGGTAGCAGTCAAGAGAATCCTTTAGGCACTGTTGAACTTCGCCGCTTGCCATGTTTTCTGAGCTTTGAATGCGCTCAAGCTCCTCCATCGTTCCGGACATTCGCCCAGTCAATGGCGACTGATTCTTAGTCCAATCTTCTTCCTCGTCGCTTTCCCGTATCGCTTCGTCTTCAAGCACCCGCTCAGAGTAGTCCCTGTCATTCACACTTGTCATGTCTCGCCCAGTCAGTTTTTCAATGTAATCCACTTGCTTATTTGCTGAATCGTTGGTTTCGTTTCTATCGACTTTCAACATATTCACCTTCCTATCAATCAGCCATTGATCTGCGAAAAAACCTGTTAAACGGTGAACCTTCGGTCATCTGCTTAAAGTTAAGCTGTGACTAATGATAGGTTTACATCAATACTGAGCTTATCGGCTTCATTTAAAAATTTGTGACTGCAATTTTACTCCAACAGAAACAGTAAAAAAGTGGTTGCTTAAGACAACCAAAATCTTAAGCATCAATTCTAACTTATTTCTTTGGGAGCAATTCGTTTAACTCGTAGTTGGCGCCACAGAGGACAGTGTCTGCTCCGCCATAGTAGACGATAACTTGGTCATCGATTTGGACGTTGCCGCAACTGAAAACCACATTCGGGACATCGCCGACGCATTCATAGTGTTCGCATGGTGTTAGAATCGGTTTATCTGAACGGTAAAGTACCTTCTCTGGATTGCTCTTGTCTAGTAGGGCTGCGCCGAGTGAGTAATGCTTCTGTTCGTCTACGCCGTGGTAAATGAACAGGTAGCCCTCGTTTAACTCGATGGGTGTGCCTGCTGCTCCGATTTTTTTGCTATCCCACATTCCATCCCGTGGCTCCATGATTGATTTGAAGTCGTGCCATCTCTTGAGGTCCTCTGAGTAGGATACGCAGATGCTGGGTTCGATTCTGTGGAACATCATGTATTTTCCGTCTACTTTTCTGGGTAGTATAACTGCGTCTTTATTGCGTACGTTAGGGAATGGTAGGCTGCGTTCTTTCCAGTTCCAGTTGCGGTTAACGAAGTCTTTAAGGTTAATTGATGTTAACGATATTTGGAATATGACTGGAAAATCGTGGTTCCGGTACGCCGTGTATGCCATGATGACTTGGTCGTCGATCACTGTTAAGCGTGGGTCTTCGCAGCCGTCACGTTCTGCATGGTGAAGCGGTGTAAAAACCGGTTGCTCCAAGCGTTCTGTTATGTTAAAACCATCGTTGGATGTTGCTAAGCCTAGTCTAGAAACCATGTCTGTGCCCTGTGCTCGGTACATGATGTGTACTTGGCCGCCACTGTAGATTGCTGCCGCGTTGAACACAGACCTGTTTTCCCAAGAGTTCGACTTAATTGGTTCTAATATAGGATTATGTGCAAAGCGTTTCACTAAAACCCCTCTCCCTTCTTAAAACAGCACTGCATCATGGTAAAATATAAACCTCTAGCGATTAATGATTCAAAAACGCCTGTTGTGACTGTCAATAAACAATCACATGCGCTTAAAACCCGCTTGGCCCTCCTATATTTGTCGTGATATATTATTGGACAGGTTTGTTCTAGGCAGTCCCACGTTGGCTAGCGTTAACGAAGTTGCTTATGTAAGCACTTTTCCGCCTAGAAAATGCGGTATAGCGACGTTCACTGCAGACTTAGTACACTCAATAGGTTCACTTAACAAATTAAGCGCTCAAAGAGTGATCTCTATAGATGGCCGCAGGTTATTCAAGCCTACATATGCAGGTTTTGAGCATAAAATAGGCCGCGACTTCCTCGAAGATTACCTGCTAATGGCAAATTTTCTTAACAAGTCACCGGTAAACGTGGTTAATATCCAACACGAATTCGGCATCTTCGGAGGCGAATCAGGAGAATACATCTGCTCGTTTCTGGATGCCTTAAGACGCCCAGTTGCGACGACGCTCCATACGGTTCTACCCAAATTTGCAGACCCCGAAAAAAAAGTATTCGATAATATAACACAGAGAAGCGCCGCCATAGTCGTGTTAAACAAGACTACCGGTGAACTCGTTAAGAGTTACGGGGTACCCTCAAAAAAGGTTAAGCTGATTCCGCACGGCTGCCCTGATCTGCCGCTGGTTTCAAGCGAAGAAAAAAAGCCTGATTTGGGATTAAAAAACAAGTTTGTCCTATCAACGTTTGGTTTGCTGAGCAGAGGTAAAGGCATCGAAAACGTGATCAAAGCCCTTCCGAATCTCGTTAAAAAAGAACGTAAACTGGTCTACTATATTCTGGGTGTAACTCATCCTCAGGTAAAACTAAACGAGGGTGAAGCTTACCGGAACTCGCTTCACAGGTTAGCAAAGGATCTCGGTGTCCGCAGTCACGTGCGGTTCCTAAACCGGTTCTTAGCTAAACCTGAATTGTACAATTACCTGCAAGCCACAGACGTGTACATTACGCCTTATCTTTCTCCCAATCAGGTAAGTAGCGGCACCTTATCGTATGCTTTAGCCGCTGGAAAAGCAGTGGTGTCCACGCCTTATCTGCATGCTAAAGAAGCCTTAGGTGAGGGCCGAGGCGTATTCTGCAACTTTAACGACCCAGACTCGATTGTTGAGCAAGTTACAGCCATAATAGAAAACAAGAAACATCGGCGGTCACTGGAGAAAAAAGCCTACGTGTACAGCCGGAAATTCACTTGGCCACTGGTCGCTGAGAAGTACGTTAAGCTCTTTGAGGAATTGACTCTACATTCGGAGATGAATAACCATCCGTTTGCCACCCGTAAAGATCGATTACTTGAAAGTTTTCACTGATGACACAGGCGTTTTCCAGCATGCAAAATACTGTATTCCGAAGCGGAGCGAGGGCTATACAACCGATGACAACGCCCGAGCCTTAGTTGCTGCTGTACGTTATCACCGGTTATACGGCGACGCTGCCATAAACCAGCTTGTTCACGTTT
>JAAYYI010000041.1 GCA_012515445.1 Candidatus Bathyarchaeota archaeon | reverse complement strand
TATTTTGTACACTAGGTTAATGAAACTTTCTATCGCTTAACAGGCGAGCATGGAAGAGTAAACATGGAAATCGAGAAAAAGCATAGTGTATAAAATAGAGGTAAAATTCAGGTATATAAGGGGAGGGGGGTCTTGGCAAAGCAACAGAAGCACAGGTAGATAAGAATAAGAAAAAAGAAAAGAAGCGACGCTGATTACTTTAGCGTCTTTTTTGGGTAGTCTTTACATTCGTAGATGCGCAGTTGCCGCTGCGGCTCAAGTCTGCAACGCTTTCGACTGTTGCTCCGCTTCAGAATAGGCGGCAACTGGAAAAAAGGGCATTTTGAACATAACGTGCTCAACGCATTCGCCTCCTCATCGTGACATCATCCTCTTGAACAGTGGCACAGCGATGGCCAGCATAACTGCTCCGAACACTACTAGTACAAGCAGGTCAGAGGATATCTGTGTTACGTCTGCACCGAGAACCATTACTTTGCGCATGGCATCGGATGCATAGGTTAGTGGCAGGAAGCTGCTGATGGTCTGCATGAAGCCTGGCATCATTTTGATGGGGAAGAATATGCCGCTTAGGAACATCATCGGGAACATCACTGTCGTCATTATCATCGCTGCAGTCTCTTGATCTTTAGCAATCGAGGTTAAAGTTATGCCTAACCCGACGAAGCTGTAAACGCCCAGCAGCAGCAAACCAAAGACTAGCAGTATGCTGCCATTTATTGTAACGCCGAATAGTGTAACTGCCAGCAGCATAATGATAACGCCTTGAAGCAAACCCCTTGCCATCTGCGCCAAAGTCTTACCTAGTATAATAGACAACCGATTGATGGGTGCAACCATAACACCATCTAAAGTTCCAAGTTCACGCTCCATCGTAATAGCGCCAGGTAAGCCTGTCATGACACTCATCATAACAGTCATCATCATCATTCCAGGCGCGATGAACTCGAAGTAGCTGGTGCTACCTTGCACGACGCCCTGTGCGGTAACCGAATAGGGTACCATGTAGTCAGCTGCTTCAGCTGCTGTGATGTTTAAAGCAGATGCAAGCTTAGACTGCGCAACCTGCGTACTCATCGACTGCACAATACCAGAGAGTACGCCGCTGACTTGGGCGCTAACCTGCGGATTGGAGTTGTCGCTTATGATTGTGATGTTAGCTGGTCTTCCAGTTAAAACGCACTCTGTGAAGTCTGCAGGTACAACTATGCCTGCATCGATATCGCCGCGTTGTATGCTATCAGTTAAAGCCACTGTGGTGGTTCCAGTGGAGATCTGCATATTCACTGAAGCCTGATTAACTGCGTGGACTGCATCGGTAAACTGGCTGCTTAAGGTAGTGTTCATGTAACCTGTGTCCGAGTTCACAATTTGGACTTTTAGGTTACTCATGTCATACGAGGCTCCACTTGGATAGATGAAGCCGATCATAGCCATCATTAACAGCGGCATCAGAACCAGCATTAAGAGCCCCAGCTTGTTTCTCTGTAGCTCTTTTAGGTCTTTCCAAGCAATACGTAAACTAGCTTCAAAGATTCGTTTAGCACCCATAATTATCGCCCTCTTTGTTGTCTTCTCATCAATCCAGGTGGCCCATGCATCGGAACTGCAATTTTAGCTTCAGTACTATCCCGCACATTACGGCCAGTGATATGCAGAAATACGTCTTCGAGTGTAGGCTGAAGGTTCTCCATAGAGCTTATTTTTCCACCTAAACCGCGTACTGCATCAAGTATAGTGTCAAACGCGTTTTCGCCTGTTACTGTCATTCGAAGCTTGGTGGGCTCCTCCTGATTTAGTGCAGAAACGCATGGCAGGGCTTTGATTTTAGATGTCATGTCACCGTTTAAGTTTGAGACTTCCAGTTTGATGACTCGTTTATCTGCGCCAACGATTGATTTCTTGAGGTTCGCTGAGGTATCTAACGCTATAACTTTTCCGTGATCTATGATGGCTATGCGGTCGCAGAGTATGTCTGCGTCAACCATCATGTGGGTGGTGACTATGATTGTGGTTCCTTTTTCTCTGTTGAGCTTCTTAACGAAGTCTCGGATTTCAACCGACGACTGTGGATCTAAACCTAGCGTGGGTTCATCTAGAAAAAGCACTTCAGGCGCATTAAGCAGGGCACGGATAACGTTCATGCGTTGCCGCATACCAGTCGAGAAAGTGCCGACCTGCTTATTTTTGAACTGTATCAAGTTGACAAGCTCCAGAAGCTCGTCTATGCGTTTTTTAAGTTGCTCTTTAGGTATGCCGTAGAGACATCCGAAGAACCACAGGTTCTCTTCTGCGGTTAATCTGTCGTATATGATCATTTTTTCTGAAACTATGCCGAGCATTTCCCGGACTTTGTTATCGTCTTTTACTACGTCGTAGCCGCCGATGGCTGCTTTGCCGCCGGATGGTCGAGCTAACGTAGATAAAATTCGCAGCGTTGTACTTTTGCCTGCACCGTTTGGGCCCAGTAAACCGAAGATTTCGCCCTTCTTTACGGTAAAGGATATGTCGTCGACTGCATTGAACGTCTTGAAAGTCTTTACCAGATTGGTAACTTGGATCATGTTGTCGTCTTTCAATTTTTTGCATCTCCGCTGAATATAATTGAATGCAATATATAGCGGCAAAATATAAGTATTACTTTCAATCATTATACATTCTGACCTCAATGAAGCCAGACGCCCAAGACCAGACAACCCAGAACTGGATGAAAGAAGCACAGAAAGGATACATCCGCCTCGGAGTCCTCATGCTCCTAAAAAGAAAACCAGCCCACGGCTACGAAATCATGAAAGAAATCAGCCAACGAACAAAAGGCTTCTGGAGACCCACCGCCGGCGGAATCTACCCCATCCTAAACGATCTCGAAAAATCAAGCTACATCAAAGGCCACTGGGAAACCCAGAAAAACAGACGCCTAAAAGTTTACACTATAACAAAATCCGGCGAAGAAATCCTCAAAAAAGCATTACTAAAACAGACAGAAATCTTCCAAAACCTTAACGGACTCTTCAACGAGTTCGCTAAAGAAGTCCTAAACATCGACGCCAACATTCCTGCTCCTGCACCGCCTTCACCGTTCACTGTTTTCTTGGAGAACAAGAGCGAACCTACGTTGCAGCAGCTTGAAAACCACCGCAAGCACCTCGCCGACCACATTAAACAGATGCGCGAAGAACTAAAAGAAGTAGACAGCAAAATCGTTTACCTCAAAAAGCAACCTAAGCCTGAAGCGCAGGGCACCTCACAGTAGCAGCGTTTATTAATAGTTTAAATAATAACGTCGCTATCCTCTAGCAAGGAGAATAAAACGCTTGTTCCGCGTACGAGTTAACAAAATTGAATCCACCCGCGACTTAGACGGCAATTTGGGCAAAAGAATCGAGCTGCTCGAAGAACGTGAAGTTAACCCTTACATTGTGCGTCCGCAAACTGACGAAGCAAAAATGGCTCAGGACATAATGCAGGCGCTTCAAACCCAGATGCCTTTTCTGCCTCAACGCCAGCAGATGGCGACGCCGAAAATCATCTTGTTCCTCACTGAGCATGAATATGACAGTTTAGGGATAAGCTTTGACGTTAACCAGGTTTATGAGGTTAACTTGGCGGCTCAGTCGATAAAGTTCACGAAAGTTTAAGCAGCTCGCTTCGCATTTGAGCTAGCGCCAGATGCTTTGGATGGAATGAGAGGACAAACATCATGTGGCGAAGGGCACTGCTTATTTCTTTGTTATCTGATGCTTTGCCTTCGTCGCAGTATAGTGGGATGGGTTCGCCGTTGTTTTCTTCGTAGTATACGTAGATTGGTGTGCTTTGGCGTTCGAATCGGACTACTTCGAAGTCTAGGTTTAGGCGTTTGGCTGTTTCTTTGGCTGCATCGCGGACGGATTCTAATCGGTCTTTTGATGGAAGGCCTGTTGGTGTGTAAACCATTAGTTTTGGCTGGTTTGACTTGTACAATGCGCACATTCTCCAAGGATATAGTTGCTGCGTTTTTGCTTTTAAGGCGGATGCGGAAGCGACTGCGCTTGGCTGTGGAGGGGTGGCTGAAAGTGATGCTACAGCAGGTGTATCACAACTGCTTAAGATGCGCTTCGAGCTGTTTTTTGGTGGGATTAGTTTGCAGGTAACTGATTATCCTGAATGGTGGTATCGGGGAAGGCGGCCGCAAAGTGATGATGCCTACTTCGAGAATTTGTGTCGGGTGCTTTTTCAGACTGGGCTTAACTGGGCGGTTGTAGAGAAGAAGTGGCCGACGATTAAAGTGGCGTTATGTGAATTTGATGTTGATCGGATTGCGGCCTTCACCGAAGCTGACCTACAACGACTTCTAAATGATAAGGGCATTATCCGCAATCCCTACAAGCTCCACGCGATAGTAGAAAACGCCAAACAGTTCCAGCAGATCAGGCGCAGATACGACGGCTTCCAAGCGTATCTTGACAGCTTTGATAAATCAGATAACTATGCGCTGGTGCTCAGAGCCCTGTCCAGTCGATTTGAAAGGATCGGGCCGACGACGGCGGCGCTTTTCCTCTACTCGGTTGGAGAAAACATTAAGCCAAAACGGTTGTATTAAAATAGCATTATAGATCGATTGGAGTTATGGCGAAAGTAAGAGCACACGTCTACGTGGAAGGTAGGGTTCAGGGCGTTTTTTATCGGCAGAACACGCGTCGTCAGGCGCAGAGCCGCGGTGTCTACGGTTGGGTTAAGAACCTTGATGATGGTCGGGTGGAAGTGGTTTTTGAGGGTGAAGAAGAAGCTGTTAAAGCAGTGGTTGAGTTCTGCAGGGTTGGCCCAAAAGGCGCATCCGTCAGCGGTGTAACCGTTAACTGGGAACCTTACCAAGGTGAATTTCAGGGTTTCTCTATTGCGTATTAGGCGCTAAATTCAAAAACGGGCTGCGGCATAGTTGTTGACATGAAGGTTTTGGGTTTAGTGGGCAGTCCGCGGCGGGGCGGCAACACTGATTTGCTGGTTGAATCCGTTTTGGAGGGTGCAGCCCAAAGCGGGTTTGCGACTGAGAAGGTGTACCTTTACGGGGTTGATGTTGGGGCGTGTGTTGATTGTCGGGCTTGTAAGAAGGGTGGTTTTGTGTGTGTTTTGCGGGATGGCATGCAGATGCTGTATGGGAAGCTTGAGGAAACGGATGTGGTTGTTTTTGGGACGCCGCTTTACTGGTATGGGCCGTCTGGGAAGATGAAGCTGGTTCTGGATCGGCTTCGGCCGTATGTTGCTTCTGGGAAGCTGAAGGGCAAGCGCGGTGTTTTGTTGGTGCCGTCTGAGGAGGGTGCGGATGCATGCAGCCACGTTGTGGGCATGTTTAACCTCTCTTTTGGGTACTTGGGGATGCAGTTGACTGGTGTTTTGTTGCCGAAGGCGTCGGAGAAGGGCGAAGTTGCTGCTCAGCCTCATGTTCTCGACGAGGCGAAGCTTCTGGGCAGGCACTTGGGGCGTTAGGCTTTCTTTTTGGGCACCCGGAAGTGAGAGTCTTTTCCGGCGCTGATGTATTCTCCGCCCATTCCGCGGATGGTTAGGGCGATTTTGGCGAAGTTATCGGAGCCGAGGAAGGATTTGGGTTTGATCATTATAAATTCGCCTTTTTCTTCGAATGAGAGGCGTGCTTCGAGTTCTTCTGGGAAGGACATTTTGACATCGGTTAGGCTGCGGGTTCTTGATGCTTCCATTGGCACGGTCGGTGCCGGAGTTGGCGATGCTACGGGTTTGAGTGTGGAAACCGTTACAGATGGTTTGGGTGCTGAAACAGTCATGGGCCTAGACCCTGAAGTTACGTGCACTGTGGGTGGCTGAGTGATCTGCCCGACAGCAAGCGACTTAAGCGAGGCAGAAACCGATTTTAGCTCTTCCTGCATCTTAGCGATTGAAGTATTCATTTCCTCGATTTTTTTAAGAATAAGATCCATCTTTCCGTTGTCAGCGCTCACGATTGCTCCCTCAAAGACTGCTAATACCTATGACCGCTAATAAAATTATTTCTAAAACATAAGAGAATGACTTGGAGGCCTGTATTCAACTCTAATTTTTCAATAAACCATCTCTCATTAAATAGTGGGTCAAAAAAATTATTCTTAACTAACCCTTTTCCGGCTTTGAACTGCTGGCTGTTGTGTTTGTTTCGGGGGTTTTGGGGTTTTTGTCGCGGGAGATCTTTTTTGGGAAGAAAAAATCGATTTTTTCCTAACAACAGTCGTTTCTTGTTCTAATTAAAAAATGCTCGATAAAACAAGTCCTTTCTGGAAGAAGAAAAAACAACAATAGGGGAACACCAATTTTTTCTTTCAGACAAAATTCAAAAACCCTATAAATCATCTTGATGTTCTACGCTCAATCAATTAGTTAGTTAGGCAAGTCAGCCAAACACCCAACAGGGGCAAAAGAGCCACAAGGCCAAAACCTCGCAGCCCAGCCGCCGCCACACCAACCCAACCAGCCCTTGAACACGCACTCATAATATAGCGCTAAAACAACATAGCGCAAACTAAGAATCTAAGGAAAATAATTGGCGAAATATAGGATCGCTATTAATCTAATTGGCCATTTTCTTTGTGAGTGCGCTCTCATGGGCAAAATAAAAAATGAGCTTCAGTCAATAAATGGGTAACTAAATACGCCTGCTTTTTCCCATAATAACCGCATAAGATCACTTTCCGACACTGAAAATCTAAAATCCTGCTTGCCCCCATTTGGGTAATATTATTTAGTTACCGCTTACACATTTAGGGGTAGCAATTCGGTGGATTTGAGATTATGAGTTCGAGTGGTGTTTCTGTTTCTTATGAGCCTTTCAAGGAGATTGTTATTATGGAGAAGACGCGTTTTGGCAGCGCGGAGGAGATCGCCCGCTTCACTTCGGTTATCGCCGGGGGTAAATTGGCGGGGCTCTACTGGGTTGACGGCATAGTTTTCCTCTATTTCCCGCTGACTGCTTCTAACACCGCCGTATCCAAGGAGCTTCTGGAGAAACGCAAAGTCTACTGGACCTACGTCGGGTACGCTCCGATGCCGAAGTACATGCCGATCATTGAGACAAAGGAGAAAATGATTGTTCCCGTTGTGGATATATCCGCGGACGAAATCCTAAAAGGCGTCGCTGCGTGGCTTAAAGCTCAACTCTAAAGTGGCCCCTTTCTTGCCGCAAGTCACCTTTGAGGGCACGGTTTTCAGCGGAAAAGGCACCGGCAAACGCTTCGTCTCGCTGCCATGGGTTACATTGCAGATAGAGCAGAAACTCGGTTTCACGCCCTACAGCGGCACCCTAAACCTCCGATTAACTGGACAAGAATTAATTAAAAGAAAAAGCTTAGACCCCAAACAAGGGATCACCATAACCCCAGAATCAGGCTTTCTACCCGGCACAGCCTACCGCGCAAGCATTCAAGGCTTGGAGTGCGCCGTCGTCGTGCCGGATGTACCCGGCTACCCCCAAGACGTAATCGAAGTTATTTCCCCGATCTATCTCAGGGGCAAGCTGGGTTTGTCAGATGGAAAGAAAGTAACCGTTGTGGTTACTCTTTAGTCTGCACGTGTGAGGGTGCAGCGCTGCTCTTGAAGGCCTTCACATACTTCTCGTATGCGCCGTTCTTCTTGAGGTAAGCTCCGTACCAGACAAGCGCCTTCATCGCGCGGGCTGCGTCTTCGGGTGAACCGAAGGCGGGGACGTTTAAGCGGTCGAAGCGGCCTCTTGTGAAGAGCGCCATTTCTGTTTCGCCGATGTCCACCATAACGATGGGTTTGTGGTACTTGTGTGTGAGCGCTGCGATGTCGTCGATGTAGTTCTCTTTGAGTCCTGGCATGTGGTGTAAGCCCAAGAAGATGATGCCGTAGGTGTGTGGATCCTGGAACATGATGTCAGCGGATATGGTGAATTGCTCGTCAGTGACTGAGGCGGTTAAGTCAACGGGGTTGTGTGTGGCGGCGATCATGAGTATTTTGCCTTCTTGCTGCAGCTTGGTGAATTTGTCGTCGGTTTCCTTCTCGAAGTGGTTAGCGGTTAAGCCTTGGGTTTCGAGTTCGTCAACGGTCATGACTCCGGGTCCGCCTGCGTCGGTTAAGATGCCGATGTTGCTGCCCTCTGCGGGTGGCTGCATGGCGAGTGCTTTGCCGTAGTCGAAGAATTCCTCCATGCTCTTGGCACGGATGATACCGCACTGCTCAAACACTGCGTCGTAGACCTTGTCGCTGCCGGCGATGGCGCCTGTGTGGCTTGCTGCTGCACGTGCACCAGCGTTGCTGCGGCCTGACTTGATCATAACAACAGGCTTCTTGAGAGTGCACTCTTTGGCGACCTTCATGAATTCGCGACCGTTCTTGATGTCTTCAAGATACACCAAGATGACTTTGGTTTCGTCATCATGCATTAAGTAGTTAAGCATCTCAGTTTCTGAGACGTCGCATTTGTTACCGAAACTCACGAATTTAGATACACCCATCTGGCGACCAGTCAAATAGTCCAGTGCTGCGGAGCCGAAAGCGCCGCTCTGGGTAATCATGGCTATGCTGCCAAACATTGGACGGGGAGTAGCAACAACCTCTTTACCTGTGCTTAAAGTCTTCATTTCTGGCAGGAACAGGGTGTCGATGCCGCTCTTGGAGTAGAAAACGCCGAGGCAGTTAGGGCCAAGCAGGCGGATGTTACCTCTCTTAGCGATAGAGACAACCTCGTCCTCCATGGCCTTGTTACCGATTTCCTTGAAGCCAGCGGTGATGATGACTGCGGCTTTAACGTGCTTCGTGACTGCTTGCTCCATGACGGAGGCAACAGCCTTAGCTGGAACGATAATCGCAACTAAATCAACATCGCCTGGGCAATCGCTCAGGGTTTTATAGCATTTAAGACCTAAAAGAGACTCTTCTCCGGGATTAACTGGATATAACTCGCCCTTGTAGATGCCACGCTGTTTGCTTGTGGCTAAATTCTTGAATATAACCTGTCCGGGCTTACCTGGTTTAACAGTGGCGCCGATGACTGCGACTGACTTAGGATTAAAGAATGCATCTAATCTCTGTAGTGATTCTTCCATTGTGTGATCCCTTGTATTCCGCATACAGGCTACAAGCCAATTTTTATGTCTTACTCTTCTAAACTCAAATTTTGCGTTAAACTATCAGCCGAATTCTTCAGACATCACAACATAGCACGCCTGACTAAGACGACCGGCTTATGCACAACCCCATCCAGCATAGCCCAAGACACATCCTCAACCGCCACACCGAAACGCGAAGCCATATCCCACACTGTAGCCCCCGATCCCACACCACGCGCCCGATCCGCAATATTAGTAACCGTCAAAGCCTCCCCCGCCCCCAAAACACAGCCTGAAACAGCCAACGGTGTAGAACTCCGACGCAACCCCAACAACCGCCCCAATACATACGACACTACACCCCCAAAAGAGTAAATCCCACGCAGCGGACGAGGCCGAGGAGTAAAATAGAAGCCGCCAAACCGGTACGTCTTATCAGTATCCGCTATAATCACACAGACCCTTCGACCCAAACGCCGCCTAATCTCAGCCTGGATCCCAACCGCAAAAGCATCCGCATCCCCAAGCGGCAAACTAACATACGAAAGCGCCAAATTAGAACCATCTATACCGCCCTCAGAGCCAAACATCAACGCGCCAAGCAGCCCAGAGCGCTCCAAAGCCACCTGCTTATGGCGGGCACCACCCTCCAAGGGGTAACTGCGAAGCCGCGCAAGAAGCCTCGGCCCAAAACCGCACAGCACCCCAAGCGGGCCACCCCACACGCGACGCATCCAGAACCCCGCGATGAACCGCGCATTGCGATCCGGCGATACTTTGGCTTCGTCGATTATCTGGCCTGTAGCGGTGGAAAGAGCCTTCTCTGACACCACCACAAAGTCACCGTCATGCACCTTACCCTCTAGGGCTTCTGTGAGTTTGGAGAGGTAGTCGCACCCGGGTTTCCAGTAACTGGTCGAGATCGCCAACGCACTGTACTTAGCCATGTAGGGCACTTACAGTAGCCAATCGCATGTTGCGCCTAATAAGAATTCAATAAGGGGCTATGGCGTGCAGGAGTAGAGCGTTTCCGTTAATGCCTCGTCTTGCCATGTGCCCTGCCAATTAATGATTGCTTGCACTGCACCAGCTGGAACGTAGGTTATATTTACGCTGTAAACTGGGTCTGGCACCACTGGGTACTCAACAGAAATAACCCAGCCCACCTCGTAGAGGGTCGTCTCGTTCCAAGCTACCCCAACATAGCGATACCTCTCTGAACCCACAACCCCTTCAGATGCTACTCTGCCGCCAGTCAAACCATACGCATTCAGATACTCCAATACATCTTCATGATTTTCAATCATGTACTGAAGTGCACCCCACGCCGCTTGATAAGGCTCGACCGCCAAGAAATCAACGTCGTACACAACATAGCCTTGCTCCACTACTGTACCGTTTTGGCAGACACCCATCCAGTCCAACGTCACATCACCCTTAGTGTAGTTTGCATCAACTACGTAGAGGGGGTTTAAAGCCGTCGTAGAGTTAAGCTGCACAGTCCATTCATTGGTGCAGTAAACGTATGCTTCCAAGTCAGCGGTGCTTGCGTTCTGCCTGCCGCCGCTCCATGCAAGATTACTTGTCCAGTTTTGGGCGTCAGGGTAATTCTCGGATAGATAAGCTATAACAGAGTCCCTCGCGGCCTTAGCATTTCCATCGTTTGGCTGGCTGCTGTCATTGTAGGTTACACCTATGTATCCACATACTAAAACGATTAACAAAGCAAGAAATAGTATTAGGCTAATGACTCTGCGGGACACCCTTATCACGAAGACAGAGATGGATGCTTCTAGTATTTAGCGCTTGTCAATCAATTAAAAACGAAGAAAGGCTTGCCCATTAGAAGAGGGCGTAGGGGAATCGTAGGTTATTCTTGTAGAATCTGCCCTTGATCGGTATCTGCTGCCCGCACACGAGGCACTTGTTATCCTCGGTGAGGTTCCACTGAGTAATTTCGAAGCTATCGCGACGAATCACTGCTGTGTCACAGTTGGGGCAATACGTGTTCTCAGCCGCGTGACCCGGCACGTTACCAACATAGACATAACGCAGACCTTGATTCTTAGCCGTCAACACAGCCATCTCCATATCCTTCACGCTCGGCGCTGGAATCGTCGTCATCTTGTAATCTGGGTGGAAACGCAGCATATGCAGCGGAGTATCCGCACCAAGGTTATCATGTATCCAAGCAGCTAACTTGCGAATCTTACCGGGCGAATCTCCGATTTTTGGCACAACCAAGTTAGTGAGCTCAATGTGGACGCCGTTTAGCCTGAACTCTTTCAGTGCCTCAAAAATCGGTTTAACATCCGGCACCGCCATGACTGATTTGTAGAAGTCCGGGTCAGCGCCGCCTTTGAAATCCACCGTTACGGCATCCAAATAGGGCCCAATCGTTCTTACTGCTTCAGGCGTCATGTACCCGTTGGTTACGAATGTGTTGAATAGTCCTGCTTCTTTGGCTAATTTGGCGGTGTCGTAGGCGTACTCAAAGAAGATTGTGGGTTCTGTGTAGGTGTAGCTTATGCCCTGGCATCCTGCGTTCTGGGCGGCTTTCACTATTTCTTCGGGAGGCATATCGTTTCCCGGGGTTTCGCGGTCTTGACTTATCATCCAGTTATCGCAGAATTGGCAGCGGAAGTTACAGCCGGCAGCCGCAACTGAAAGCACAAGCGAGCCCGGATTGAAATGGGATAACGGCTTTTTGCCGATGGGGTCTACGGCGGCGGAGACGGCTTTGCCATAGTTAAGTGTGTAGAGGGTGCCGCCTTCGTTTCTGCGGACCAAACAGAAGCCGGGAGCGTCTTCGCTGATTTGGCAGCGTCTTGCGCATAGGCTGCATTTGACTTTGGCGCCGTTTTCGCGTTTGTAGAGCATGGCTTCATGGTGTGAGTGGGACATAAATGATTCACTGAGAAGAATAGAGACGGATTTCGTTTAAAAGGATTAAGTCAAGGACTTGAGCGGCTACCCTTGCTTTTTATTAAAGACCTAACGCTGAAAAATTGAAATATAACTAGCAAGATAGAGAACATAGTGCACTTATGCAGAATAAAATCCTCGTAGCAGCAGTTGCAGTTCTATCCGTTGCAGTGCTAATTCTCGGAATAGAAATAGCTATACTCAATAGCCAAGTCGCTTCTTTAGGCCAAACCATAACACGCATGAACCAGCGCGACAGAGTCGAATTGGACTACAAAGGACAGATGATCAAAATCCCCAATTACACCTACGCCACCATGGCGATTAGCTTCCAAGTGGATAGCGGCATACTCTACGACTGCACAGCAACAGTGTCGTATATAGCAGGCAATGGCTCCACAGTGCATTTAACCAAAGAATTGGGTGTCCTAAATTTAAACACGAATGATCGGGGCGTGGGGTTTGAGTTAACTGATTACCCCGTGGAAACCTCGTTTCTAGTTAATTTCTCCCGCAGCAATCCGTTACCGCTTGTCCAGGTAGAAGCTTACGGGTACACAAGGCCGTAATTTAAAAAAAGAAAGTGCTGTTTAGAGGAGTTTGTTGTAGAAGCAGCTGTATTCGCCTGTGTGGCATGCTGGGCCCGTCTGCTCAACGAGGTAGAGTAGCGAGTCGTAGTCGCAGTCTGTAGCGACGCTGATGACTTTCTGTGTGTTACCAGATGTTTCACCTTTTACCCAGATTTCGTTTCGGCTTCTGCTCCAGTAGGTGGCTTTTTTGGTTTTGAGCGTGAGTTCTACGGCTTCTTTGTTTGCGAATGCCTGCATCAACACAGTCTTGGTTTTGGCGTCTTGAGTTATGACTGGAATAAGCCCGTTGCCCTTAGCGAAGTCAAGCTTAGAAAGTAATTCTTCAGGTGTCATTGTCGGATAGTCACCCCCATCTTACGAAGGTAATCTTTCACAACCGGTACAGGATACTGGTTATAGTGGAATATCGAAGCTGCCAAGGCTGCGTCTGCTTTGCCTTCTACGAATACGTCGTAGAGGTGTTTGGGTACGCCTGCGCCTCCGCTTGCAATGACTGGCACGTTTACGCGCTCGGATATAGCTCTTGTTAATTCAATGTCGTAGCCGTCTTTTGTACCGTCACGATCCATTGAGGTTACGAGGAATTCGCCTGCGCCAAGCTTCTCAGCCTGCATCGCCCATGCAACTGCGTCGATACCTGTGGGTTTACGTCCGCCGTAGGTGTTAACTTCGAACCAGACCTTGCCTGATGGGGTATCAAACATTAATTTCCCCTCGGTTGGAGTGCGGTTGCGTTTAGCATCGATGGCGACGACTATGCATTGGCGACCGAAAACGTCCGCTAACTCTGTAATAACCGGTGGATTCTCAATGGCGGCGGTGTTGACTGAAACCTTGTCGGCTCCGCTGCAGAGAACGTTTCTTGCATCCGACACATTGCGTATACCCCCGCCAACCGTGAAGGGTATGCTGATGGCCTTGGCCACGCCCTCTACGTATTGGCGCATGATGTCGCGTTTCTCATGTGAAGCGGTGATATCGAGGAATACAAGTTCGTCGGCGCCCTCGTCGCTATAGCGTTTAGCCATTTCAACGGGGTCGCCTGCGTGCTTTAACTCAATGAAGTTTATGCCCTTGACTACTCGTCCGTGGTCAACATCTAAGCAGGGTACGATTCTTTTTGCAAGCATTATCTTTTATGCTCCCATCTTTTCCAATGCTTCCTTTAAGGTGAAGCGTCCTTCATAAAGGGCTTTTCCGATGACTGCGCCTTCACAGCCGATTTCTTTTAGTGCAGCGAGGTCACCGACGCTGCCGATTCCGCCTGCCGCTATGACTTTTGCCCCGGGATACATTGTGGCTGCGCTGAGTGTTTGCAGGTCGGGGCCGTTTAGCATGCCGTCCTGTGCAATGGATGTAATTAGGTAGGTTTCTACACCTAATTCGCTGTACTTTTCGAGTGCGTCATCGACTGTCATGGCGGTTTCTGTCTGCCAGCCCTCCACCATGATGCGGCCCTCTTTATTGTCAAGCGCCACTATGACAGAGTCGTAGCCAAACCGTTTGATAATCTTAGGAATAACTGTCGGGTCACTAAAAGCCAGCGAGCCAAGAATAACCTGTGCAACACCCACTTTGAGTAGCTTCTCAGCGGCTTCATAGCTTCGGATACCTCCGCCTACCTGTATAGGCAGCGAGATGTTCTTTGTGATCTCCGCTATAACGCCTCGGTTGTCTCCTATGCTAAATGCGGCGTCTAAATCGATTATGTGAAGTTTGCCCGCGCCCTCAGATTTCCACCGCTCCGCAGCCTGCAGTGGGGTGCCGAATTGGTTTTCGTAGCATTTCGCGGTTTCTGCTTTGCCCTTTGTTAAGCGGACGATTTTACCGCCCATCAAATCTATTGCTGGAATAAGCTGCATAGGAATCACTTTACAACTATCCTTTGGAAGTTCTTTAGTATTTTGAGTCCGACATCGCCTGATTTCTCTGGGTGAAACTGTGTGCCGAAGATGTTGCCTTTGGCGACTGCGCTCGTAAATGTTGTGCCGTACTCGGTTGTGGTGACGACGACGGATGGGTCTTTGGGTGCGGGATAGAGTGAGTGCACGAAGTAGACGTATATGCCCTCGGCGATGCCGTCGAACAGCGGATTCTGGGCAATGATGTTTAGGGTGTTCCAGCCCATATGAGGAACCTTCACGGTTTTTGGTAGCTGAACAACTCTTCCTTGATAGAAGCTTAATCCCGCGCCGGGGCCCTCCTCGCTTGACTCGAAATAGAGCTGCATGCCGAGACATATGCCCAAGATTGGGGTGCCATCCGACACTTTCTTCTGCAGGGTTTCTTTCACCGTGTCAAGCCTGTCGAGGGCGGCGGTGAAGCTTCCCACACCCGGCAACGCGATTGCGTCAGCATCCGCTAAATCAGCAGAAGAAGTGCCGATTGTGACAGAGAAATCCGCCTTCTCGAGCGCGGTTTTGAGGCTTAGGAGGTTTCCGACGCCATAGTCGAATATGACTGCTTTGGGCATTAGATTACGCCTTTACTGCTTGGAACGCCTTTACGTCGGGGGTCAGGTGTTGCTGCCTGCCGCAGTGCAAGCGCCAGCGCTTTAGTGGCGGCTTCTGCTTTGTGGTGATCGTTGCTACCGTACTCGACGTAGACGTGTACGTTTGCCTGAAGCGTCTGCGTTAGGGATTCGAAGAAGTGCACTATATCCTCGGTTGCCATCTCCTCCACCTTTTTGCCTCTGAGTTTGAGGTCGATTTTAAAGTAGGGACGCTTGACTAAATCGACGGCGCAGAATGCGAGTGAGCAATCCATTGGTGCGGCTGCGTTGCCAAAGCGTGTAATGCCTTCCCGGGTGCCCAGCGCCTTGTTTAGAGCTTCGCCTAAGCCCAACGCTAGGTCCTCTATCATGTGGTGTGCCAAATCGCCCTGCACTTGGGCGTCGATGTCGATTAAGCTGTGCGTAGCAAACGAGGTTAGCATGTGGCTGAAGAACGGCACGGGAGTCTGGATGTTTGCTTTTCCTTCACCGTCTAGGTTGACTTTGACTATTACTTCAGTTTCTTTGGTTTTACGGTATACCTCTTCGCATCTCATGACGATTCACTCATTATCTCTTTTAATGCCCGGATTAGTTTCTGGTTCATTTCGGGTAACCCGACGGTTACGCGGAAGCAGTTGTCGTACTGCAGGAGTTTGCCCCACTTTTTGAGCATGATGCCCCGCTTAAGTAGCGCCGTGTAGGTTTCGTCGGCGGGTTTTTTAGTGTTGATTAGGATGAAGTCTGCCTGGCTGGGGAACGCTTCTACGCCCTCTATCTGGTTTAGTGCTAATATGAATTTTTCCCGCTCAGCAACAAGGCCGCTGACGGCTTGGCGCATGATGTCCATGTTTTCAAGTATCTTGACTCCCATGCGGATGGTGAAGCCCGACACTGGGTAGGGCAGCGGCGCCTTCTCGCGGATAACTTTGGCCAGCGGCGGATTCGCAACGGCGTAGCCTAATCGGAGCATGGCTAACCCGAATGCTTTGCTGAACGTGCGCAGAATAACCATGTTGGAGAACTCTGATAGTCGCGGTATGAAGCTGTAGTCGGCGAATTCGCCGTAGGCTTCGTCTAAGATGACTATGCCGGGGAACGCTTTAACGAGTTTTTCTATGTCTTCGGGGCGCATCTGGTTTGAGGTGGGATTATTCGGCGAGCAGATGTAGAGTAGCCGCGTTTTATCATTGAACTGCGATAGCATCCCCTCTACGTCCAGCTGGAAACCTGCCGTCAGGGGCACGGTGACGTATTCGCCTTCTTGGCGCTTTACACACAGACGGGGAATAGCAAAAGTCGGGGTTGGCGAAACTGCGACGTCGCCTTTCTCGATGAATAATCGCACGATGCGGTCGATTAACTCGTCGCCTGCGTTGCTGATGGCTATGCAGTCCGCTGAGACGCCGAGGTAACCGGTGAGTTTCTCGCGAAGTTTAGCTTCCTCATCCTCAGGGTACATTCTAAGGTCGATTTCTTCGGCGAGTTGCTTCATCAGCGGAACCTGCTTTGATCTGTCGACGAAGAGGTTCTCGTTAAAGTTCAGCTTCACAATCTCAGATACATCAACGCCTAATTGCTCCGCTAAACCTTCAGGTGTAACGCCTGCAGAGTAGCAGTCAATCGCGCCAAGTTTTTGCTGTTTCTCTTTGAACCATTTCTGGTAGTCTTCGCTCATTGCTCGAACCTCGCGTTGATAGCTTTGGAGTGATTAGGCAGGTTCTCTGTGTCGGTTAACACCTTGACTTGCGCCCGGACTTTCTCCAGGCCCTCGCGGCTACACTCGGCGATGCTAACCCTACGCATGTAATCGATGGCGGAGAGGCCTGAGAAGGATTTGGCGAAGCCGCCTGTCGGGAGCACATGATTGGTGCCGCTGGCATAGTCGCTGAGTGGCACAGGGCTGTATGGGCCAAGCAGGATTAAGCCCGCGACGAGTCGCTCCGAGAGTGCTTTGGCGTCTTTAGCCATGACTTCTAGGTGCTCCGCTGCGAATTCGTTAGTTAACTCTACTGCTTCATCCATGCTGGTGCAGGTGACTATGAAGCTGTATTTACTTAGTGAATCAGCGATTTTGTCAGCTCGGGGTGCAGACGCGGCGAGTTTGCCGAGTTGCTCCTGCACTTGTGCTGCGAGCCTGTCGGATGTTGTGATAAGGACGGCGACGCTGTCGGTTCCGTGCTCAGCCTGCGAGATCATGTCGTAGGCAATTAGGCGCGGGTCAGCGTATTGGTCGGCGAGTACGAGGACTTCGCTTGGGCCAGCAGGCATATCAATAGCGACATCCTGAGAAACCAGCACTTTTGCCATGGTTACGTACTTGCTGCCGGGCCCCATAATCTTGCGCACCGGCTGTATTGTGTCGGTTCCGTATGCGAGTGCGGCGATTGCTTGTGCTCCGCCGACTTTGTAAACCTCGTCTACGCCGCATACGTCGCAGGCAACCAGCACAAGCGGGTTGACTTTGCCCATCGAATCCGACGGCGAAGCGACAACTATGCGGGGCACACCTGCAATTTTTGCAGGAACAGCCGTCATAACAACGGTGCTGGGGTAAGCTGCTTGGCCTCCGGGCACATAGCATCCGACACTCTCAATCGGTCGCAGCACAGTTTGGATCATGATGCCCTCGTTGAAGGCTTTAACCTCAGAATTAGAGAGTAACTGTTTTTGGAAGACGCTTACACGTTGCTTCATAAACTCGATAGCGGCGACCTGCTCTTTGGTGACTTTACCGTATGCTTCCTTGATTTCCTCTGCTGAGGCCCTGAGGGTTTGGGGGGTGAGGGCGGCTTTGTCGAATTTCTGCGCAAACTCGATAAGCGCCATATCGCCCTCTGCCCTGATTTTGCTGATGATTGCTTTAACGCTGGATTCAAGATCAGCGGTGGCTTTCTGGTCCGCCTGCTGCCTTTTAGCCCAGTTTTGGGGTAGCTCTGTGGCTTTGTATATTTTTACTGCGACTTCGGTTTGCACGAGCACTCCTCTTTCTGGCTAATCTCGTCTAGAGCTAAAACTTGACGCGGCTCATAGACGACTAAGCCCTGTGCTATCTTTCGGATTTTCGGGAGCAACTGGATCAGGCAGTCTTTCTCGATGACTGTGTTAACGCTGACCCAAGTGTCATCTGCCAGCGGCGAAATAGTCGGGTTCTTCAATGCAGGCAGCTCAGTGAGGAGAGTCTGCAGGTTCGCCTTCTTGACGTTGACAAAGATGTGTATCCGCTTGGAACCATCAACGACACCCTTACAGAGTGCGACAATATCATAGATTTTTTCGCGTTTCTCTGGGTCTTCAAGGGTTTTCTTGTTGGCGATGAGGCTGGCTGATGAGCGCATGACTGTCTCGATTATTCTGAGGTTGTTGGCTTCAAGTGTTGTGCCGGTTTCGGTTACATCCATTATGCAGTCGCTGTTTTCCGGCGGCTTAGCCTCGGTTGCACCGAAGGATAGGAAAACCTTGACTCTCTGGTTATCGCCCTTCTTCCACCAGGGAGTAACTAGGACGGGGTCTTGGTCGCCGAATCGTTTCTTGTATTCAGGCAGGCTCTTGACGTATTCCGAGGCGATGTTAAGGTACTCGGTGCTTATGCGGAAGTTCTTACCCTGTGCCCAGACTTGCTCCATGAACTCGCCCAGTGTTGTTCCAACTGGAACGGTGTTAGGGACCGCTATGACTAGGCGGATTTTACCGTACTCTAAGTTGAGTAGGACTTCGACGTCGGCTTTGTTCTCGCGTACCCAGTCCTCGCCTGTAATTCCTATGTCCTGTAGGCCTTCAGATACGAATACGGGGATTTCCTGCGGACGCAGTATTTTCATTTCGATCTGTGGATCGTTGATGCTTGGGCGGTAAGTGCGGTCTGAGGAGCCGATTTTAAAGCCTGATTTAGCGAAGAATTCCGCGGTTGCTTTTTCTAGGGAGCCTTTTGGTATTGCAAATTTTATTTTATCCATAAATTTCACCAGTTTTGTTTAGAGAGTTGTCTAAGATGTTTTGTTTTGATAAGAGAACGTTTTGCTTGGGGACTGCGCCTGATTTACAATAAGGTAGTTCTGTTAAGCTTTCAATGAAGGCAATCGCCTTGTATGAACGCAATCCCTCATCATACGTCACTTGGTGACACCTGAATGCTTGCCTTGAATATAAACCTGCTCCACTAGTATTTAACTGTCCAAATATGCCAGACGGTTAAACTGTAGCTTTTTTAGGTCTTTTTTATTTCAAAAACCAGTGGAGGCAGCGCAGTTTGGGTTTCAAGCTCGGTACTGAGCATGCCTTCAAGCAGTCCCCGCCAGATTTCGCTTTCGGTAATAACGGGCGCTTTCAGGAGTAGAAATCGGTCTTTTAGGTACAGGTCGCCTAAGCCCTGAATTTTTAGGCGTTTAAAAATGTCAGCCCAATTATCCTGAACTGAAGAGTCTACGCCAAGCGTTGATTGGATGGATACTTTAAGCGCGTCGCCCATGCGTGCGCCTATTTCATGATACTTCTCTTTAGGCACAAACTGCGTGTATATGTTTACGAGTTCCACATTTATGAACGCGATTCGGCTGATTCCGCAGTAGTACTCGCCGGGGAACTGCCACTCATCCATGTTTAGGCATTTGTAGATTTCAAGCATCTTTGAGATAAGCTGCTTAATGCCCTGCTCCTTGCCCTCTTTGATTAGGTGCTCGATGTACTCGCGTTCGCTACGCTCCAAAATCACGGTGGTGCGTTTTGCTTCCTCTGACTTTAGCGAATCATGGAAACGGGGCTTATCATCGAGCATATCGCTTATTCTGATGGATATGGGCTATATAGCTTACGAATTGTTGAAGCATATTAGAACTCAATGTTCACAAAACGAATACACTGCTTTTTCCCAGAGTGGGCCTCACGCTGAGATAGGTAGGTTCAGCAAAAGCCCATTTGGCTAAGAATGGTTAATAACTCAGGTTTAATCCTGTATTGCTGCCGATGAAGAATCTAAAAAGCTGATTGATGATGCACTCTAGGGTATCTGAGGCAAAAATTAACTAAAAAGTTATAAAAAATTAAAGGGATTTTTAAGTTACGAGTTTCTTGCGGAGAACAAACACAAGCAAGCCTATGCCCGCAAGGAACAGCAGAAAGCCCACAACATCGGCGGCTACTGCGCCTGCATTGGCAACATCAGCGATCAGGAACGGTATGTAAGTTGGACCAACAAAGATCAAGAATACCGATATAATTAGGAACATTGCTTTAGTGAATTTTGATTCTCCACTTACTTCTATTTCAGTTTCGTTAATTTCAGTCATAGAGCGCCCAACTTATGTCTCTTCAGGTTGATTGTTTTCTGCGAACCCTTCTTTTATCTCTTTTCCCAAAGCCTTCATTAAAAACTTGAAAACTAAGAAACCAGCGCCTTTGTCAGCCTTGAAACCCATGGTTGTACCCAGCAAGCTGATGCCGTCGATCTTGCGTTCCTTCGCGAGCGCCAAGGTTAAGCCAGTGCCGCCGACGATTTTGCCTTTGCTGTAGATGACGCCGCCTTTCTCCATAAACTCAGTCGCCAGCCTAGACGAAGTAGCTGCAATAAACACCTGAGTTTTATCCTCTGTGATGGGTACACCGCCCATGGTTACGATGAATTTGCAGCCCATTTCCTCAACAAAATCCAACACAGAATCACAGACATCATAGTGCGCGACGGTGTCATCGAAGCTCGGCTGGATTTCGCCTGTCATGATTATGATGTTGTTCTTCTCTATTGGGGCGTAGAAGAATTCGTATCGCGGTAGATGCGCAATGCCCTTGCTGGAGATTGAAACGTAGTCTGGGAACGTTGGTGAGTAGAGCTCAGCGTATGGTTTTGCGTCGAAGAATTTTATGAGCAGATGAGCGGCGATTCGTCCTACGTTTCCGAAGCCCGGTAGACCCTGTATGAAGATTGGGTTGTCAAGGGTCGGGTTTGAGAGTTTGCGCAAGTACGGCTTGTCCATTAATTTCCATCCAGCCATACGGAAATAGGTTCCCAACTAAAAGGCTTTTGCCAACTTTAGAAAAAGAAACTATTAATACCTGACAAGATGTTAATAGACTGCGCTAAACCCGTTTTGAATAGCATACGTAGCGGGGTGGGGTAGCCAGGATTAACCCGCTGGGCTCATAACAGCGCAGTAAGCGTCTGTGAGATACCCAGAGATCAGTAGTTCAAATCTACTCCCCGCTACCAACGAATAACTTTTCACATAAAGCTGTTAGAACATTTTAAGTCACCACTAACCCAAACTACTTCATGACCTCAGATGCCGCTGACTCATAGAGAAGGGTTGATAATGTATTGGTGTGAAGGGGACAGGTCGCAAGAGAGCTGAACATACAGAGTTGCGCTGACTTCTACCGACCCAAAGGTATTGGTATTATACGTGGATTGGCTTGAACGATATTATAGCATAACGAAAACAGACATGAAAGTTAGGCTTCATTTATGGCCAAATTCCGATGAAGCGGCTGCGAAGAGTTTTTGGTCCGAGCAGTTGAAAATCAATCAAGATAGATTTACCAAATCATGGATAAAATCAAGAGGGCAAGGAACAGCTAGACACATACATCCAAATGGAATTTGTCGAGTTTCTATTTCATCAAAAGAAGTTTTGAACCAAATAATCGCTGATATTAAGAAAGAGTTTGAGGGCTGAACAGACTTCTATGGCTTGTCAGATGGCTCATGCCCATGTCTCAAACGCAAATTCTCATCTTCTAGCTCCTTTACCTTCTTTCTCAGCACTTCATTCTCTTGCTGTAATTCAGCGATCCTTGAATTGAGTTTAGAAACATCGTTGCTATGAGCTGCCTGTTCATGTTCAATTCGGCGCATGTATACCCATGAGGGAGCACCCATACTGACACTTCTATTGATTGTTGTATGGGTTTGCTTTTGAGCTTTTCCACACTGCCAAGAAGGCGAAAAAACAATTTAAAAGTATAACCCAGAGATCAGTAGTTCAAATCTACTCCCCGCCGCCAACAAAATTTTCCATAAAAAGCCCTTTTTCGAGCAGAAATCAAGCTGTTAACCGATTAAACATGTGTGCGTACCAAAAAAGACACACGACTCAATTTTGATAATACCAGTTTTTAGAATCTATAGCTGTTTACCTACTGCTCTATTAGCGGTTCTATGCAAAAAATAATAGAGGGGGTCCACTGAGAGCAACAAAAGCTCATCTATGCTGGCTTTTGGCAGAAGCTTGTAGAATCGCCACAACCAATCCTCAACCCAAACCAACTGCTAAACCAGAATCGGCTGTTTCTGCATAAAGTTATGGAAGATGAAGTAGCAGGGCAGTGTTCTCTTCTTCTAATTTGGAATTTATTTCCGTATACGAAAGCATCAACCAAACACACAAAACCAAACCAACCCCAAACCAGCCGCCTTTTAGGTTCTGCTCAATTAAACAAGCCCTAAACGCATGCTCAGATTACGGTAAAAGTAAATAAACAACTTAACCTAACATTAACGAAACCTCGTTTGGTGAAAACTTCGTGAAACGAATCATAGCATTCATACTCTTATTAGCATTCACATTAAGCGCCATCGTACCATTTGTATCATTAAGCGGCGCATCCGCCCAAACCGGCTACAGCATAACCCAAGTAGACCACAACATACAAGTCATGTACAGCGGAAACGTTGCCGTACTAGACACCATACACGTCAGCGGCACAGTAACCGACGGCTTCACAATCGCCGTTCCCTACGCCTTCAGCACAGGCGTACTCAAAGTCATAGCCTACGACGACAGCCACACCTTCACAGTAAACCAGGGCGGCATCCAACTAGGCGACCAAACAGGCTTCTACGCTGTACAAATCAACTTCAACGGGTACACACCAAGCAGATTCACAGTCGCATTCATCCTATCAAACGGCGTGACAATCGATCAGGGAAACGGCAACTTCCTAATCGCTTTCCCAGCTTACCCAAGCCTTGACCAAACAGTCGGCGCCGTAAACGTCCAAGTTACCACACCCCAAACGCCAGCCTCCATCAGCATCGGCAAAGACGACGGCAACGTAACATCCACAAGCTACACAGCCAGCAACCTCGCAGCATACACCTACTCAGTCGCACAAGCCAACATCAAAGTCACAGCCGGAACCATCGTATCCTCAATGATACCAACATTGGACCGGCAAATCAACATCGACGCAACCGGAACAGTCAACGCCGTCGAAACTTACCAAATAATAAACAACGCCTCAACCGCAATAGGCGCATACACACTGACTCTGCCTGCAGCCGCAATAAACATCGACGTCAGAGACACACACGGAACAGCCCTATCCGCAATAACATCAAGCGGCAGCAACATGCAACTAGTCAACGCGACACTACAATCATACCTCTCCAGCGGCCAAGCAACCACCCTAACAGTACATTACAGCCTCCCAGGAGCAATCCTACAAAACGACCAATACGAAATGAAAGACTTCCAGCTTTTCGCCAATTACCAATACGTAATCGCAGAAGCAAAAGCAGCCTTCAACCTGCCACAGGGAGCAACCATAACCTCACCAGAAGCAAGCCAGCTTGATTCATCCTCAACCCTAACACGGGGCGCATACCAAGATACCCTAACAGTAACAGCCGACCAAGTAAGCTCCGTAGACTTCCTTGCCCCACAAGCCAACACAATCGAGCTAGCATACCAGTACAACCCAGTCTGGGTATCCTTCACACCAACGCTAGTGGCAATAGCAGCCGCCATAATTGCAGTTGCAGCAATAGTCATCTACCGCAACCGCAAACCCAAAGAAACACGCTATACAAGAACAGTAAAATCGCCTCCACAGAAAAGCGCTGCAAAGAAAAACGTAGCCGAAGTTGTCAAAGGCGAACAGATAACAGCAGAACACATCAGAGACTTCATAGACGCCTACGAAGACAAGAAACAACTAACCGCTGAACTCCACGCAATAGACACAAAAGCGCAGAAAGGCAAAATCCCCAGACGCCAATATAAAGTCCAACGTGAAGCCCTAGAAAACAAGATCAAAGCCATAGACAGAACCATAAAACGCAACAAAGCAGTCTTCCGTGGAGCAGCAGGAACCTACCCTGAACTCATGAACCAGCTTGACTTAGCCGAAGCAGACCAAGCAGAGGCAGAAGAGAGCATACGCAACCTCGAAGCACGACAAAGCAAAGGGCAAATCTCGATCGAAAGCTACAAACGCAATATTGCTGACGCGCAGAAAACCCGCGATAAGGCGGAAGCGTCGATAAATGGAATTCTTTTGAGGTTACGTGAAAAAATCCGTTAACCCACCTAAACCCTTTTATTTTACATGGAAGCTTTTGAGGAAATTACAGTGAGGTAAGACAAAAATGGTAAAAATTGTTGTCGATGCCAAATGCACTGGATGCGAAACTTGTGTAAACACTTGCCCAGTCGGCGTTTACGAAATTAAGGACGGCAAGTCAGTCGCTACAAAAGAAAGCGAATGCTTAGTTTGTAGAGCCTGTGAGTCACAGTGTCCAGAAGGTGCAATTCAGGTAATCGAGTAAACCAAAAAGTTAGTCTCTCACGCGTTTGAGAGAGCTTTCCTCTTTTATTAACTATTATTTTTTAACAACTCAAGCAAATTCTAGATTCTCTGTCGATTGTTAACCTGAAGCTAATAATCAATAAGGTTAGTGTCAGGATTGTTAGAAAAAGAGGTTTAATCTTCTAAATTTAGCAGGAACTCAACTATCTTTGCAAGCTGCTCTGCCGTTACTCTGTCAAGGTGCTCTTCAGCATCAATATCTACCAGTGTGCTATCGGTTTGCATAGCTACCTCTATGGGCTGCTTTTGCTATAACAGTATCCCCGAGCGTTACTTCGAAGTTCGAAGTAGCACCCTCGCCCCATTGTATCAATTTAACAGCTACATGTAAAATCCACCGCGTTGAGGCATAGGTGCGGCATGGAAGTGTTCACTTAAAACTTGAAATTCGCCGCTTTAACCATAAAAAACCTGTTTGATGGTCAAGTAAAAGTTATATCCCGAAACAGCCCAAAGAGTGGGTTATGTCAGCCAAAGTCCACTGTGCCCACATACTAGTTAAAACCCTAACAGAAGCAAACAACGTTAAAGCCCGCCTAGACAAAGGCGAAAAATTCGGCGAAATAGCCAAACAAGTCTCCCTTTGCTCATCAGGCAAAAAAGGAGGCGACCTCGGAACTTTCAGCCGAGGCAAGATGGTCAAGGAATTCGAGAAAACCGCGTTTGAACTACAGAAAGGCCAAGTTTCAGGGCCAGTTAAAACCCAGTTCGGCTACCACATCATCAAACGAATAGAATAATACAACCAAGCGGCACCTTACTTAAGCAAAGTAATGCGTCGTGAGTTGCACTAAAATTGCAGAATAGCTACAGGGTACCGCAAAAAAGAGAATTCGCCCTTTGCATAGCGTTCCTATTAGCGTTTCTGCTCATAACAATTTTTAGGTCAAGCTTGCATACAGTTGATGCGGCAATTAACTCGTGGATGCCGACAATTCAGTCAGCCAATGTGACAGTTTGGGCTTCTGCAATCGACTTTGCTTTTGACACAAATAGCCTTGTCGTTTACTCCGTCATCATCGCTGCCGCTTTATTTGTGAGGGGCCGCAAGCAGATGGGGCTTTTCCTGGTAGGCGCAATGTCAGGCGCTGCAGTGATTGTGACTATAACAAAAAACATTGAGCAGATAACTCGACCTGCAAATGCGATTCTGGTAAAAAGCGGCTTCTCGTTTCCAAGCGGCCACAGCGCAGGTATCGTGGTTATGTTGGGTATCCTCATCTTTTTTGCATGGGAACACTGGACTAGTACACGTGTGAGGGCAAGCATTGTTGGTGCTTACTCTGCTATGATTGGCATTGTTTGTTTTGACATGGTTTATTTGAATGCTCACTGGTTCAGCGATGTTTTAGCTGGTGCTCTGAGTGGAGCGTTTTGGCTGCTGTTTCTGATTTTGTTGTATAAGTGGCTTGGGCGTCGGGGAACTTTCGATGGACCCAGGTTTAATATTATAGCTAATTTGCTCTATGTTGGTGCTATAGTGATTGCGGTTTTGGTTGTTGTGTCCGGCGCGATTGTGTAGCCAAAACATTAAAAGATATATCTTGTTAAGACACATTTATATTTATGTAAACCCAAATCAATAAACGGTCCAAGCGAAGGCAAGCAACATGAGCCAACCAGCCAAAACAAGAAAACTCGATCTAAACATCGGCGGCATGAGCTGCATAAACTGTGCACGCAGCATAGAAAAAGCACTAAAAAAACTAGACGGCGTAACCCAAGCAACCGTCAACCTCGCCGCAGAAAAAGCGCTCATCGACTACAACCCAGACGTTGTGGACCAAAAAACCATAGAGGACACCATAACAGAAGTAGGCTACCAAGTCATCCACGATAAAATCAGCATCCAAGTCGACGGAATGACCTGCATCAACTGCGCAAAAACCATCGAGAAGGCACTAAACTCCAAAGAAGGCGTCTACAACGCAACCGTCAACTTCGCTGCCGAACGAGTAATAGTGGAGTATAACGCTAACCAGATTAGCCTGCCAAGTATCAAGAAGACGATTCAGGATGTCGGCTACGAGGTTGTTGAGCAGCAGAAAAACGTCGAAGATGCAGAGAACAAAGCGCGCCAGCGCCACATCAAACGATTAAAAGTATCTTTAGTCGTCAGCGTTGCATTAACTATCCCAATTATGCTGTTGATGGTGTTTATGCCTCTGCCAATGCAGCTAAACAACATCGCAATGTTTCTTTTAGCGACTCCTGTGCAGTTTGTGGTCGGCTGGACCTTCTATGTTGGCGCCTACAAGGGTCTGCGTAATAAAACGGCAAACATGGACACCCTGATCGCTTTGGGTACCTCAACCGCTTACTTCTATAGTGCAATCGTTACTTTTGCGCCGGAGATATTCCATCACTCGATGGTTTTCTTTGATACTTCAGTTATGATTATCTCGTTTATTTTGGCCGGTAAACTGCTTGACGCCATAGCAAAGGGCAGAACCTCTGAAGCTATCAGAAAAATTATGGGGCTCCAAGCCAAAACAGCTAGAGTCATCCGGGAAGGAGTCGAAGTGGAGCTTTCTGTTGAAGAAGTGCAAGTCGGCGATATCGTCGTTGTTCGTCCAGGCGAGAAAATCCCAGTTGACGGCGTTGTAACTGAAGGCTACTCTGGTGTGGACGAGAAAGTTATCACGGGTGAATCTATCCCTGTTGAGAAGCGCAAAGGCGACCAAGTTATCGGCGCAACCATGAATAAGACTGGCACATTCAAGTTCCAAGCTAACAAAGTGGGCAAAGATACTGCTCTTGCACAAATCATTAATCTAGTCGAGGACGCGTTGACTTCCAAGGCACCGGTGCAGCGGCTAGCCGATATGGTATCAGGCTACTTTGTCCCTGCGATTATCACTATTGCAACGGTGTCGGCGTTGGCGTGGTATTTCCTCTTCGGCGCAGACTACATCTTCTCGCTGACAGTGTTTATTGCGGTACTGATTGTCGCTTGCCCATGCGCTTTGGGTTTGGCGACTCCGACAGCGATTATGGTTGGTGTCGGAAAAGGTGCAGAGAACGGCATCTTAATCAAAAGCGGGGAAGCCCTCGAAACAGCGCACAAACTTCAGACGATCGTATTCGACAAAACAGGCACGTTAACCAAGGGTGAACCCGAAGTAACCGACATCCTAACCACAGACATGCTCAGTGAAGAGCAGCTGTTGCAGTTTGCGGCTGTTGCAGAGAAGAACTCTGAGCATCCGCTGGGCGAAGCCATCGTTAAAGCTGCAGAAGCACGGGGCATTAACGTTGAGTGGCCAGATGACTTCAATGCCATTCCGGGACATGGAGTTGAAGTTCAATATACCGGTAAACAGGTGCTGCTGGGCAACCGCAAGCTAATGGAAACCAACAGCGTGGACATCTCAGCGCTTGGGGGTAAGATGGCGGCGTTTGAGGAACAGGGCAAAACCGCGATGCTGATGGCGGTTGACGGTAAAGCAGCGGGTATAATCGCGGTTGCAGACACGGTCAAAGAGCACTCGGCGGAAGCAGTTTCGGCTCTCAAAAAGATGGGGCTGGAAGTCGTTATGCTGACAGGTGATAATCAGCGGACAGCAAAAGCCATCGCATCCCAAGTCGGCGTTGATAGAGTGCTAGCTGAGGTGCTGCCAGGTGAGAAAGCCAGCGAAGTCAAGCGACTCCAAGCAGAGGGTAAAGTAGTGGCGATGGTGGGCGACGGAATCAATGATGCACCAGCATTGGCACAGGCCAACATCGGCATAGCAGTCGGCACAGGCACAGACGTGGCAGTTGAAACAGGCGACATCGTGCTAATCAAAAATGACCTGCGAGACGTTGTAGTCGCTATCCAGTTGAGCTGGGCAACTATGCGGAAGATTCGCCAGAACCTTTTCTGGGCGTTTTTCTATAACATCGTCCTGATCCCAATGGCTGCAGGGTTGATTTACCCGTTAACAGGTGTGATCTTTGATCCTGTGTGGGCGGCTGCGGCGATGGCTTCCAGCTCCGTTACGGTAGTGACCAATGCGTCGCTACTGAGACGGTTTAAACCAAAACTCTAAGTAATCAAATGCTAACTAGTATGGAGGTGAACATTTTATGGCTAAAGACTTAGTATGCAACATGGATGTAGATGAGAGAACAGCAAAAATCAAGACAGTCTATAAAGGCAAAACATACTACTTCTGCGCACTCGGCTGCAAGAAAGCCTTTGAAGAGGAACCTGAACTGTACATAAACGCAAAAACCTCAGACGAAGCACACCCAATGCACCACCACAAAGAAGAAGGCGAAGACGAACCAAGCGACAGCAGTTGCGGCTGCAGCTGTGGACACAAACACTAAACCAATTTTTTCCTTCTTTTTGTTTAACCATTTTTAGAGTGAGCCTAAAAGCACATGCTCTGCGAAGAGGTCCTCGTTGAATTCTCCCATGAATTCAACTTTTTCGTTTATCACAATTTTTGGTACACCGATAACGTTGTACTTGAGGGCTACGTCTGGGAATTCGCTGGTGTCAATCACGTCTGCTCGTATATGGTCGTATTCGATGGCGAGTTTATGCGCTATAGCGGCTGCGCTAGGGCAATGTGGGCAGGTTAGGCTGACGAAGACTTTGATTTGAACAGGCGACTTTACGTCTTTTAGAACGGTCTTGGTTTTCTCTGAGAGGTCTGTTTTGCCTTTGGAGACGTTGATTATGGCTTCGATTAGAGTCTGCAGTTCGTAGCCGTATGGGATGCCATAGATGCGTACGCCGTAGTCTTTTTTGCCGATGACTGCGATGGCGGGAATGCGTTCGATGCCGAGTTCCTTGACTTTCGTGGTGTCGGCCATGAAATCGTAGACTTCTGTTGTTACTTTTGGGATTATGGTGCCTATTTCCTCCGTCAATTTGCGAGTTTGGCTACAGTATTGGCATTCGACTTCTTGGGTGAACATAACGACCTTTACTGGGTCAACCAGTTTTTCATCAAAATCTTTGCGTAAAAGCTCCTTTTTATCCTCAGGTAGTAAGCTCAAAATTTTCTCCTCCACAAAACTATGCTGTTTGGCTAAGGAAATGTTGTTTTCTCTTGCATATAGAGTTTAAACCAGCCAAGCGCTTGTGAACAAAACAGATATTAGGTGCTGACGGCTGACGTTTTAGGTAAGTTACATTTTGGAGACGTCAAAAATGACAAAAGTCACACTGAAAGATGGAGTAAACTGGGTTGGAGTAGTAGACTGGAACATCCGCGACTTCCACGGCTACATAACCTATAGGGGAAGCACCTACAACGCCTATTTAATTCAGGACCAAAAAACCGCATTAGTCGATACGGTGAAAGCGCCGTTTGCTAACGAGCTTGTCGAGCACATTAAAGAGCATACACCACTTGAGAAAATCGACTACATAATCGTTAACCATGTGGAGATGGATCACTCAAGCAGTCTCCCAATCATCGCTAAACTGGCGCCACAAGCCAAGATTTACTCAACAGCAAGAGGTAAAGAGGAACTAATCAAGCACTTCGGAGCAGAATTCGAACGCGTGGAAATCGTAAAGTCAGGCGACAAAATTGAGTTGGGAAAGAAAACCTTGACTTTCCTTGAAGCACCGATGCTTCACTGGCCTGACAGTATGTTCACCTACATAATCGAGGACAAGATTCTGCTACCAAACGACGCGTTCGGGCAGCACCTTGCAAGCAGCGCCAGATTCGACGACGAAGTTGACCAGAATGTACTCATGGAGGAAGCAGTCACATACTATGCGAACATTCTGATGCCTTTTACGCCACTGATTGTTAAGAAAATACAGGAAGTCGTCGCAATGAAGCTGCCGATTGACATCATAGCTCCAAGCCACGGGATCATCTGGCGCAAGGACCCAATGAAGATCGTCAACGCCTACTTGGACTGGTGTACAGGTAAGACCATAAAAAATAAAGCGGTCGTCGTTTTCGACACGATGTGGGGAAGCACGGATAAGATGGCGCGTGCAATCGAGGAAGGCATCGCAAGCCAAGGCGTCGAAGTTAAGCTACTAAAACTAAGATGCACTGACAACACCGACATCGTCACCGAAATCGTGGATGCTAAAGCGGTTGTGGTTGGTTCGCCTACGCTTAACAACGGCATGTTCCCCTCGCTGGGTTCATTCCTCACCTATGAAGGCGGACTTAAACCAAAGGGCAAGGCATGGTACTTCTTCGGTAGCTACGGCTGGGGCGGAGGAGCTGTGCGTAACATGATAAAGATGTCCAAGGACTTCGGTTTGGAAGCGCAGGAGCCGGGGCTTGAATTGAAGTGGGTTCCGACTGCTGAGGAGCTTAAGAAGTGCTTTGAGTGGGGCCAGATGATTGGCCAGAAAATCAAAGCCTAACCTTTTTCCTTTTTTGTTTAGAGCTTAAGCCGACGATTGTAAAAGAGAAAAAATTTTTGTTTAGGCTAAAAATGCCTACTCGATTTTCTTAAATGAAGCCTTCGGAGCACCGCAAACTGGGCAACGGTCCGGTACTTCGCCCATGAAAGTGTCGCCGCAGACTGGGCACACATAGATGTCGGCTGCTGGCAGGTCAGATTTGGCGTTTACGCTTTCTGCTGCTTTCTTATAGAGGTCAGCGTGTACCTGCTCGACTTTGTTTGCGTAGTCGAAGCTTACTAGGGCTGCTTTGTTGCCTTCTGCTTTGGCGGTTTCGATGAATTCCGGGTACATTTTTGTGAATTCGTAGGTTTCGCCGTTGACTGCCTCGTTTAGGTTCTCGGCTGTGGATTTAACTTTGCCGAGTACTCGTAGGTGGGCGAGTGCGTGAACGGTTTCTGCTTCTGCTGCTGCACGGAAGAGTTTTGCGACTTGGACGAAGCCTTCTTTTTCTGCTGCTTTAGCGAATGCAAGATAAGTTCTGTTTGCTTGGGATTCGCCTGCGAAGGCGGCTTTTAGATTTTCCTCAGATTTAGCCATAAAATAATCACTACTGAGTCTAAAGCATAATGGGGTAAATAAGCGCTTAGCTGCCGATTGCAGGGTTGATTGCTCTAAGCCGCGATTTTTTCTAGATCCCCCTTATTTAAAGCAGCAATAGTAGGTTGAACTTCTGCTTGAAACATAAAAAGGCTGGACCTACCCGTCTCAGAGTGACCTACCCCTCCCTTATGTAAGGGGCTAAAGGGAGTTTGCCAGTGTTTCAGTATTAAAAAAGAAAAATGTGCCGCTTGAAAATTAAGGTATATTCTTGGATGCGCTGAAAAGGTCCGCGACGTACTCGTTAACCGATTTGCCCTGGGCTTTAGCTACACGCTTCACGGCGTCGTTGATCCCCGTAGAGTACTGTACAGCCTTCTTCGCCTTATCCGCAATCGACGGGGGCATACCGATGTTCCGCGCGACTTTACGTAGCACAAGCTTACGCAGCGTATCAGCTTTCGGCTCCAGTTTGCATTCAAGCGGCAGCCCAAGCGCATACTCAGCCATTTCAAAACTTGCAAACGGGCACCGTAGCTCAACATCAAAGAAACCTGTTATCTTCAAATCTCGCTCGAGGTTGCTTACGTGAATGTTAACTACATCGTCAAACATTGTGCGCCTAACTTTTTCGGCGCCGTCTTTAAGGCACTCGTTGACGTAGCGTTGGTATCCACCGAAGAGTTCATCCGCGCCCTGACCCGCCAGCATTACTTTGTACTTGGCTTCAAACGCCTTCTGCGCCGTCCAATAGAAGGGCACACCGATCGCCGCCTTAACAGGGTCAGCTTCCTCGATGAGGTCCACCACTCTTGGCACAGCGACTTCAACGTCGGAGTCTTTGAATAAGTGTATCTGCATCGGCAAATCAAGAGCCTCAGAAGCCTCGATCGCTACCTCGGTTTCTTCCTCATTCTCCATGCTGACGTGCAGTAACTCCACTTTAACGTCCTGCTTGCTGGCAAGATACGCTATTACGCTGCTGTCCAAGCCGCCTGAGAACGCCACCGCAACTTTTTCTAGGCCCTGCACTCGGCGCTTGACTGATTCCGTGAGCAGCGCCTGAAGGGTTTCTGCGGCGTAATCGAGCGTTGTGGGTTTTGGGGCTGTGAAGGTGGCGGTCTTTACTGGTTTGAATTTGAAGCCTTCTTTGTCGGCGAATCCTAAGGTTCCGGGTGGAAAAGAGAGGGGGTTTTCTATGCCGAGTCGCCAGAGTGCTTTGCGGTTGGTTGCGTATACGACGATATCTCGGTTTTCGCCATAATAGAGCGGCGCTACACCTACTGGGTCGCGTCCTGCAGCTATCCATCCCTGTTTTAGCATCAAGAACGCGTAGTCGCCGTCAGATTGCTCGATAAGGGTCTGCAGTGCGGTTTCACAGTGGGGGTTCTTAGCTACGTTTTTTGTCAGGGCTTCTTTGGGTACGGGATTGTAGATTCTGCCCTCGAAAAGTAACGCGGCGTTATCCAGCTGGAGTGTGTCGTAGCTGCTGGAGACTATAGCTCGTGAACTGATACAGCCGATAAGTGTGGAGTCTTCTAGGCCCTGCCTGTTTATGATACCAAGTGGCTTTTCGAAGAAGCTCTTTTTAGGCGTAATCAAGCCGAAATGCGAAACTTGTCCGACGTCAAATGATTGCAGGACGTCTAGCATTTTGGTTACTGCACTGTCTCCGTGTTTGTCTAACACTGCGATGGTGGTTTTCATTTCTTTATGCCCCGGTTACTGTATTAGAGATAGAGGTGTCGCTGTAACATTAACATTCTGAACTTTTTTCTAGGTGCCGATTTCCATGTTTGGTTCTAATTCTGATTGTGATTACGTATTTGTGCTCTACAGTTATCGTTTCATGCGTAAACTCGGTAAGTCTTTTATTCTATAATGCAAAAAATGGCAGAACGTAGCGTGAAAGCTGATGGAAACCTACCAAGCATTAAACTGCTTAAAAGCGCTCACCCTCTTCGAAAGACACATCTCTTTTGAACACGTTAACGAGTTGGTAGGTTACACGATACGCATCGAAGGATTAAGCTGTGATTCTGACAGGAAAATGATTAGGCACACGGCAGAGAAGCTCAATCTAACGGTGAAGGAAGACACAGAGGGTATATCGATTCAATAAATTGCAGCTTTAAACTTATTAGCCGACAGTTCCTCTATTGCCTTAGAATCAGATGACGCATAGCCATAAGCCACATCATGAATCGCTATCCGAGATAGATGAGTACAAGAACGTAGCTAAAAACAGGCTTGTACTCTCAATGGTGGTTACCGCAGTCGTTATGGTTGCTGAACTCGTCGGCAGCGTGCTAACGGGAAGCTTAGCGCTTGGAAGCGACGCAGGACACATGTTTACTCACCTTTTCGCGTTAATCATTAGCTTCACAGCTATAGTTATCGCTGCAAAAGAACCGTGCCATCACCGGACATTCGGGTTCTACAGAGCAGAAATCCTAGCTGCACTGTTCAACAGCATCTTCCTCTTCGGCGTAACCGCATACATCTTCTATGAAGGCGTAATCCGCCTACTGAATCCACAGCCAGTGTTAGGGACTGAGATGCTACTTGTTGCACTGCTGGGATTAGCTGCCAATGGCATAAGCATCATACTACTAAGAGGCAGCGCACACCATGACCTCAACGTCAAAGGCGCATTCCTGCACATGTTCGCCGACACCGCTTCCTCAGTCGCCATCATAATCGGCGCAGTCATCGTGTCGTTAACCAACTGGTACATCATCGACCCCATCCTCGGCATCGGCATATCCATCATAATCTTCATCTGGGCAGTAGGACTGCTGCGTGACTCCATCAACGTGCTGCTTGAGACGGCGCCTAAAGGCATGACAACCGACGTAATCACCGAAGAACTAAAGAAAAATGTCCCAGCTGTCGTCGAGATAACTGACCTGCACATCTGGGAAATAACCTCAGGCATGTACTCATTAACCGCACACGTAACCATCAGCGGCGGCGACACCAAGCAGATACTCAAAGACATAAACAAGCTTCTGACCGAGAAACACGGCATCGAGCACACCACAATCCAGCTGGAGCAGGAGGAAGCCGGCTGCAACCAAGATGTTTCCTGCAACCTATTCAAAAAACATTAATCTTTAATCGCAGATACCATCTGCTTGAGGAAGCTTATCCTTGCCAATCTTACCAATAGATACAGGCCGTTACGGAACGCCCGAGATGCTCAGAATCTTCGATGAAGAGACCCGCATGCAGAAACTACTCGACGTGGAAGCAGCCTTGGCGCTGGCGCATGCCGAAGTAGGCAACATCCCCCAGAAGGACGCCGACAAAATCAAGGAAATGGCATCCACCAAATACGTTAAGGTAGAGCGGGTTAAAGCAATCGAGAAAGAGATCAAGCACGATATCATGTCGATGGTCCGCGCGTTATCTGAGCAATGCGGCGAATCTGGCGCATACGTACACTACGGTGTCACAAGCTACGATATCGTAGACACCGCCAACGCGCTACAACTAAACGACGCCATCGCCGTGCTGGAGAAACGCCTCGGAGAACTCAAAGCTGTCCTCCAGAAGCAGGCTGGCACATACAAAGATACAGTTATGATTGGCAGAACTCACGGCCAACACGCATTGCCCATCACACTGGGCTTCAAGTTTGCGGTCTGGGGCTATGAAGTCAATCGCCACCTCCAACGCTTTGAAGAATGCAAGAAACGCGTTGTCGCAGGCAAAATCAGCGGCGCCGTCGGCACCCAAGCCGGCATCGGCGAGCACGCTGAAAAAATCCAAGCACTCGTGATGAAGCAGCTTGGTATCCACGCAGCTGAAATCTCAACGCAGATCGTGCAGCGCGACCGCTATGCCGAACTCATCGCCATCTACGCAATGATAGCCACTTCACTGGAGAACTTTACAGCCGAAATCCGAGAGTTACAGCGCCCCGAAATCGCTGAGGTCTTCGAATCGTTCGAGGCAAAGAAGCAGGTTGGCAGCAGCACTATGCCTCACAAGCAGAACCCGGAGACATGCGAACGCGTCGCCGGATTAGCCCGCATCGTCCGCAGCCTCGAAATCCCCGCGCTTGAAGACATGGTCACATGGCACGAGCGTGACTTAACTCAATCCTCAACTGAGCGCTTCGTGTTGCCCGAGTCAAGCATTCTACTTGACTACATACTCAGCTTAACAGTTAACATCGTCTCGAACCTCCGTGTCGACAGCCAACGCATGCTCGCCAACTTATCCATCACCGAGGGCAGATCAATGTCGGAATCCGTCATGATCACACTGGTTAAGAAAGGCGTACCCCGACAGGAAGCCCACGAACTACTCCGCCAACTCACCATTAAAAGCGCCACTGAGAAGAAACCCTTCAAACAAACATTGATGGAAGACAAGACAGTCAGCAGTAAACTGTCGGAGAAAGAAATTGGCTACGCACTAAACCCCAAAAACTACACGGGCACCGCCGCCAAGCAAGCTGAAAAATTCGCCAACAGCTAAGCATTAGCAGCCTTGCGAGCGGTAAATTACTAAAACTTCATATCCCTCTTGCATTTTAAAAAACTATATGGGCTATAATCAACGGTTAACGTCGTTACCGGTGATGGTTTTAGTAGCCATAATTCTACTAGCCTCAACTCCGACTAGTGTATCTGAGATTGATTACTCTGCTGGAATTAACCCTCCAGAAGTTTACTTCTCTATATCGGACCAAAGCGTTATACATACTTATGGCGACAAATTTAGCATCGGCCTTATCGTGCAAGGCTGCAGCGCCGACTGCATAATACTTGCAAACCTCTATTCAGTAAGCTACAATACAAGCTGGGAAAGCAACACAAAAACGGTCTACACATGGAAGGAAGGCGCTGCTAACGGACGAAACAATCTCTTCTTTTCCATCGACTTAACAAATGCCCCTGAGGGAAATCAACAGATAACTGTTACAACTGACGGAGGAGGACAAAACTATGGAGGCGGCCCATACATTGGCCCATTTTATAAAACTTCTAAACATACCCTAAATTTTACTATCGATAAAACTTCCTCTTCACCGATATCCACCTCAGCCTTTTGGAATACTCAAACCATCGATACACGAGGTGCAAGTGGTGGTGCAGCACAAGACAATTTACCCGTAGCTATAGATTCGAATAACATTACCCATGTAGCTTACAGTGCGTTTGCTGTTGGCTCAATAATCAATCCGATAGTGATGTATGCATCCTGGACAGGTAAAGGCTGGGCTACCCAAGCGGTAGATGAAGGCTGGGTCCAGAGCTTCTGTCTGGATACAAACAATAATCCGCATATAACCTACGTGGGATGGTCAGGCTTATCCTATGCTAGCTGGACTGGCGCTGATTGGGCAGTCCAGACTATTGATAAGAAAACTAATCTTTATGGCGCAATCGCTTTAGATACACTGGGCACTCCGCATGTCGCGTTTTCCAACGGTAAATGGGTAAAATACGCAAGTCTTACACCTATAGGTTGGAGTACTCAAACTATTGATACTTGGTCTGCAGATTATGATGTTCCTGCAAAAATTTGCTTAAAAATAAACAAAGCGGATACTGTATACATACTGTATGGGTACCAATCCTCATACTATGATGCCGCTTCAGGAGGGAATCATAGCACCCAAGCGATTAAGGTCGCTTCATATAATGGCCAAAACTGGAATATCCAATTACTTAATCTGCCTCAGCCCATAAACGGATATGGCAATATGGTTTTAGATTCACACGGTTACCCCCACTTTATCTGCGCCCAAGCTGATTCCACCTCTGGCAATCTGTACAATAGAAACCTGCTGTACGTTAACTCGAACGGCAATTCATGGAACATCCAAACAGTAGCGAATAAGGTGCACCTTACCATGAAGAACCCCCTCGTCAACTGGCTTAACATCGGGTCCTTAGCGCTTGATAAATCAGACACGCCATATGTCACTTACCGGACAGAAGAAGACGCGCTCATTTGCGCAAAATTCGTCGACAACAACTGGAGCACACAAAAAATAGACATAGCTGGCTCTGCAGAACCAGGAAACATAGTGATTGACCAAAACAGTGGAATTCTCATTGCGTACCTTGGACCTACAAATGTTAAAACCGGGCACGGCGGGATGATTTCTATTGTAAACGTCACTATGGTCACTTTAACAGATTCAGATATTGTTCATAAGACCCCTGAATTTGCCACGTCAGTGACGGCTGTCACTGCAGTTGTTATCGCCATAATTATAGCTGCAGTATTGCTAATCAGCCGCTATTATACTAAAAAAGGCTGTTTAGAAGTCAAATAGCCCTTTCTGCTGGGTTTGCTCCGGCGCTTTAGCCGCAGTGGACAGGGCTTCCCATTCATCCTTCTTTACGTAGCCGCCGACTTGCACCTTGATTTTCTTTGCCAATGCAGGGCCTACCAGCTCAGTTAATTCCTCGATTGAGGTGCGTTTTAGGTCCTCGATGGTTTGGTAGCCTGCGTTGAAGATTTTGCGTCCGCGGGCTCTGCCGACGCCTTCCAACGCGACGATGGGCATAAGCTCCCGCTTTATACCCTTAGAAACCCGCTCGACCAGTTCTGTTCCGAGGGCAGTGACAGCCCTGTTTTTGGCGACGACTGGCGCAAGCTCCTCGATGCCGTGCAGAAGCCACTTCGCGTTCTCAACTGTGCGGTACAAGTCGCCGGGCTGCACGTTGAAGCGCTCCAGAAGCTGATCTTCAGGTAACTCCTCAATCCAGTTGTTTAGCACCAGAGCGGTTTTTACTTCGCCTAGGAACTCTGCGTAGCCGATGTAGTCGCCTGCCTGCTCTGGGACTTCGACGAAGAATTCCTGCCGGTGATCTTCAAGCACAATGGTTAGTTTATCTACTTCACGCTGGTAGGGTCGCATGATGGGGCCCATATCTGGTGTATGCGCGATAAGTTGGAGCAGGCTGAATTCGGTTAAGATAGGCGGCTTGGTTTGGAGCGCATCGCGGATGATCACGCCTGATAGTGGGTCGATGTAGAGTTCGCTTATGCGTTTGCCGAATCTCGTCGCAAGTATCTGGTCGCCTACGACGCATATCATTTCCTCGTCGTGTAAGAATCGGAGGATTTTGGCGATGACGCTCTGGATGGCTTTCACGTCGTACTGGTAAGCGTAAAACGTTTTGCGGAAAAACGCGTAGATGCCCTCCTCCGTGTGGGCGTAGTCAGAGGCGATTGTGGCGAGTACGTGTGTGCGGATGATTTTCTCGACGGCGAGGCGTGACCAGATGCGCTCCGGCTTTGCCATGACATAGTTTTCCATAAGGTAGTCGGCTTCGTCGGCTGTTTTTGCGATCATAACGGATTCGCCGAACTTGTCATATTTGGGGCGACCCGCTCGTCCGGCCATCTGCTTATAGTCAAGTACTGGGATCGGGTAGTTGCCAAGACCAGCTTCGAAGCGGCGGTAATCCTGAATAATAACGGTGCGCGCTGGCAAGTTAACGCCCCATGCCAGCGTCGGCGTCGCAGTGAGCACCTTGATTTTACGGTCCTTAAAGCCCTGCTCGACGATCTCGCGGTGTGCACCAGACAATCCAGCGTGGTGGTAGGCGACTCCGCAGCGAACCAAATCGGCGAGTTCATCACCCAGCTGCGTATGCTCACCAGCGTCGAGAATCTTCTGCGCCTCCTTCTCCAACGCGCCCTTAGCTTGCTCCTCAAGGCCCTTGCGGACAATCTTTGAACCCGACTTCGGAATGAGCACCTTGTCCATGTGGCTAGCAACCTGCTTAGCCGCGGAAACCGCGTTCTTGCGTGTAGACGCGAAAATCAGCGCTTGCCCCCCGTTACGCAAGGTGTTTAGAACCATGTTGATGACTGTGAAGCGGGTTTCCTGCTCGATTTTGCGGGATTCGCCGTCTTTGTACTGGATTTCGTCTTGTAGGATAACGCCTTCTTTTAGGTTGATGGGGCGCCATGTGGTGACGACGGGTTTGGCGTTTAGCCAGCCAGCGAGTTCATCCACGTTGTTGACGGTTGCGGATAAGGCTAGGATTTGGATGTGGGGATTGCACTGCATCAACCGCGCCAGCACGATTTCGAGTGTCGGGCCGCGGTCGGCTTCGTTGAGGAGGTGCACTTCGTCGGCGATTACTGCGGTGATGTTCTCCATCCATTTGGCGCGGTGTCGGAGCAGCGAGTCCGCCTTCTCGTTGGTTGTGACTATTACGTCATAGCGCTCCAGCCAGTTGTCGGCGGTGTCGAAGTCGCCAGTGCTAATTCCGACAGCTACCTTCCTGCCGTCGGGTTTAAGGATGTCAGTGTACTTCTTGAATTCCACAAACTTCTCCGATGCGAGGGCTCGGAGCGGGGAAAGGTAGATGACTTTGCCGCCGTTCTCCAAGATTTGCTTCATGGCGCAGAGTTCCGCTATTAGGGTTTTGCCTGAGGCTGTGGGGCTGGCTAGGAGAATGTTTTGGCCTTCAAGCACACCCGCCTGTATACATGCTTCCTGTGGCGGAAACAGTTCGCATATGCCTATGCCCGCTAGAACTTCTTTGACGCTGTCGGCTATTGGTAACTCTGCTATCCTCAACTTTTTTCAAACCGGAATAACTTGGTTGTCGGTATGTATAGAGTGTGGGTTTATATGGGTTTTTTAGTGCCATGGGCTCTTTTTGCCTGTTGATTGCCTCCTGTTTTGCGTTGAAGCAGTTCAATCAAGGTGGCATTCATTGAACGGTATTTTCCCCTTGATTTAGCAACTCTTTTATTGTAATGCCATCATTAGCCTGTTGAGGCGTGTAGTTGAAGGAAAGATGGATAGTCGCCTTAGCAGTATTCTATTATGTAATAATCCTGGGTGGCGCACTCTTTGTCGGGTTAACCGTTCTGCAGACATTCGAAAATCAGGTTACGCGGCAAATCCCATCTTATAGCCCATATCCGCATAATGGTCCGCTGCCAACACCTGGCGGTACCGTCAGCGTCACAAACGTCACCGTCACCCATCAGGATAACCCGCGCTATCAGGGCGCCTACAAACCCTACGTTATCACAGTAAACATGACGGCGAAGGATTACCACTCAAGCACCGGCGCAAGCTACCTGCGCATAAGCGGCTGGGTGAATAACACGGGGGACGGAACAGCATACGATGCCAGCCTGTTGGTCGTTGCCATGAACAGTGAAGGAAAAGTATCCACTTCGCATTCATACGGTGGAGTAACCCCTCATCAAGCTCTTGGCCTTGACTTCTCGCTGCCATATAACGGCTCAGCAATCAATAGCTGCACGATTACGCCCTACTATCTTGATCTTGTTGACTCCCAAAATCGCCCTCGACCATAAACCGCTTCAGCACTTGAGGAATCGATCACAACCAGCCAGCCAGCAACTTCTCCTCGATGCCGATTCCAAATCAGACGCTTCTGCCAAGACTGCTGGTAGAAGAAGAGCCTTCTTCTTCTAATTTAAAAATTAAACAAGCAACCAATGGATAACACCGTTATGTTTTCAGCTACGTTTTATTACCAGAACCTGCATATGCAAATGTGACGAGTTATCTATCCAGAAATTTATGGTAGGATTCTGTATGGTTGAAAACGTAAAGGAACTTCTCAAACTCCACGAAGGCATCACCCACGAAGTGTACCTCGACAACGAAAACAGCAGCATAGTACCGCAGGAAGTCATAGACGCCATGCTGCCCTACTGGAACAAAAAAGCATACGCCAACCCCACCTTAACACACAAGCCAGGCTGGGAAGCATTCGAAACACTCATGGGCTGCTTCCAGAAAATCAGCACCTACCTCGGCGCCAAAAACCTCGAAGAAATCACTTTTACACCAGGCGAAACAGAAGCAAACAACCTAGCAATCATGGGCAGCTGCTTCCTTCAGAAGGGCAAAGCCAAAAAAATAATTATCAGCGAAATCGAACCTATCAACGTCCTGCAAGTCGCTGAAATGATGGGCAAATTCGGTTTCATCACACAGAAGATCCCAGTTGACCGCGACGGCTTCGTCAACCTCGAGATACTAAAAGAAGCAGTCGACAGTGACACCGCACTTGTCAGCATTCACAGCGTAAACGGCGAAGTCGGCACAATTCAGCCCATCAAGGAAGCAGTAGACATCGTTAAAGCCAAAAACCCCAACACGCTTTTCCACACAGACGCCACAGACGCCTATGGCAGAATCCCGCTTAACGTCAGAAATTTGGGCGTAGACTTAGCAACCGTGAGCAGCTACAAAATACAGGGTCCCAGAGGAGTTGGCGCCATGTACCTAAGGGAAGGCATAAACCTTGAACGCATCCTTGAAGGACCAATCGGCACCCAGAGACTCTGGCCGGGCGTAGAGAACACACCGCTGATCGTCGGTTTCACCAAAGCCTCAGAACTCGCTTTCACAGACTTCGATGCAAATGTCGCTAAGATGCGAATGCTACGCGATAAACTAGTGGACGGAGTATTTGCCGAGTTGACTGATTTACGCTTTAACGGGCCTAAAGGCGACAAGCGAAGCCCAGACAACGCTAACATCAGCATCCTACGCGCTGAAGGCGAAGCCATAACCATCGAACTCAGCTTAAAAGGCGTCTACGTATCCAGTGGAAGCGCATGCAGCCGACGCTTACTGCAGCCAAGCCACGTCTTAATCGCTATCGGACGCATCTTCGAGGAAGCCCACGGGAGCATTCTGATGAAGGTCACACGCAGCCATACAGAAGACGATATAAATTACGTTCTCAGTGTTCTACCAACAGCAGTGAACCGTTTAAGAGGGATAGTTGGCTCAACAGGAGTGCACTAAACATGTCACGTATACCTTTACCGTATAACCCTAAAGTTATGGACTTATTCCGTAACCCCAAGAACCTAGGTAAAATGGATGATGCAACCGTAGTCGCCGTAGCAGGCAACCCCGCCTGTGGAGACATGATCACCTTCTATTTAAAAATAAATGAAGCCACTCAAGTCATAGACAAAGCCCAGTTCGAAAGCTACGGATGTGCAGCAAACATCGCAACAAGCAGTATAGTCACCGAAATGATCAAAGGCCTAACGCTTGAAAAAGCATGGACTGACATTACATGGAAAAAAGTCACTGAGGAAATCGGCGGCTTACCCAGCGTAAAATTCCACTGCGGAGTCCTAGCCGTCGGCGCCCTCAAACGCGCAATCCGCCAGTACTTCACCCAGAAAGGCGCCGAGTTACCAAGCTGGCTATCCAAGGAACTTACATTCGAAGAGAAACAGGCACTTGAAGAGGAAGAACTGGCAAAGACACTCTCAAAGAGGCAAAAACCTGAGGCAGAAAAACAATAATATCGATGCAAGCTCTGCGCCAAGACTTCCCCATTCTGCAGAGGAAGATCAACGGCTACCCCCTCATTTACTTTGACAACGCAGCGACAACTCAGAAGCCACGCCAAGTCATAGACGCCATAACAGACTACTACATGAACCACAACGGCAACGTACACCGTGGCGTCCATACACTTAGCGCAGAAGCAACCGACCTCTACGAGCGAGGCAGAGAATGCGCAGTTGAATTTATCAACGCTAAATCCACACATGAGCTCATTTTTACTCGGGGCACAACTGAAGCCATCAACTTGGTTGCCTACAGTTGGGGTATGCAGAACCTAAATAGAGGCGACGAAGTGCTCGTGACGCTGATGGAGCACCACAGTAACATTGTGCCATGGGAACTTATCGCTAGAAGCAAGGGCGCCACAATCAAATACGCCAGAGTCAACGGCGACGGCACGCTAGATTATGAGGATTACGAGAGCAAAATAACTAAGAACACAAAAATCTGCTGCTTAAGCCACGTTTCAAACGTTACAGGCGTCATAAACGATGTTAAACGCGTAGGCAAAGCAGCCCATGATAATGGGGCTCTCATGCTGGTCGACGGAGCGCAGTCAGTTCCACATATGAAAATCGACGTCCAAGACCTCGACATGGACTTCTTAGCTTTTTCAGGCCACAAAATGCTTGGTCCCACAGGCATCGGCGCTTTATTTGGCAAAGAAGACATTCTTGAGAAGATGCCTCCGTTTCAGGGCGGCGGCGAAATGATCCGCGAGGTCTCAGTTGCAGGCGGTAACTGTAGTGTATCCTACAACGAGTTGCCCTATAAGTTCGAAGCTGGCACACCCGACATCAGTGGCTCAGTCGGCTTACGAGCAGCCATCAAATACCTAGAAGCAGCCGGCATGGACAAAGTGCTCAGCCACGAAAAAGAACTAACAGAGTACGCAGCAAAACGCATGAAGGAACTACAAAAAGTAACAGTCTACGGGCCCTCTGATGTGTCTAAGAAATGCGGCATAATACCATTCGCCGTCAAAAGCATGTCCAGCCACGACACCGCACTGTTCTTCGACAACTACGGCATAATGCTAAGGAGCGGTTACCACTGCGCACAGCCCCTGCATGAACTCTTTAAGTTAACGTCCTCAGCCCGCGCAAGCTTCTACCTCTACAACACAAAAGAAGAAATAGACCGATTTGCAGAAATCCTTGGGGAGCTTGAAAAACTCTAATGTCCACAGTAGCGGACTATGTTTCACGTATTGAGGGTACCTGCGGCGCCGAAAGCGATGTAATCGTTAACTTCAAGTACGAAAAGAAGGACGAGGCAATCGCTAACATTCTAAAGAAGGCAACTAAGAAGAACATGATTGCAGGCATAATCTACGAGATGACCTATGAGGGTGTTTCTTTCAGGCTCTACACCAGCGGCAAAGCCATCTTCCGAGGTTTTAGGACAAAAACCGAACTAATGGATTTCTTGGTTAAGCTGCTACTTTAATGCAACTGCACCCTATTGCCAAACCTGAACCGTTGCCGCC
>JAAYYI010000040.1 GCA_012515445.1 Candidatus Bathyarchaeota archaeon | reverse complement strand
ATGAAAATATCCCAAAAGAAGCCTCAAAAAACCACCAAAAAGACAAGAAAACCATCGTATACAACTTAAAAAACAACCCAAAACAAAAAACCAACCTTTTCCACAACCCAAAACTGGGATAGTACACTACAAAAAAACCACACCCACAAAACAAAAAAAGCCCAACTACAAACAACACAATTTTTTGATCTACTGTTAAATAAGGGGAGGGAGGTAGCTTGAGAGCAACAAAAGCCCACCGTATACAGAAGAATCAACAAAACACAGCCTCACAGAAACAACCGCAGGTAGAACAAAAACAGAACTCAGCAAATGTCTGTTTCGCCAAGTAGTGTACCAACAGCATTGCAGCAAATCAAGCCCAAACTTAGCAACTGTTAAGCCTTTAAATAAGGGGGTATAGAAAAAAATCGCAGTCGAGCCAACCCAGCCTATATTGAGGAACCCCCAGCCAGACACAGAAAAGCGCCGAATCCAAATAGGTAAGCTGTCGTCAAACAAAAGCAGGCTATAACTACGAATGTTAATATAGACTGAGCTTCACGCTATTTCTGGAAGGGTGCAGACGTGTTTAAAAGCGTAGGATTAGTAGCCCGCTTTGACCAAAAACCGGCGCTTAAACTCACAGAGGAACTAGCAGAGTTCCTTACGGAAAAGGGGCTTATGGTTTGCGTAGAAGACAGTCTTGAAGGGAAAGTCGCCTGCAAACAGGGTTTTGTTCCACTAGCTGAAATGAAAACCGATTTCATAATAACAATCGGCGGAGACGGCACCATCCTTAGAGCAGCCATAACCATACCCAAGCCTGACACGCCGCTCTTAACAGTTAACATGGGCGTAAGGGGCTTTTTAACCGAGGTTGAACCTCAAGATGTGTATGAAGCCATCGAACGAACCCTAAAAGGCGATTACAAAATAGAGAAATCCACAAAGATGGCTGTATCGGCCGGCAAAGAAGAGCTGCCCGACGCATTAAACGACGTTGTCATCTCAACCGGTGAACCATCAAAGATCCTCTACAGTGAAATCTGCAAAAACGGCAAACCCATCCTGAAATGCCAAGCAGACGGATTAATCATGGGCACACAGACTGGTTCCACAGGCTACAGCCTTTCAGCAGGTGGACCAGTAATCGACGGTGAAGTAGACGCATTCGTGTTGACTCCGATATGCAGCTTAACAGTCTTCCACTCGCTCATACTGCCAACCGACGCAACCATAACCTTCAACGTGCTAAGACCAGAGAAGATGCTGGTGCTCATCGACGGTAACTACCGTAAAACCATAGCTACAGACAAACTTACTGTAACAGTCACAAAATCGAAGCATGTAACCGCTTTCATCCGCTTCGAATCAAACTTCTACGATAGACTGCGTAACAGGCTACTGTTTAAGGGAACAGAATGAGCCAAACCCGACGCATAATTGTGCTTGATACATCGGCGTTTCTGGCTGGATACGATCCTTTTGCTCAAACCGACGAGCAGGTCACCACACCCAAAGTTGAAGAAGAAATCCTGCGCAATAGCATGATAAAGCTCCGGTTCCAAACTGCAGTGGAGAGCGGCAAAGTGAAAATCAAAGCGCCGGCAAAAGACACAGCCGCAAAAGATCAAGCCGCAAAAGTAGGCGACAGCCATAAACTCTCAGAGACAGACATGCAGCTCCTCTCATTATCATTAGAGCTAAAACAGCAGGGCTACACACCCCAAATCGTAACCGACGATTACTCCATCCAGAACGTCGCTAAACAGTTAGGCATAGAATTCTGCGCATTAGCAACTTTCGGCATCAAGCGCCAGCTTGAATGGATAAGATACTGTCCTGCATGCTTCAAGCAATATCCAGCAGACACGAAAATTAAAGAATGCAGGGTCTGCGGTACAGAATTAAAGCGCAAGCCGCGAAGGCAGTCCAGAGCTTAGAAGAGCAAGAGCAGCAGAATCAGCAGCAGCCCCTCAGCGCCGAAGATGACTGGCGCAGTTTTCTTGGCTTGCGTAATTGCCTTATCAACCAGCACTGTAACTGAAGTAAGGCGTTCTTCGCCGATAACGCGAACTTGAGGCACAACGAACTGTATACAGTCCACCGTTGCAGCTTCAACGTTGGATGCAGCCTGCTTCGCTACCTCGCTGATGAGGCTGATTAGTACTTCGTGATCCATGACTTCGCCGACTGGGTGGTAACCGCGTTTTCCAGTTGTTAATCCACTTACAGCGTGGGTGTCGGTGGTGAATACGTCAGCTTCGCTGAAGCCCAACGCGGTAAGTGATGTCATGAGTTTTTCTCTTAGGCCAGGAATCATGTTGTTGCCGTCTATGACTACGTAAATCATTTTTTGGCTGCCAACTTCTACTGCCATAGCCGTTATGCCGCCTGTGCCCATACCCTGTTTCTGCGAATATACATGCGGATAAGTGGTTGCTGAACCGACTTTCAACTGCTGAAGGGGAAGCGACGTGGCTTTTTTGAGGGCTTCGAACGCTGCGTTCTTTAGCTCCTCTAAATGCTCGTTCATATCTGCAGAGTCATTGTCTAAAGAGTTGTGGGCGTTGACTAGCACCGCGTGTTTGAGGCCAAGCCGCTTTGCCTCCTCGGTTACCATGCATCCGAGTTCTTGCGGTAGATCCTCAGTTGTCTGTGGAGCCAAGGAGAAGCTGACGAAGGCTGTGTCGCCGAAGATTTGACAGCCTGCGATGGCGCAGCCACTTATTGCACGCGTGAAGGGTGACGCTGTTGACTGGGAAGAGCGGAAATCTGCTCTGTTAGTTACTTCTGTGATAATTTTATGGTTCTGAGCCTGCGATGCTAAGTCAAGTTCATGTCCAAGTATGCCTAATGGAGTGAAGGCTGCACAGTTGTACCTTTTTTCGTAGCTCTGCTTCATTAGTGACGGCAAAAGGCTGCTGCCGATGTTTTTGAATGGGCCAGGATGCACAAGGGGCATTATTACGGCTGCTTTGGGTTTTGAGGTGTCGAACTTTAGCAGGCTAACATCTATGGTTGTATCTTCACCCATCTCTTCCAGGTGTCTTTCTAGGGCTTCGTTGGCGTCGGTTACCCAGTTTAGCAGGAAAGCTTTGAAGAGTTTCATCGCGGGCAAATTGTAGGTTGTTTTGCCCAGTCGATCAATCGTGTGCAAGAATACGGTTACGGCAGCGAAGCTGATTACAGGCGCCAAAAGGATGTATAGGGTTAGTTGCAGTGTGGGCGCTGTGGTATTTATTGGCCAGAATACGGCGATGGCGACACTGCACAGGATTGGCTGCAGGAGCGCTGAAGCGAGTTGGCGGGGCTGTGAGTGGTAAGAGGTTGATGCTAGCACCATTATGCGCAGGGTTACTACTGCAGCGTAACCGAGCATTGCTAGCTTTATCCACAGATTTAAGCCTAGGAGCGACTCCAAGATTGCGCCTAAAATGAGGAGTGCCAGCCAGATTAGCCAGCAGTAAAACGACATCGACAGTGTTCTGCGCAGGTTAAACATGCCGTCGTTTTTCAGTACTGTTTTACTGACGATGAAGTCTGTGGCTACTGTTAAGATGAAAAGTGAGATGCCTAATAGGATGCTGTTTATACCCGGATAGACTGCGTAGGTGGTTAAGCTGACGCCGATGGCGATGACTGCGACTAGGTATATTAGCGCTTTTTTGAGTGACGGCAGGGTGAATAGTGAGGAGTAATGCTTCTTTGCGTTGTCGATTGAGTGGTTTGTAGAATTGTTGGGCATTTTTTGTCTGCTCTATGGAAGCGGACTGCACTATTAAAATTTAGCCCAGTATATTCTTGCCATAAATTACAGGTTCGTCTATAACCCTGCAGGCGCAATCTTTTGTTTTACAATAAAAATGTTAAAGGATTACGTGGTTGAAGTGCTGTTTTGCCTCTTGAGCCGCATATTTGCCCATGCCTTTGAGGGATAACTGTTTTATGCCGAATAGGCGTATTGTTGTATTCCCTGAAGTCTTATCTATGCCAGATCAAGAATTGCCACCCTCGATCTTCCAGATGCTTGAGAGGAACGTTGGCAAAAAAATAAGAGTAATTCTAGAACCGTCATACGGTTTTGAAGGTACCCTAGTCGCGGTGACGCAGCAACCTTCAGGCATCTGGCTGTCTGAGGCAGAGGCAATTGTTCTAAGGACAACTATGGCTTCACCTATTCCTCAGGTTGCAAGCAGAGAAGAGAGAAGCGAACTTTATCTGAACCTAAACAGCGTTCAGCGCATCGAAGTAATCCACACTGCAGCACCAAGAAGCAGTAGATAAACAAGTAACCGAAAAGACTAGAAATTAATTTTAAAATTGAAAAGAATGTTTTTAGAAGAACGCTTTAGCTAAAACTGAAACAACTATCAAAGCTACAGCCATAACAACCAGCAGTTCGGGTCGAACCTTAATGCCCTCAGTTTCTTCTTCGAAGAAGCGAAGCAGACCTGCACTTCCAGCCGGCATTGGGCCAGAATCACGTTTCTTACGTCTCATACCCATATCAGAGTCAAATCCCGATTTTGTTGTATGCCTATTGCAGTCTAGACCATATTAATGTTGCGCCATACCACACAAGATCAAAGGTGCTGCGTTAACACGCAATTTTGTCTCTAACCCCCCTTATTTATAGGGTCAACGTCTGCCGAGTTTTGGCGTCCAAGTACAGGCGTTCGTCGGGTCGTTGCGTTGTGTGTTATGCGTCTGCATGTGAAGCTTGATTTTTTCTATGCACCTGTTTCCAAAGTTATGCGTTTGATTATTTGGCGTTCTACTGCTCTCAAGCCACCTTCCCACCCCTACAAAAAGCATCATAGAAGGGACCTACCTCACAGCGACCTCCCCCTCCCTTATTTAAAGGCCGAATGCATAAGCAATCAAACCCAGCCAACCCGTCAGGCGTTGACTGAAAACTCTTTTAGAGAGGAACGCAAGAATATCTTCGGAGCCGGGGTGGCGGAGTGGTTATCGCGCCAGCCTCGAGATCAAACAATGGGGCGCCAGATCAAAAATTGGCAAGATAGCTGGTGGGCTTCGTGCTCGCAGGGGTTCGAGTCCCTTCCCCGGCGCCAACTAATCCTTTTTAATGTTGAAGCTTGGATCAAAAAGAATCAGGCGCTTATCTATAAGCTAATTAGCTTAAACGAAGTTAGCTAATCCCTAAAGTGGGCTAAGTATGAACGCTGACGGCCAAAAATTCAAAGACGCAATAATCGAGTTTTTACCTGATCCAACCTTTGTCATCAACTTAAACGGCAAAGTCATAATGTGGAACAGTGCGATGGAGATGCTAACCAGCATACCCCGAGACGCTATGCTCAGCAAAGACAACTACGAATACGCCCTCCCGTTCTATAAAAAACGTCGCCCGATGCTTGCAGACCTCATATTCATGCCCGGAGAAGAAATAGATAAAAAGTATGACACCGTCCAGCGGATTGGTGACACGCTTGTCGTCGAGATTTATATCCCTGACTTCAATAAAGTCGGCGCATACCTCTGGGCAAAAGCCAGCCCCCTATACGACTCGAACGGCGAAATCGTCGGCTCCATCGAGACTATACGTGATATTACAGAACAAAAAAAGGCAGAGCAACAAGTTCTCCAGTCACAGCGAAGCCTATCAGACATTCTAAGCTTCCTACCAGATGCTACATTCGTCATTGACTTAGAAGGCAAAGTCATCGCTTGGAATTCAGCAATGGAAATGTTAACCAGCATCCCAGCGGACACCATAGTTGGGAAAGGAGACTACGAGTATGCTCTTCCATTCTACAAAAAACGGCGTCCCATGCTGGCGGATTTAATATTTCTGCCTGAGTCAGAGCTGGAAAACAAATATAACACTATCAAACGAGACGGCGATACCCTCGTCGTTGACGTCTTTATTCCCGACTTCAAGGAGGGAGGCGCATGGTTCTGGGCTAAGGCAACTCCAATGTTTAACTCACAAGGAGAAGTCGCCGGCGCCATCGAAACCATCCGCGACATAACAGACCGTAAACAAGCAGAAGAGGAAATCGAAAAGTCCAAGCGTAACCTTGCAGACATCCTCAGTTTCCTCCCCGACGCCACCTTAGTTATCGACGCCGAAGGCAAGGTATTGGCGTGGAACGGCGCAATGGAGATGCTAACTAGCATACCCGCAGAAGCCATGGTCGGTAAAGGCAACTACGAATATTCACTTCCATTCTACAAGAAACGCAGACCTATGCTGGCTGACTTGATTTTCCTGCCCGAAAGCGAGTTAGAGAACAAATACAACACAGTGGAGCGGGCCGGCGACACTCTGGTAGTAGATGTATTTATCCCCGATTTTAAGCCGGGAGGCGCCTATTTCTGGGCGAAAGCCAGCCCCCTGTATGATCCAAGCAGCGGCAGTGTTGTCGGCGCAATAGAAACAGTCCGCGACATAACAGAGCGCCGTGAGATGGAGGGACGACTTGCCCGCTCTAACGCCGAACTCCAGATTGCCGCGGAAATACAGAAAAGTTTCTTGCCTGAAGCGATCCCGAATATAGCAGGATTCGATGTTGCCGCCCGAACAGTCATGGCTAAAGAGGTAGGCGGAGACTTCTTCGATGTAATCCCTTATGAAATTATGGCTTTTGACGAGGGTAGACACGGACTACTCGTGGCGGATGTCGCGGGAAAAGGAGTCCCCGCAGCCCTCTTTATGGCGCTATCACGAGTCGTGGTACGCGTAAACGCGCTTTGGCACAAAGACCCGGCAAAGGTGATTTACAACTCCAATAACACGATAGCTCAGGATGCCAAGTCGGGTATGTTCGTTACCCTCTTTTTTGGTATGCTAAATAAGAAAGATCGCTCCCTCACCTACGTTAACGCTGGCCATAATCCTCCTATTGTGTATCGTAGTCAGAGCAGAACAATTGAGAAACTCTTACCAACCGGAATAGTCCTCGGTGTCATGGAAGATCAGGATTATGAATCAAAAACTGTGACTATCGGAAAAGACGATATCATTGTTATGTACACGGATGGAGTTACGGAGTCGATAAACAAGCAGGAGGAGCTGTTCGGGGAAAAGCGCCTGATCGAATTAATTCAGGCCAATGCTGATCTTCCGGCGCAGGCTATTCTTGATAAAGTTTTAGCTGCGGTTGGTGGGTTCGCTGATGGCATGCCTCAATTCGACGACATGACCATGCTGATTATAAAAGGCACCTAAAAGCATCTGAAGGCTAAAGTAAAAAAATTACTTTAGGTCTTCTAGGGCTGCCTCAACCGAGGGATACATTTTAAAAATCTTATTCAACCCTGAAACATCAAACACTTCAAGCACATACGGCTGGACAGCGCAAAGAACCAATTTGCCGCCGAGCTTCTGAAGGCTCTTTGTAGCTGTTATAAGTACCCGGAGTCCAGCGCTAGCCAGATACTCTGTTTGTGAGAAGTCGCATAATACCTTGCGAGCACCTTCCGCTATGGTTTTAGTTAATTTAGCCTCGACTGGACCAGCGGTGTAGGCATCAAATCTTTTCATAAGAACAAGAACTTTTGCGTCTCCAACTGTCTTTACTTCAATATCCATATGCTTAACCTTCAGTGTACCAGCTTAGTCATTGTTAGCTCATTTCCTTTTTCAGTAAAGGCGTATTTAACGGTTTGCATCATGGTTTTCATGAAGAAAATTCCGTAACCACCGCGTTTCCGCTCTTCAAGCGAGGCTTCTGTGTCTGGCGGTATAACGGTGGTGGGATCAAAAGGCGTGCCCTGGTCAATAAGCTTGACAGTAAACTCGTTTCTAGAAAGCTTGCATCGAATCGTCAATTTATCGGCTGCCATTCCGGAGTAGGCGTGTTCCATTATGTTGGTGCAGGCTTCATCCACAGCCAACTGGGTTTCGAAAATAGCCTTTTCATCAGTAACGCCCAGACGCTTCATGGTTTCAGCGATAAAGTCGCCTATAACTTCAAGGTTTCTTGTGTCGCTTTCGACTTGAAGCTCAAACCAGCCTTCGTCTGCCACTGCGCTTCTTTACCTTTAGGTACTTTATTACAGAGCTACCTAATTATCGATTTCGCGCCATCAGGGATACGAGTTGCTTCGCCGGCGGTTGAGTTTTCATAATAAGGCTCTCTTTTTTGCGTTTTTTACGGCAATATACCTTACATTGTATCACTACAATACTGTATCGATCTAATAATGGATTGATAAAACATGCCAGATTTTTCAAACTCGGAAGCTGCCCTCTTAGGCTTACTAACAGAGCAGCCAATGTACCCCTACCAAATAGTAGACGCCTACATAGATCAGCTTTCCCAATCTGCCTCTAACCAAGAGGGTGAACAGTAATGAACCAACAAGAGTACCAAGTGGAAGCAGAAGATTATCTGAATACTCTTTGCAGCGTTAAGCCCAACAGGCGACTCGGCTCCGTAGGGAATCGTGCTGCTACGGAATTCTTTGCCGATAAAATGAAGGCATCGGGCTTTTTAGTTGACGTGACACCGTTCAAGTGCTTAGACTATGAAAGCAAAGAGCCATCGCTCACCCACAAGAACCTGCATTTTGAGGTAAAACTTAGCCCATACTCGCTGGGGTGCGACGTTGAAGCAGAATTAATCGTAGCATCAACAGTAGATGAATTGGAGAAATGCGAGTGCCATGACAAGATTCTGTTACTGAAAGGCGAAATCTGCTCGGAGCAGTTGATGCCTAAAAACTTTGTATTCTACAACCCCGACCACCATAAAAAAATCTACAAGCTACTGGAAGAGAAGCAGCCTAAAGCAATCATTACAGCAACAGGCAAAAACCCCCTAATGGTAGGAAACATGTACCCGTTTCCGTTGATAAACGACGGCGACTTCGACATCCCATCGGTCTACTGCACAGATATCGAAGGGGAAAGAATCGCGGCTAAAGCAGGGCAGGCCTTTAAGCTAAGAGCAGAAGCAAAGCGAATTCCAACAACTGCCAGCAACGTCATAGTACGCAAAAACCCAGAAGCCCAAAAGAAGATAACTATTTGTGCACATATCGATGCAGTTGAGGATAGTCCAGGCGCTTCGGATAACGCTTCAGGTGTGACTGTATTGTTGCTTCTTGCAGAGATGCTGAAGAATTATCAGGGAGGATTTGGCATCGAGATAGTGGCGTTTAACGGAGAAGACCATTACAGCGTCGGAGGACAGATGGATTATCTTAACCGTTACAGTGACAGCCTGAACCAGATGCTTCTCGCCATAAACATTGATGATGTAGGATACATCAAGGGTAAAATGGCATTCTCATTCTACGGTTGCCCAGCAGAAATCCAGCAAAAAGCACAAGCAGCATTTAGCAAATACCCGAATCTAGCAGAGGGAGAGCAGTGGTATCAGGGCGATCACATGATCTTTGCACAGAACCAGAAACCGACAATAGCATTAACCTCAAGTGAAGTCGCCGAATTGATGTCCAGTATAACTCATTCGCCGAGAGACACACCAGAGATAATTGACTACAGCAAACTTGTTGAACTTGCCTATGCATTAGAGAGCCTAGTTACGGCTTTCTAAGCTTTTCTAAAAATGGTAAAAAGGGGAGCAAGTGCTCCTCGTCTATATGTTTTCTAGTCTTGCCGAGAAGTTCTTGAGTCCCTGTACAAATGGCCCAAGAGGCGGCACCTCGTCAGCGATGGTACAGTCGATAACCGCAGGCTTATTCTCCTCGATTACTTTCGGAAGCAACGCCTCTAACTCGCCGGGGCGCTCAATCGTGTAGCCTTTAGCGCCTAAACCCTCAGCAACTTTAGCCGCATCAATCTTCTTGAAGCGGGTAACAACGGTTTTTTCGCCAAAGTTTAGCCGCTGGAACTCGTGCACTAAGCCGAGTTTGGCGTTGTTCTCCACTATCCACACAACTGGGATGTCGTGGCTGACTGCGGTTTGGATTTCCATGCCGTTCATGAGGAAGCAGCCGTCGCCCACGATGGATACGACCGGGCGGTTGGGCGCTGCAAGTTTGCCGCCAATAGCCGCCGCAGTGGAGTAGCCCATGGTTAGCAGGCCGAATGGGCAAATGAACGAGTCCGGGGTGCGGGCTTGCATGTGGTGTATTGCCCAGCACATCGGGTTGCCTGTGTCAACGAATAGAAGGGCATCTTTTGGCAGGGCACGCTCTAGCTCCTTGATTAAGCGCTGCGGTAGAACAGGAACAGCGTCGGACTCCATCTTCTCGGGGGCTATGCATATGCCGACTTCGCTTCGGATACGAGCCACACGTGCTAAGCCGTTGCTTTTAGGCTTCTGATCCTCGGAGATGTAGCGCAGGATACGGAAGGAGATTTCGTTAATGATTGTTCGAGCGTCGCCGACTAGGGGTATGTCGGTTTTGTAGTTTTTGCCGATCTCGGTTGCGTCGATGTTCACGTGGATTAAGCATTTAGTAGGCGCCAACCGTGGGTCCCAGGAGCTGGTGGTCATCTGATTAAGGCTTGAACCGATCACTAATAGCACGTCTGTTTGGCCCTCGGTTAGGCATCTCTCAGCAACTGGTGAACCGCAGAAGCCAAGCACACCCATCGATAGCGGATGATCCTCTGGGAAGGCGCCTTTTGCTTTAGGCGAGGTAGCGACTGGGATGTTGAGGGTTTCGGCTAAGTCTCGGATTTCGTCGCATGCCTTTGAGGCTAAAGCGCCGCTGCCGATGAGAATAACTGGGTTCTGTGCGTTGACAAGTTGCTCGGCGGCCTCGATTACTAGACGGCGGTCAAAGTATTCGCTTGGTGGCCTATACGATGTTGTTGAGGGAAGCTCTGCATCTATTTCCTCAGCCATTATATCCTTGGGCAAGCTGAGGTGCACGGGGCCTTTTTTGCCAGTTAACGCCATTCTTAGGGCTTCGCGGATTTCTTCGCCGACGCGGTACTTAGATATAATCATTGAGCTGTACTTGGTGATTGGGTCAAACATGCCCACCGAGTCAACGCCGTTTTTGGTTGAGTCTTGGAATGCGCCTCCCCCTGAAGTGGAGGTTGCCACTTGGCCAGTTAGAACCAGTACTGGGATGTTGTCAAGGTAGGATGTTGCTACGCCGGTGATGAGGTTGGTTGCGCCGGGGCCTGAAGTGGCGAAACATACACCTAAGCCGCCTTTTACGCGTGCGTAGCCGTCAGCCATGAATGCCGCGCCCTCCTCATGCTTCGCGAGTATTGGCTTAATCTTGTCCTGCCGGTTGATTGCGGCAAACAGGGGAACTAAGCTGAGGCCAGGTACGCCGAAGACATACTCGACGCCCTCGTTCTCAAGGTACTTTAGCAGAAGATCTGCATTGGTTATTTTCAAAACTAAGCGCCCTCTACTTCAGTTCCTGCAAGGCAGCGTCTGCGGAACCATACATTTTGAAAATCTTGTTTAGACCCGATATCTCGAATACTTCCTGCACGTACGGCTTGACTGAGCAAAGGAGCAGTTTGCCGCCGGCTCTGTTGAGGCTTTTGGAGGCCGTAATGAGAACTCTTAGGCCTGCACTGGCAAGGTACTCGGTTTCGCCGAAATCGCAGATTATCTTGCGTGCGCCCTCATTTATCAGTCGGGTCAATTCTGCCTCTACCGAGCTTGCGGTGTAGGCATCGAACCTTTTAGGTACAAGGATAATTTTTACTTCGCCAACAGTTTTAACTTCAACACTCATCTTCAAACCCTCAGCTTAGAAGTTTAGTCATCGTTAATTCGTTTTCCTTACCGTTAGCAGCGTATTTAACGGTTTGTATGTAATGCTTCATAAAGAAAATCCCCAGTCCGCCACGTCGCCGATCCTCAAGTGCTGCTTCGGTGTCGGGGGCAGCAACTGCTTTCGGATCAAAGGGTTTGCCATAATCAACTAGTTTAACGGTAAATTCTTTTTTGGAGTCAGATAGTGCGCAGCGGATTATAATTTTGCCGCCCTGCTGCCCTTCATAGGCGTGCTCGATTACGTTGGTTAAGGCTTCGTCGAGGGCTAACTGGACGTCGAAAACGTCTTTCACGCTGCCAGCTCCCAATCGCCGCATTGTTTTAGCTACGAATTCAGCGGCTACCTCTAGATTTTTAAGGTCACTCTCTATTTGAAGCTCAAACCACTCATTACTTGACTTGTCAGGTTCAGCCATTTCTATGCCTCATAGCACTTTTATTATCATGAGAGTAATATCGTCGAATTGCGGTTGACCACCAGAAAAAATAGCCACCGCTTCCTGCACTCTGCCAACTATTTCCCTTGCGGGCAACACTCTGTTTTCCTGTACTATTCTTAGCAGTCTATCCTGTCCAAACTGCTCTTCTTTATCGTTAATCGCTTCAGTCACGCCGTCAGTAAACAGAGTAAGCACGTCACCCTTCTCAAGTTGAACCTCTGCCTCTTCCAACTTTATACCATCCATAACGCCCAAAGCGATTCCGTCAGCTTTCAGCAGAATAGTCCCCCCAGAGGGTTGCCTTAGCAAAAGTGGCGGGTTATGGCCGGCATTCACGTATTTCAGCCTCTTCCATTTAGAATCAAGTATCGCATAGAATAAGGTGACGAACATTCCGGTTTTGGCGTCTTGGCAGATTAGATCGTTGGCTTTCTCTATTCCATCCCGTATGTTTGGGTTGCCTGCTGTGCTTGCTCTGACCAGCGTGCGGGACAGCGCCATGAACAACGCCGCAGGTACACCTTTTCCTGATACATCAGCGATTGTTAAGCCCCACTGATCGTTAGCTATAGGTATGAAGTCGTAGAAGTCGCCTCCTACCTCCTTTGCGGGTATGTTTAACGCGGCGATGTCTACTCCAAGGATTTCCGGTTCCTTGTCAGGCAGGAAGCTCTGCTGAATGCCTTTTGCGATCTCCAGTTCCTTTACGAGACGCTCCTTCTCGGCTGTTGTACGCTTCAGCTCGACAATGTGCTCTTGAAGATTCTCCGCCATTGTGTTAAAGGAACCCGCGAGGACTTCCAGTTCATCGCCTGTATTCACTTTTACTCGGGCGTCGAAGTTGCCTGTGCCGATGGCTTTAGCGCCCTTTGACAAAGTCATTATTGGGGTAACGATTGTTCGGGCTAGCAGGTAAGATACAGCGATTACTAGAACCATAATAATCGCGAACAAGACGATGTATGAGTTGCGAACGGAATCTGTATGCCTGTTAATGTAGTGGTTAACCATAGATTCAGTATCGTTTATTCTGGCGGCTGTAGATAACGCGGGAGCAATTACCGCGCTGACGGGTAAAACTATGGCTAAACTCCAATATGCACTCTCAAGAGGAGAGTAAGCAACATAGTTGTCGCCGCCTCCAAACGTACACATCGTGATTCCCCTCAGACCCAGCGTCATGTTCGTAGCAACTTCGGCGAAGGTGGTATTGCCAAGAAGCAACTCTGAACTTGGAATAAACAAAATAGAACCATTAGCGCCTGTACCTTCGGATAAGGAGCGGGTGATCATGTTTCCCTCGCTATCTAGCATGAAGGAGTAACCGCCGAGTTTCTCGATCTGGGCGTTTACAATATTCCTGTTTAACGTGTCTAATGTTACATCAGCGGCGATTACCCAGAAGTAGCCTTTCTGTGGAGCTTCAACTGCGACGGAGCATGTGACCATTAAACCGTGGCCTCCAGCATCAAGGTAGGGCGTCGACCATGTAACAGCGTCTGGCTGTGCTGTAGTGTACCAGCCTCTAACTCGTGGATCAAAAGTTGGGGGTATGGTGTTTAGCCAAGGATAAACTTGGAAGATACCTGATTCTGTTCCCACATAGAGTTGAGTTATAAACGGATCATTAGAGTGAACAGCCGCAAAAGCAGCATCCATGTTACTGGTATAGTTTAATTCATTGCGTACGCTTTCAACATTAACATTTGGGGAAAGGTAATACACTGAAGCATCAACTCCACCAGGGTTTTGCTGCTGAGAAAACAAGGGTTCAGGCTCAATCTTTGGTTTACTAAGAAGATTCTTAGCTAAAGATGACAGGACCAGTAGCTCCGACTCGACTTTTTCAAACAGGTTATTGCTAATGTCCGCTTGATCCACTGCTAAACCCAATAGGTAATTCTCTGCCTGGGTTTCCAACGCGATGGTGCTATCCGTTACTGCGCTGTAACCCAAAGTGCGGCTGCTCTGCAGGGAATAATCATTCAATGCGAGAATGCCATTGAACGCGACGAAGCCGAAGATAACTAGGGAAACAAGAGATAACCCCAGGAAGGCAGTCAGTAGCTTCGTTTTTATGCTCAATCTGCGGGTGCCCCTGCGTTTGGTCATGGCCGTCTCATCAAGTCAATGGTTGCTCGGCATATTTTAATTAATGGTGCCGGGTTTCAAAACAAAAAAGAAGGAAAACGGGTTTGTAACCCGCTTTTTCTGTTTTATGGGTGTTTTCTTAGTAGCAATACTACTGCTGCTAAACCAACGATCAATGCAATGAATAGGCCCGCGACTGCTGGTAGGAAGTACTGGTCAGCCATTGATGGCGCCGCTGTCGGCTGTGGTGTCGCTGTTGCTGGTGCCGCTACCGCGTAGAAGCTGGATTCTGCTGAGGAGCCATAGTACGAGTTGCTGCCTGCATAGGTTGCGACTACGATGTATTGACCTTCAATGTCTGGTGACCAAGCATAGGTGAACATGCCGCTTGAGTCTGTTGCGGTTGTGCCTATCGTGCGATAGTTGCCGTTGGAGTCAAAGACGCTGATTGTTACAGGTACGCCAGTTACGTCGGTTGGTTTAGATTTCTGCATGTAGATGTATTCCATCCATGCTGCTTGGCTTTCGTCTGAGACCGCTGGAACGCCTGCTGGGAATCTTGCCGCCTGCTCATCTTGTGCTGTGCCTGCAGCGATATCCATTACTGAACCGCGGATAATCAGTGGTGTTCCGACTGCTACTGCGATGTCTGGAGCGGTTACTGTTGTTTGGCTTGGGCCCTTTCCTAGTGAGTACACTTTCATGTCGTAGGCGTTGAGGTAGGTTATTTGTCCGTCTGCGATTGGGAAGCCGAAGTCTCCGAAGCCGCCGCATGCTGCCCAGCTGTCCAGTTTGAATATTTCTTCACCTGTTGTTGCGTTAAGGGCACGGATTTTCTCGTCTCTGTACAATGGCGTGTTGGGTGAGTGCTCATTGCTGTATATGTAGACTTTGTCGTCGCATATTCCAGAGATGAATACAGGGTAAAGTCCCCATGATGCTTCTGTTCCGCTGTTGGTGCTGTTACCATCTCCACCGCCGCCGTATGACCATTCTAGGTGACCCGAGGTTGTGTCGTACGCGAAGATTTCGCCGCCGTAACCGCCTACGTAGAGTTTTCCGTAGGCTACATAGCCGATCTGTGCGACTCCGCCGCTGCCGATTGTTGGATAATAGTTGAATGCACGTGTATTGCCGACTGGACCCCAAACTTGGTTACCGTTATCCAGGTTGAAACCATACCATTGTCTTGTTTCTTTTGTGCTTACGAAGAACATGCGGTTCTGTGGGTCGACTGTACCAAGCTGCATAGTTACGTTGCCTGATGGTACCAGTATATCTTTAGTCCATAGAAGCGATCCTCTTGAACCATCCTTTAGACTTACTGCCCATACGGTTCCTTTCACTGCTGTAGCGTCAGCTGATAATCCGCCCCATGTAGGTTGACCGAAGCTTGATCGCATGTTACCGTAGCCGAGTAGTAAGTCGTCGTTTATTGCCCAGCCTATGCCTGCACCTGAAGTCGGCAGTGTTGGTAGAGTAACGTTCCATGAGTATGAAGCTCGTGATAGAGTGTCAAATAATTGGTTTACCGGTCGGTATCCGTTGGCAGTCAATGCATTTACTGGTCCATTGCTTACAACGTTGGTAAAGTTCCAAAGCGCTAACCATTTGTTTGCAAGGTTAATCTGGTAGATTATCGGTTCGCCGCTGGGTCCGTAATCCATTGTTCCTGAGGGAACGTTGGTAATGTTGAATACCCAGCTTCCATCAATTGAGTCATGCATCATCCAAGTAGTAACTCCCCTGACGGATTGGGTAGCGATCAAGTACGAGATTGCGCCGTGCTGGTTCGGAGAGTCAAAGTTAACGATTGCCCCAAACGATGGGTTCACTGCGTAGTTCTGTCGCCAGATTTCTTCACCTGTACGCAGATCAACGCAGATGTATCCGCCGCCTGCACCGTTGTTGCTGTGTGGCAAACCATAGAATAAGCGTCCGCCGATAATGATTGGAGTGTTAAATTTGGTTTCGTATGAAAGACCCGTATAGAAGGCTGTGCCTGTGATGCCTGTTAATGCTGATGGCGATCTCGGCTCCTGATATTCGTTGCTACCGCCGACGATGCCGCCGAAGGTGATCGGTTTGCTCCACATAACGTGTGAACTGTCTGGTGCTGTTCCGTCTGGTTGATACCGCACTGAACCGAAGCTGTAGGCTGCACCCATTGGGTTGAGGTAGTTTGAGCCTATGGTGTACCAGTTCGCGTTCTGTCCCTCTATTGGTCTTGTCCAGTATTCTGTTGGCAGTGGAGTGTATGTTCCACTTGGCGCTGGTTCTTCCTGTACGGTCAGCGTGGTTGAGGCGCTGCTGGCCATGTACGTGTCGCCAACAAATTGTGAGTTTGCGTTGTAGTCAACGCCTGGTGTGCCCGTGTTATATTTTTGGCCTGGGAAGCTGAAGTCGAAGGTGTATGTGCCTATCTGGGTTGGTGTAAAGGATGTGTAGGCTGACGACGTTGTGTCAGTTACTGTTTCCCATGTTACTGTCTGTTTTGTTCCGTCTGGCGCCGTAATTATGCATTTGTAGTTGTGGAAGCGGATGTTGTTTGTGACTGATGTGCCGTCTGGCATCTTGTCGAGCCAAACCACTACGAGGCACTGTTGGCCAACGCCTGCGGGGTTTGGTGCGACGTTGATGAAGGCATAGGTTGGTATCTCCCATGCCGGTGTGTGCGCGCTTGCAGAAGGTATCGAGAAAAGCGTGATTGCAGAGCTAAGCAAAAGTATAGCGATAGCCAGTGTGGCTAATGTTTTACTTTTAGAGTTTCTCCTAAAGGGTTTGTTGTTCAATTTTTTTCTATTCTCCTAAATGGCGAGTCTAATTTTGCACCGTTTTGTTTTTAATTAATTGTGTATGTCTGCAACAACAACAGCGCTTGCGTGTATAACTGGGCGGTATCACATTGGTTCGGCGTCACGCCACGTCAACTCAAAATATTCCTGAACCAACCCAACCACGCCATGATTATTCACGTACAAACCAGGTTTCCCCCTAGGGGAAAGGGACGGTGATACACTTAGGAAGGTCTCTCTTCCATCGATTATCGACAACGTAGCCTTTGGCGCCGTCGCAGTTTTTCTTATCTCGAATTGCGGATAACTGCGCAGACCCAGAACCGATTTAGGCAGCTTTTCGTCCTTCTCCATAAAAACAAGTATCCTTACCTTAACGCCTCTAACCAGCACCTTTAACCACATGGCGGCAACAGCTTTAGCTTGAGCTTTGAAATCCGTCCAGTAAATCAGGATATCATGGGTTTTCTGGTTAGAATTGATCATTTCAGCCACTTTACGTTTAGTCAATCGACCATCGGGAATCAAGATAAATTCAGAAGTATCTTTGTCGTCTGCAGAGTCTTGGCTGGCTTCTTTGTAGCGTAAAAGCAACGCCCGGCTTTTAGCTTTTATATCGTTATGCTCCTGATCTTTTTTCTCAAGCAACATCTTGATGCCGTCTGCTAATGGCAGCGCCCTAAAAACCGTTGGAGTTGATAGGAGTTTTTCAATCAGGTTTAACTCCAAAAGACGGGTTATTACTCGATACACGTTTGCCCTATCTGCCTTTGAAGCAGAAGAGATGTCTCTTAGGGTTGCTTTACCCATTTTTGCTAATGTGAGATAAACTTGGGCCTGTAATTCAGTTAAACCTAACCTTGTCAGAAGCTTTATGTCTTCATCGAAAGTAAGAGTCATTATACCTTTGTTGTTAACTAGAATTATATAATATTTAGTGAATAAGATATACCTACATCGGGAAGTAAGAGTTTGCTGAGGCGCTGGTGCGATTTACCTTTAGGAGAAAGAAATGCAAACAAAGGGTAAGCTGCAACTTAACCTCGTTCCAGAGCCTTCTCAGCCTCTTCTTCTCGCTTGTTTTGACTAAAAAAGGGAAAAAGGGAAGCGATTTTTTGATGGTTTATGGTCGTTTCCTCACCATTAGAACAATTACTATGCCGACGATGAATATGGCAATGATTATGCCTACCACTGCCGGTACAAAGTACTGTTCAACTAGTGATTGCTCAGCTACTGGAGTTGCTGTTGGTGCTGCGGCGTCGTCTACGGATATTGCGGTTTCGCAGTGTGATGACCAGTATGATTTTGAACCTTCGAATGTAGCGATGACTCTGTAGTCGCCTGATACTTGTGGTACGAATGTTGTGCTGTAGAATCCGTTTGCGTCGCTTGTTGCTGTTCCGACTGTGTACATGTTGCCGTTGGGGTCAACTACGCTGATGACTACTGTTACTCCTGTAGTGGCTGTTGGTCGTGGGTACTGCATGTAGACGTATTGCATCCAGTCAGTCATGCTTGCGTCAGAGACTGCGGGGACACCTTGTGGGAACCGTGCTGCTACATCGTAGCTGCTTGTGCCCGGTGCGATGTCGGTTACATAGCCTTCAACTAGGACTTTGTCGCCGTTCGTTGAGATCTTTGGTGAAGCTTCGATTGTGGTTGCGCTTGCACCTTTGCCGAATGAGTAGATGCGGTTGTCGTAGCCAGCGTTAAGACCTGCCATGATGCTGTCGCCGATGACACATGATCCACCCCACCAGACGCCGAACCAGCTAATACGCCAGATTTCTTCCCCTGTCGTAGCGTTAAGGCAGACTAAAGGTGCGCCTTTCGCGTTGAGGTTAGGTGAGTGCTCTGCGTAGGATAGGTATAGTTTGCCGTCTGTTGCAAAGTGGAACATAGTCGGGAAGTTTTCGCTCCAAAGTATTTCTGAGTAGGGGTCTGAACAGTTCCAGTTCCAGACTTGTTGACCTGTCTGTATGTCATATGCGATTGTTTGTCCACTCATGCGTTCGCTGAAGAATAAGCCATAAGCATGCATTGGGCCATACCATTTGTCATAGTACTGCAGGTAACTTTCTGGTTCAGTAGTCCACTTGTATTCACCGTTATCTAGGTTAAAGCCGTAGAATCGTAGGTTCTCTTTACATGACATAACGAATACTCGGTCTTCGAAGCTTACGTCGCTCCAGATCCAAGTTGCTTCTTCTGTGCCTGATGGTACACTCCAAGTCTTGTTGAAGAGTAGTGTTCCAGCGTTTGAGTTCTTAGTGCTAATTGCCCATGAAGTGATTGTTGCGCCGCTAAAGCTTGGGAAGGCTGATGATTGTGATCCAAGGACACAGTCTTCTACTTCTGCATGACACACTGAGCCTGGTAAGCCTTTGGGTATGGTTACGTTCCATTGGATACCTCTTTTGCCGTCGAATGTGCTACCTGGTACATCCCAGCTGCCGTCTGCTACTGCCTGTGCGGTTTGTGGGTTAGTAGCTTTGCTTGAGTTCCACATAGCCATCCAGCCGTTTCGTTGGTCCACAGTGTAGCGGATGATCTCACCTCTTGGACCATAGTAATTGTAGTTGGGGGTTGCTGCTGGCACGTCTGTTATGCGATAGACCCAGCGACCTGTTTGTGCATCGTATGCGTCCCATGTGGTTCCGCTAACGGTCCATAGGTATGCAAATGCGCCGTAGTAGTTGAAGCCTTGGAAGTTGTATACTTGGCCGAGTGCTAGTCTTGAGTTATTCCAGTTTCTTACCCAGAGTTCTTCGCCTGTTTTTAGGTTGATTGCGTGGACGTTTTGCTCGACTGCTGCACCACCTGTTGATTGGAATTCGTTGTAGTATAGGATACCGTTGATTACGACTGAGCCTGCGAATTTGCCGACGTATGCGTCACCCATTTCGTAACCCATATCTCCCTGTTCGCCGCCTGTTAAGCCGCCTGCAGCGTATGGAGTGGTCCAGAGTATGTGGGCTGTTTCGGGTGCATCTGCGTTGCCTTCATGGAACTTTTCGATTGGAGGCATAGTGTAGCTTCCGGCGGGTCTTAGCCATTGACCAGTCAGGGGAACCCACTCCGAGAATTGCAGGTTAATTGGTCTGTTCCAGTATTCGGTGGGCAGAGGGAATCCTGGGAAGTATGGGATCGGATCTTCTTGTACTACTAGATTGTACCAGTCGCTGTCACTTGCAGCGTAGGTTTTTTCCACCGGGTTAAAGAAGGTCATGCCCGGCACCATTTTTTGTTCTGGGAAGTGAGATTGTAGCTTATAGGTTCCAACTTGGTCGGGTACTAGGACGGTGCCTGTTCCGCCTGTTGAGTCAGTGTTGAATGGGCCTAGAGTCATTTTTGTTCCATCTGGTTTTTCAACTGTAACGGTTAATCCTTTCCATTGCCAGTAGGTGCCGTTTGTGGCTTCGGAAATACCTAAGTGCAGTAGGGTTTCCTGGCCTACACCCACGGGGTTTGGTGTGGCAGAGATAAATGCGTAGGTTTTCTTTGCTGTAGTCTGTGCATCAGTGGTTGCAACGAATGGCACTATTGAAATTACAAATGCTACTACTATCAGAATTGATAGTATCTTCTGTATTTTCGGTTTCACTTTCTGTTCTCCTTATTTTTGGGTAGTATTCGATTTAACTCAGTTTATTTATAAGACTTTGCAATATCATGATATTGCATGCACGATTATTAGTCGGTTATCGAGCATCATGCTAGTGATTATGGCTTCAAAGCGCACGTTTAGTGTAATAAAATTAAAGTATATGTTACGAGTACATGGTCAGGCAGGGAAGCTTTATTTAAATGTTGCAAGCCTTTTAGTTGAACAAGCAATGACCACACCAGTCCACATAGACGATATAGACGAAAAAATTCTTAGAATACTAATCGTAGACGCGAGAACAAGCCTAAAAGACATTGCCAAGGACTGTGGCATAACTGCTGTATCAGTGTTTAATCGAATTAAGAGGCTAAAAAAGCTCGGAGTAATAACCGGCGCGACACTTTTTCCATCAATCGGTATACTGGGTTTCCAGATAGTTGCCACCATCGGATTAGAGACAGATAGCAATGTTGAAGAAATCGTCAAGTACTTCAAAGAGTACACATGCCTGGTTGAGCCCTCAAAAAGCATAGGCGTTTACGACTTAACGATGGTTGTCTACGCCGAGAACATGTCGAATCTCAATGAACGGGTGGAAATGATCAGGCGCAGGTTCGGTGTTAGAAAAGTAATAGTTAACGTCTGGTCAGGTATGCCACATCTCAACTACAGCAACATTGACTTAACCCCTCTCAAGGAGAAAACTACACAGTGATGGAAGTTAAACTGGATAAGCTCGATTACCAAGTGCTAAACGAGTTGCTTAAAGATGGGACACTATCTTTTGTTGAAATAGCTAAAAACATAGGTTCAACACCTTACACTGTTAGACGCCGATATGAGAGGATGAAGAAAGACGGTTGCATCTTCATGAGTACTGTCTCAATTGATCTTTCAAAACTGGGCTATGAAGGTAAAATTTTGCTTTTGGTATCTGTGCAACCTAACAGCAATAGATTGGAGACTATTGAGCACATCAAGAATATGCGCAACGTTATGGTCGTCACCGAAATCATGGGTCACTATGACATAATGGCTATTGCATTGGTTACGGATTTGTACAGCGTGAAATCCCTTGTTACGCAGGCACGTAAGGCGCCGCATATCCAACGAGTAGAGTTAGCATGTACTGAGGACGTTAGTTTTCCCATCGGCTCCAATTTTGGAGCTGTGCTCGGCCAAAAGAGCCTTACCTTGGCAAATGCAAAAGAATAAGGCATTTCCCGTTTTTGTTTAAGGAAATCACTCGTTTCAATAGAAAAAGGTAGGAGTTATATCTACAGAGCCCTCATTACTTAAAATAAGTGGCACAATTGAATGTAAAGGCAGTAGGTGTAACTGCAGCGTTTACTGCACTTGCAACAGTGCTGAATCTCATTAAGATACCAGCGCCTTATTTCCCGATGTTCGTCTACCAGCTGGGAGATATTGTATTGGTAATTACGTTTTTCCTTTTTGGGCTAAAAATTGGTTTTGCGACGCTTTTTTTGAATATGGGAGTCTCTATGATTTTAAATCCTAATTTAATCGGCGTAGTTGGCTCCCCTTACTACGCTCTTGCTGTTTTAACAATGATTTTAGGCGCCTATATTTCCCTTAAAGTGATCAAAAAAAGAAAGCCGAATACGCAGATCAGCGAAGTTAAAACTACAACATATGCTACGGTTTTTGCAGTCATATCTCGATCGGCGATTATGTTGCCCTTAGATTTGTTTTTCTATAAATATTTAGTTGCTTTTGTTACAGGTTCAAGCCTTGCTGAAGCTTTTGATTTAATCATAATGGCAATACCGTTTTTTATTATCTATAACGTTACTGTACCGCTAATAGTGATACCTGTAAGCTATTATATTGCTAAACATATTCCCAGCGCTATGGATTCAACTTTATTCAAACACTCTATTGTATAGAAAAATGTATGTTCACTAAACGAAATAACAATGCCACATGCGGGGGATTAACTCTTCTTAAAACCTTTAAGCAGCTATCAAGACCTATAATTTTGGAGACAATAAATGCCGCCACAGCGTATCTATCTTGCAGGCCCAGAAGTCTTCCTAGCTAACGCTAAAGAGGTAGGCGAAGAAAAGAAGGCGCTATGCAGAAAATATGGGTTTGAAGGCGTCTTCCCCATAGACGTGGAAGTAAAAGCTGAAGGCAAAAGTCCCCGCGAATTCGGTCTATGCATAAGCGACGTTAACGAAGGTTTGATAAGAAGCTGCCAGATAGTCATCGCGAATCTTACGCCGTTTAGAGGCCCAAGCGCTGATGTGGGCACGGTTTATGAGTTGGGTTTTTCGCATGCATTGGGCAAATTAGTTTTGGCTTACACGAACTTGGCGGAGTCCTTTACGGAGCGTACTGCTAAGGCGCTGGGCGGGAGGGTTAAGCGTGGCGCGGACGGTTTGCTTAGGGATGGGTTGGGTATGTTTATTGAGGAGAATTGCCTGATTGACAACTTGATGATTGACGGCTGCTTAAATGCCAATAGCAAACTGCTGATTGTTGAGCAGGCTCCGGCTGGCGAGTTGTTTTCTTGGCTTGGCGGCTTTGAGAAGTGCCTTGCAGCAGCTAAAAAACTGACAAGCAAGGGCACCTGACACGTAGGAACAAACCCCAACCTGAAACAGGCTACAGTAAAAGTAGGTGGGAAATGAATTGCTTGTGCAAAGCCCACAACCAACCTGCGATTAATACTATGACTATTGCTGTGATGAGGATTTTTCACATTTTCAAATTTCACGTAAAGCCATTGTTTAGCATGTGAGCGCTATATAGCACATTTTCCTGTAACTTAGCAGCGCATATAATTAGCCGTCAACTCACCAAGCTCTGATAGCTTGGGGCTGGACAGCTGCTTCTTAGTGACCCGCCAAACCCAGTTCCCAGCCGATTGACTCGGATTGTTCATCCTTGCCTCAGCACCTAAACCCAATATGTCCTGCAGCGGAATAATGCAGAGGTCAGAGACGGAGGACAACGCAAGTTTAACAACCTCGAAACTGATTTCTGGAGCATCTGCTTTTTTGCCTATTATGCGATACAGGTTAACTTTCTCTTTTGCGGATGCTTCTGTGGTAAACCAGCCCTGTGCAGTGTTGGTGTCATGTGTTCCAGTGTAAGCAACCGAGTTCGCGATATAGTTGCTTGGAGTATGCGGATTATCTTTAGAGCCGTCGAAGCCAAATATGACGACGCGCATACAGGGGATTTTCAGCGCTTTTATGGCGTCTTTTACTGGCTGATCGATGTAGCCAAGATCCTCTGCGATTAGCGGCATCGAAGGAAAAGCCCGCTTCAATGCGGCAAAAAAGGAGTCTGAGGGCGCCTGCACCCATTTTCCATGCAGAGCAGTTTTGGCTCTAGCATCAACTTGCCAGTAAGCGATGAAGCCCCGGAAATGGTCTAGCCGCAGAAGATCACAGAGCAGCAGGCTGTGGCGTATGCGCTCTATCCACCATTTGAAGTCTGTTTCTTGGTGCCGCTGCCAGTTGTAGGTTGGGTTGCCCCACAGTTGCCCTGTTGCGCTGAAATAATCCGGCGGAACCCCCCCGACGTATCGGCGCTGACCGTTAGCATGCAGGCTAAAAATTTCAGGGTGTACCCAAACGTCGGCGCTGTCGTGGGCAACATAGAAGGGCATATCGCCGATTATTTTGACGCCGAGGTTATTGCAGTGACGTTTAAGTCTGCTCCATTGGCTGAAAAACAGGTACTGCTTGAATTTTTCTTGTTCGATTTCCTTGACTAGCTGGCGCTGCTTTTGAGCGAGGGCTTGGGGATCGCGTTTGCGAATTGATGGCAACCACATGTACCACGGTTTGCCGGTTTTCTGCCTGAGTGCAACGTACAGTGCATAGTCGTCTAGCCATGCGGTGTTTTGGATGCAGAACGCTTCGAATTCCGCTTGTTGTATGGCGGTTTCTTTGAAAGTGGCGAACGCCTGTTTTAGGATAGCTTCTTTCTGCAGGGTTGCTTCTTGATAATCAACTCGGCTAGCGCACTCCTGACCCTCTTTAGCGGGTAATTTGTGCAGGAATCCGTTTTCGACTAGCAGTTCCGGGCTAATCAGCAGTGGGTTGCCGGCAAAGGCAGAGCTCGTAAGGTACGGCGAGTTGCCATCCGATGTGCGTGTCGGCGTGAGCGGTAGTATGCTCCAGTAACGCTGTCTCATGTCTGCGAGCAGTTTAGCGAAGCGGTAGCTTTCGGGTCCCAAATCGCCGATGCCATAAGCCGATGGTAGAGACGATACATGCAGCAATATGCCTGAGGCACGTTTGAGGCTAGCCGTGTCCTTCACCCTCCAGTAATGCAACCGGGAAGCTGCCTAAAACTTCGCCCAGGGGCAACTTAGTAGAAGTGGCATGAAGTTCTCTGCCTGTGAAGACATCACGCCAATCGGGCGGTGCATCTTCAGGCAAAAGGATACAGGTATCTAACCAATCCGGATTCCACTTAAGCTGGCGACTACTACCCTCCTCAGAAGCACCTCGCCCTCCCTGTTGCTTTGCCAAGTACCCCCCTCCCCCTATATGAAGCAGCGACACCGGAAACCTTGGCGCAACCGTAAGGGCGAATTCAGCGCCTTTTTTCCTTAAAAATGCAACTGCATTTTCGACGCAGGAGCCTTCAGCGGCTAGCGGCAAATAAGCGCCTTGCTCGTAGAGTTGCTTACGGTGGAGGCGGAGCTGGAGCGACCTGTAGGTAACAAATAGTTTGGCCTGTCCAGTCGCAAGGGTATTTAGCAACTCAGGGGCTTTAGCGGGCGGCAGCTGGGTTATTTCGGCTAGCAGTTTTTTCCGAAGCTTGTAGTCAACTGGTCTGCGGTTGTCGGGGTCAACGAGGTTTAGGTCCCAGAGTTCAGTGCCCTGATAGAAGTCGGGGATGCCGGGGCAGGTGGCTTTTAGTAGGGTCTGGGCTAACGAGTTTATGCAGCCATAGTAGGCGACGGTCTGCTGGAAAGGCAGAAATGCATCCATGAAGTCATGGCTGGATAGGATTTCTTGAATGAAAACTGTTACTGCATCTTCATATCGCAGGTTGGGCGCTAGCCAGTTCGTGTGTACTTTTGCTTCCCGAAGCGCCTTAACCAGGTGCAGCTTGACACGCTCAGCAAAACCTTCGTTTGCCTCAAACGGGTAAGCACCCAGAAGCGTCTGGTAGAGGTAGTACTCCTCGCAGCAGTCGGGTGCAGAAGCACCGTTAAGTTTCCTCTTGCTTGCGGCGTTAATCCTTCTCCAATCTGCAAGGCGCATCTGGAACTCTTCGGCTAGCTCACTTAGCACGTTTAGCCTCGCCCGCACATCTTCGCCCCGCTTGGTATCATGGCTGCTAGTTGCATTCATCGTCAGAGGCCACCTCTGCTGCCTTAAGCAGTTAAATTCATGAAAAGACGCCACTGAAATACCAAATTGATCAGGGTTAGAGCCAACTTCATTCAGCGATAGCAGCCGCGGGTACCTGTAGAGCGCTGTATCCTCGAATCCCTTCGCCATAACAGCTCCGGTGAATTGCTGGAAACGCATAATGGCATCCAATGCCTCTGGCGAATTTTCGGCTTCATTCAGTAGCTTTTCAAATGATTTGAAGACAGCCGCTAACTGGGAGTTACGTTCCTCAGCTAGCCGTAGCGCCTCCCTGAATACGGCAGTGCCCTTCTGCTCGCCGATGTAAGTGCGGTAGACGGGGAAGCTAGCCAGCAGCGCCACAACAGCCTCGACGAAGCCTCGCCGCCCAAGCGAAGCCTCATAGCCCAGCCTGCCAAGCGCCCTGTGAAATAACCTTGCAAGGTTAAAGATATCACCCATAAACGAGGCTTCAACAACCGTCTTCTTTGCTTCGTAGAGCAACTCCCCGAAGGCTTGGTTGCAGCCAGTGAAGTCTCTGTAAACATTGTCGAGTTGTTGCTCAGAAGCGGATTTAACGAATAGCTTGTTTAGGTAGTTTATGAAGTCGTATCCGGTGGTGCCTTCAACCGGCCAGTTGTCAGATAGCTGTTCAGTTCCAGTGAGGATTTTCTCCACCACTAAATAGCTGTTTGGGCATCGCTCTCTGAGTTGTCGAAGGTAATTCTGTGGTTCATATAGACCATCGATATGGTCCACCCGCAGCCCAGAAAAACTGCCATTTGCCCCCAACTTAAAAATTAAGCCGTGAAGCACCTCAAACGCTTGAGGGTATTCAATACGGACGCCTATCAGGTCGGTTATGTCAAAGAAGCGGCGGTAGTTGATGTGTTTGAGCGCGGTTTTCCAGTAACCTAACCTGTAGTACTGACGGAGTATCAGTGAATTAAGAAGCGGCTTGTTGCTGTTGTACTTTTCAAGTGTTTCCTCTACCAAGCCATTTAATTGAAGATGCTGCTGAGTCGAAGCGTTCACGGGCAGCGTAAGCGCGCCATACCTGATTTTGAAGCCGCCATCATGCACAAGAGTTATTTCACCGTCGTGTAAGCATCGGCGATATAATCTGAGTAGAAAGGGCAAGAAAAGCTTCCCCATGATCTTCTCGGCGGGATAGTTCCAGTCTACATCAAAATAGTTCGCATACATTGACCCCGTACCTTTAGCCATGACGTCGGCTAGCCGGGAGTTCTCCAACGAATACGAGACATGATTTGGTACTATGTCCTGTATCCAGCCTAACCCTAAAGCTGAAGCCTCCCGCCTTACTGCCTCAAAGCCTGCCCTGCCGCCCAGTTCCAGGCTGATTGCTGTGGGGTCGGTTACGTCGTAGCCGTGCATGCTGCCACTCTTAGCTTGGAAGATTGGCGAAGCGTAGATGTGGGATATACCGAGTTGGCTCAGATACGGCAAAATCTCTCTGAGGTGGCTGAATGTGAAATCCCTGTTGAATTGAACTCGATAAGTAGCTGTTGGCACATTCAAGGTTACTCCAACCTTATACCGATTAGGTCACATAACTGCTGAAAAGCGTCTACCCATGCCGCTGAGGTTTCGTCTGTGCTCTGCTTGTATGTTTGGTACTGGTTGCGGGACATTTTGAAAGCGATATTCTGTGATTCCCACAGGTTGAGTTCGATAGGCAACTCTTTTACTATGCGTATCAACGCTACAGCGGTTTTCAGCGCTTCAATGTTACTTGGCGCTGCGGCTAGAAAAGTAAGTTCAGCGGCGATTTTTTGGCTAGCTTGAAACCCCAGCGTTACTGAATCAAGCGTCACCGCCAGATGTCGCATTTCATTAAGCAACCGGCGTAGCTGCTCCAAGTCAGTTTTGTCAGATTCAAGCAGTTGCCCGATTTCCGTGTTTAGCACTATCTCTGCAGCTGAAAGCAGCGGCCGCGGTGAGGGTATCCGGTTTTCCTTCATGAACCGCAGCATAGCGGAGTTGTCATGGTAGATTATGTCATAGAGATCCTTTGCCTTCTTCTGGCCGTCTGCAACTATGTATTCAAGGATATAGCGTTGGTCATCTCGGAAGACGTCCTTGAGGGAGTAGCTGTTTTGCCCAAAATACTTTGACAGCCACACGATTATCTCGTTTATCTGTCCCTTGTTAAAGCAGTCTACAAGCTTATCACGCATTGCGTTGAACGCTTTTTTTCGCATGTTACTTCTGGCACCGCAGGTGACGTTATGGTCTCCAAGCCAGATCGCCGCGCAGCTAAAGGTCTCCTCATCAAGCGTCGTTTGAGAGCTAATCACGGCGCGATTGACAATTAAACGGATTTTCCCGTCATCGTACCTCTCAGTCACTTCAGGCGCCGTTTTAAATGAGCAGTTAGGAAACTGTGATGGCACGGATTTACTTTTTATACCTTCAGAAAAAAGTTCTCTTATTGTGTTTTGTGCGCCAATCTTGGCGAAGTCAACGACTGAGGGCTTGACGAAGAGAGCATAAACTCTTGCCCCGTTCTTGAATTCTGGGATATTACTTGGCGCAGTTTCAAGTATGCTGAGGTATTGTCCCTCGAGGTTTACGCCGAACAGTTCCTTTGCTAGCTGCATCACTCTCGCAGCGTACATCATGACCTGGATGGTTTCTATTCCGCTTATTTCGTCAAAGAACCAGCCGCAACTCGTATACATCAGCATCGCATGCCGCTGCATCTCAAGGAGTTTTATGACTCGCCGCTTTTCCTCTATCGACAGTGGGTATTTAGCATGCTGGGAGAGGAAGCTTTCGACGTGCTCGCCTGCGCGATCCAAAATCAGGTCTATGTAGTGGTTGCGTGCCTGCCAAGGGTCATTTAGGTAATTAGCTGCTTCCTGCTCAAACTTAGGCACCACTTTGTCCCTTAACCAATCCATCGCCTCCCGAAGCGGTTTACGCCACTCCTGCTTCCAGCCTGCGTGCCCCATGTTGTCTCCGCAGTCGCTTCGCCAACGCTCCACCCCATGGATGCAGCTCCATGAAGTATTCTCAACAATCTCAACTTCACTCTCAGGTGCATGCTTCTCCAGAAACTCGCCGTAGTTAGTTAGCTTGACTGATTCGTTGGCGACTATATGGTAGATGCAGTAAGCCAGCGTCATGTCGCCGTGTGGGTGATGGTGACCGTAGAGTTCACCGTCGCTTGCCACACTCTCAATCATGGCTGTGTCACTGTTGCTGTTGAGAGCTTCAACCAGCCGCTTCGCAAACGCCTCCCCATTAGACAAAAGGTTTCCAAACGCGATGTCGCTGGCAGTGCGCTTGTCAAAAAAGAACAAACTGATGCTGCGCCCAGAAGGCAACCTGCAAAGATACGGGTAACGGGGGTCTATTCTGCTCCCTGACACGTCAATCCACTGCTGCTGATCTAACCGCCGGACTTTGGAGGCTTGATGAGGAGAAAGAACTGTGAATTTGATTCCGTTCTCCGCTAGCACCTCCAGCGACTCCACATCCACCGCCGTTTCAGGCAGCCACATACCCTCCGGGAACCTGCCGAATCGCACCTCGAAGTCGCGGATAGCCCACTTCACCTGCGTCTCCTTATCCCGGCGGTTAGCAAGCGGCATAATCATGTGGTTATAGACCTGCGCGATGGCGGAGCCGTGGCCTGAGTAGTTGTTCATGCTTTCCCTGTCAGCGTCGAGGATAGAGCGGTACACTTCGGGGCGATGCCGGTCCAGCCAGTACAGAAGTGTTGGGCCGAAGTTGAAGCTAATGCGGCTATAATTGTTGATTAAGCCAATAATGCGCCACTCTGGATCCATCACGCGTGATACGGCGTTGGGTGCGTAGCATTCGGCGGTGACGCGCTCGTTCCAGTCATGGTAGGGCTTTGCGGATTCCTGGAATTCGACTTCTTCAAGCCAGGGATTCTCGCGGGGCGGCTGGTAGAAGTGGCCGTGGATGCAGATGCAGTGCTCAGCCAATGGGGTTACCATCCTTGTCTTCTTTGAAGTAGACGGCGAAGTTGAAGCCGCCGATCTGGTGCTCGTCACCTGTGACGACTGAAGTAGGTAAAGATACGCCGGTACCTGCGTAGGCTCTGTCTACGGAGTCGAGGACTTTAACGTAGGTGTCCTCTCCAAATTGGAAACTAATCCTCGCTGGCTCTTTGGATAAGTTGGCCACTATTTCTGCTTCAGTTTCGCCCTGCTGTTTATGGATAAAGAGAACCTTTCCCTCAGGCGCAGCATGCTTTATGTGCCGATCCGTATCTGAGTGGAAAATCGGGTGCCGACACCTTAACTCAAGAAGCGCACGGTAATAGAGCACCATCTTTTGGCCTTGCCCACCGTAGCGTTGCTCCCAGCGCAGCTTGGACCGCTCAAAGGTTTCGACGCTCTGCGGATCAGGCATCTCACCATCCCAGTGAAAGCTATCAAACTCTTTCCGACGCCCCACCCGTACAGCCTCGATTAGGTCTCTGCTTTTGTAGTCAGTGAAGAACTGAAAGGGTGCCGTTTCACCGTACTCTTCACCCATGAAAAGCAGCGGCAGATAAGGCGACAGGATGACTAAGCCAGCGGCGAGCTTAGCTGCTTCTAAACCGGATATTGTTGTTAAGCGGTCGCCTACTAGGCGGTTTCCGACTTGGTCATGGTTCTGGGCGAATACAACGAGTCTGCTGGTAGGTATCCAAGGATAGGACTCTTCTTTTGGTCTTCGCCTGAAGTCCTGCTGGTCGCCTACGTACACGTAGCCTTCGGTTATGGCTTCGACTAAGTCGTTGATGCCGCCGTAGTCTCGGTAGTATCCTTCCCTTTCACCGGTTATTAGCGCGAAAAGTGCATGCTGATAGTCGTCTAGCCACTGCGCGTCGAATTTGCAGCCTCCCATCTCAACGGGTCCAAGCACAAGCGGAACATTATAGCCGCTTTCGGCGATTAAATGGATTCTTCTGCCAGCGGCCTCTTTGAAGGCCTGCACATGCTCGTTTAAATCCAGCAGAAAATGCTTTGGGCTACTGTCACGCATCGAGAGAACAGCATCGAGCCTTATGCCGTCGATGTGATAGTGGCTTAGCCAGTGAATCGTGTTCTCCAAAAAGTAGTTTCTGACGCCTTCATTGTCGGCTGCGTCGAGGTTTATGTTGGCTCCCCACAGCCCCATGTTTGAACTCGGAAAGTAGGGCCCATAATCGTTCAAGCAGTTACCCTCTGGCCCCAAATGATTATACACAAAATCCACAAACAATGCAAGACCAAGACGATGGCACCTGTCAACCAGCGCTTTCAGGTCGTCAGGTCTACCGTAGCTGTTCTGGAGAGCAAAAGGGAACACGCCATCATAGCCCCAGTTACGCAGCCCTGAGAACTGGGTAAGCGGCATAAGCTCGACTGCAGTGACGCCCAGCTCCTTCAGCTCCTCTAGACGACCCAGCACAGCTTTTAGGGTTCCCTCAGGATTGAAGGTTCCGACATGCAACTCGTAAAAAACCAAATCCTTGAGAGCTAAGCCCCGCCAATCACGGTCGCCCCAGCGGAAACTGTCGTGTTCGATGACTTGTGAAGGCCCAAAAACACCCTGCGGCTGATAATGAGACGCCGGATCAGGCTTAACAGCTCCACCGTCCAACTCAAACAAGTAGACTGTGTCGGATTCCAAGCCTTCAACGGTCTGAGTCCAGTAGCCGCCGCCTGCTTTATCCATGGATATATGCTGGTCGATGGCTGGAAGAATCAGCGTTAAGCGGCTGAGGTATGGAGCCCACACTACAAATCGACAGGCACCATCTTGATAATCAGCTCCGATATGCACGGCAAAGTCCTCCCACTGTCGGATTCTAACGGCTATGTCGGATTAAGGCATGTAGAAAAGCGTCTGGTTCAGGGTTTTAACCGTTAAAACCGCATTAACATCAACCTTTATTATTGGAGGCGAACTAAATAATACTTTGTACCTACATCTGGGGTACTGCTGCTTTTTGTTTTAGGGGTAAATAGCCGTGTTACGTGTTGAGTTAAACCGAAAAATCATGCTTAGCGACTACGAAGGCATCGTTAAGGAGGGCGATATCGAGCTGATCCGACAGTTAGGCGAGAAGCTTAAGGGTAAATCCGTCACTCACGTGAACTCTACATCGTTCGGTGGAGGAGTCGCGGAAATCCTGCATAGTTTGGTACCGCTTATGCGCGACGCTAACATGGATGTACACTGGGAAGTCATTAAGGGCGGCTTTGATTTCTTTACTGTAACAAAAAAAATCCATAACGCCCTACAGGGCATGAGTATACCACTAAGCAAAGAGGAGGAACGCCTCTACCTCGAATACAACAAGATGAACAGTGAACTCTCAATCCTAGACACAGACCTCGTCATGGTCCACGATGCACAGCCAGCAGCGTTAATCCAGTTTTACCCCAACAAAAACAACACATGGATCTGGAGGTGCCACGTCGATCTCTCAACACCTAACTTGTCAGTCTGGGGATTTCTTGAACCGTACATAAGCCGCTACCAAGCAGCAATCTTCACAGCAAAACAGTATGTCGTACCAAGCCTAGCTGTACCTACACTTGCGATTAGGCCGCCATCAATCAACCCGTTAAGCGAGAAAAACCGAGATATGAGCGATTCAGAGGTTGCAGAGGTTCTAAAGCGGCTGGAAATAAAAGCAGACCAACCCATAATCACGCAGGTGGGACGCTTCGACCCATGGAAGGATCCCTCAGGCGCCATCGATGTCTACCGGATAGTTAAAAAGCAGTTTCCCGCGGTTCAGTTACTGCTGATTGCTGGTATGGCGGCTGATGACCCAGAGGGCTGGCTGTATCTGGAGAAGAGTGCGCGGCATGCGGGCGAAGACCCCGATGTGTATCTGCTAACCGATTTGAAAGGTGTACGAGAGACAGAAGTGAACGCTTTGCAGCGTGCAAGCCAAGTGGTGCTTCAGATGTCGACGCGTGAAGGCTTCGGCTTAACCGTCGCGGAAGCGCTCTGGAAGGGTGTGCCTGTTGTCGGCCGCAAAGTCGGAGGCATACCGCTGCAGATTATCGACGGCGTCAACGGCTACTTAGTTGATACGGTTGAGCAAGCGGCTGAGCGTGTATGCCATCTTCTTAAGAATAGAGAAGAAGCCAAGCGGATGGGTATAAACGGAAGAGAGCATGTTAGGGAGAATTTTTTGGTGCTCGGCGAGTTGAGGGATTACCTGCTGCTTTTCAGTGATTTACTGGGAACTAAAAAAGAGTAGGAATGAACTACATTCCCATTATTGGGTTGTGTTCATGTTCATGATCGTTTTCTTCGGTTATGTGGTGGGCAACGTGGAAGCCTAAGCCGGTTGAGGCGCCTGCAGCTAAACCGACCAGTAGATATGTTAACCAGGTATAGCCAAAGATCATGCCTATAACGGCTAAAACGTCAAATACGATTGCCATGGCAAGGTAGCCTGCGCACCATGTTTTGTTGCTCATGCCGCGGGGCTTGTTGATGCCTATTCCGCCGAGGTAACCGAACATAACAAGGAATCCGGCTAGAGCCAGAATTAAGTTAATTGTGTTTGCGTCTAAATCCAAATGGTTCACCCTTCTTAGTTGGCTAAGTCCTATGGAGCTTAATTAGGCTATTGGGTTAGACAAATGGTAAAGATGACACGAAGTAAGCTATGAAAAACTTTGCTAGCCTTTTTTAGTGGCATATTATAACTCTATGCACTAAGGGTATGGATGCATGACAAACTTTGACTCTAGGCATTGCCATAAATGGGCTCAACTTATAGCTGACCGTAAAGAGAAACTCAACCAAGCGGTATGCGCCATCGAAAAGCAAGATTCTGAGGCAGCCATAAAATTAACTAGCCAAATTTTTGGCGGCGTCATGGGCAAGCAATCAGATCCAGGCATGGCAGGTTCACTACTTTACCATATGGCAATGGTCACCAAGATGGAGTCAGAAACCCAAGTGCTCCTTGATGAATTAAAAGTAAAGTTGCCGAACGTCACATCAACCCTTAACAAGATTTACGGCGCCTTCTACGACGACGCAAAAGAACTCACAAAAAATATTATGCGGCTAGACTTCGACGCAAACGTCATAGCAGAAACTAAACATCTAAACAGCGAAGAAAAAATTGCGCTCTTCACCAAACTCAAACAGAGCCAAAAAGCCATTGAAGCCCAAATAGCCAACAAAGACCCTAAAGCAGCTCAAGCCTTAGAGAAGCTCTTTAACGACTGGGCACAGCAAGTCGTCCTCATGAGGTTTACCCAAGAGTACGAAACAATCAAAGGCCTCCTTATTCTAACAGAACTCGTTAAAACCCATGGATACGAAGCCGTTGAAGCCGCTATGCAGCGTGTCAAAGACGAATTCGGCCAAAAAACCGTCAACATAGCTTTGGACGTTACGCTTAAAGTTGGCATGCGCAGAGAAAAATTGCAATCAGTCATGCTGGCAGACCACTTCATTAACATGAAGATGGATGGCTCAACTCTCGACGGCAGAATGACATTCCTTAACTGCCCGATCCATGGCGGTCACGGCTACGCCCAAGAGAAATATGGCGTTGACCCTAAAGTATCCACTTTGTTCTGCAACAACTTCTGCTTTGCACACGCCAAAGCCATGCTAGACACTGTCCTACCGTTCCCATTCACGCTTTGGCAGCCTAAACTTATGGCGAAAGACGGCGTATGTGAGTATTACCTGAAAATGGCTTATTCGCCGGAAGCCAAGAATGATGAGCGGTTTGTTCCCTTAGTCATGTCCTATAACGTGACTCGAGAATGCAACATGAAATGCAACCACTGCTACATCAACGCCACAGAAAAGAAACTTGAGGATGAATTATCCACTGAAGAAGCAAAGATGGTGATCGATCAGATTCATCAGGTCAGCAGCCCGTTGCTTATTTTAAGCGGTGGCGAACCATTACTGCGCAAAGACATTTACGAACTTATCGAGTACGGAACAAAGAAAGGACTAAAAATCGGGCTGGGTAGCAACGGCTACTTAATCGATGATGCAGTTGCCAAGAAACTTAAAACAGCAGGCATCGCAACTGTCTCAATTAGTATTGATTCAAGCATTCCAGCTCAACATGATGCTTTCCGTGGTGTAGAGGGCGCATGGGAGAAATCAGTGAACGCCTGCAAAGCACTACGGAATAATGGTATCCTAGTGCAGGTTAACACGACCCTCACACATGACAACTATGACCAAATAGACGACATCATGACACTGGCTGAATCCATAGGCGTCGAAAACTTCCACCTGTTCTTCTTGGTACCTACAGGTCGAGGAGTAAAACTGGAAGACATTTCACCGCAGAAGTACGAGGAAATGATAACTAAAACATTCGGTAAAGTCCACAAGCACAGACTAAACGTTAAACCCTCCTGCGCACCGCAGTTTATGCGCATCGCACAGGGAATGGGCTTAGACATGAGGCAATGGGTCCGCGGCTGCCTCGCCGGAATGCATTACTGCCGCATCTACCCCAACGGCGACGTAACACCCTGCCCATACCTGCCAATCAAGCTGGGAAACATAAAGGAACAAAGCTTCAAAGACGTCTGGTTCAACTCAGAGGTCTTCAAAAACATGCGTGACCTAAACACTCTCAAAGGCAAATGCGGCGCATGCGAATTTAAAACAGTATGCGGCGGCTGCCGGGCACGCGCTTATGGCCTATCAAGCGACTTCATCGACTACTGCGGCGACCTACATGTTCCAGCAGAGCAGAAGAAAGATTACTTGACTGAAGACCCTTGGTGCGTCTATCAGCCAAAAAGCAAACAGCAGTCTCCTCAGGGTGCTGTAAACAGCCATCCACACAACAAAGTTTAGACGCCAGAATATAACCGCCCAAAAGTCCGCTTTTAAGAAGACTTGTAAGGGCGAACAGTTTCTTCTTCTTTTAGCTTAAAGCCGGCACATCAATCAAATCCAGCCACTTCTTGGTAAACAACTGTACCTCAAAAAATAACTTCCCGAAACACCAACCCCATACAGACTACGCATGAGCCTTCCAATCCACGCCCAACCAATGTATTTTGGACCAATCGGAATCAACGCAACCACCATCGCAGGCTCTTTGGTTGTTTTTGGAATCGCAGTTTTCTTAAAAATCAGATATAAAGAAACCAGACTTTTCGAGTGGGCGCTACTGCTCTTTCTCCTTGGCTTTGTCTTCCAAACTTTCCACGGCGTCATAATACAGCAGTACATGTTTCCCATCTCTTTACCCGAGCGCCCCCTGTTTGATAACGGTCTAACACTTAACTATACTCTCACAAACGTCATAGCCTACGCTATTGTTCCGATCATTGTGATTTTTGCTTTGAGTAGGCGCGTCACGGTTGACGACTTAGGTTTTAGAGTTAACAGTTGGAAAAAGACAGCTGTATACACCGCCGCGGGGTTTGTTCTTGCGTCCACATTCTTTCTGACGACAGATGCCTTTTTCCACCAGCAATGGGTCCAAGGTTACACTCAAGACGGAATGATCCTATGGGTTGTCCTTGTTAGCGTAGCCTCGGTAATTCTGCAAACAATGTTCTTTGTTGGTATCCTCTTCAACCGATTCGTCGGAAAAGAGAACGTGATGTTACTGGCGGTGATAGCTTGGCTGGCATACCAGAGCTATATGATTAATTCGTTGCCATGGCAAATATGCAGTACACTCACATTTACTACAAAGCTTTTTGTAACCTGGAAGACAAGAAACGTATTTGGCGCATGCTCAATTGCAGTAGCGGTAAGCCTAATAGAAATAATATTCCAGCTGCTTTAAGGCAAGGCTTATCACTTCAGCCCCAGTCTACAGTGTAGCTCGGCTTTAGCAACATGCATACCGCATTATTGATTATGGACCAAACAGCAAGGGCGACCCTTAATTCTTATTGTGAATTCATCAACACTATAAACTACCTATCCAAGGTAGAGTAGAGACAACTCTGTTGATTCCAATGGGGGAAAAGAAAAGCTGCACCTGCCCAAACACTGCCTGCAAAAAGACATTCAGCACGCCCCTTAAAACGTTGGATCTGCAGATGAATCCCAGCGAACCATACTATGCCTGTCCCGTTTGCTTAACAAGAATAGAGACGCAGGAACAGGTGAAACTGGATAAAGCAACGCCGGAAGTCGCCGCGGCTAAACCTGTTGAAGTGTTGCATAAGCAGAGTTCTAAGGGTGATAAGCCAGCTGGGTGTCAGTTTCATCTGGGTTATCTTAGTATGCGGGGTAAAAAGGAGATTCCGGACGGTTGCTTGACTTGCAGGGACATTGTTGAGTGCATGCTCAATAAGATGCATGTTGAATAGTGACTTTTTTGGCTGACAAACGGCGTCAAGTTGCAGGGGCTTATAGCGATAAAAAGTAAAGAAAGATTTGAAAAATTGAAAAAAGAAAAAAGCTTATTTCTTCTTCTTGGATGCTTCTTCGGTGGCTGCTTCTTCAGCTTTTGGCTCTTCTTTCTTGTCTTCGATTTCAGTGGTGATCTCTTCGATTGGCTTTGGTGGCGGTGTTGTTGCCATTGTCCATCCGATCCATGCGCCGATGAATAGGATAGCGACGAAGGCTATGAAAACTGGTATTGCAATTACCCAGAATTGAACGTTTGCTGTGCTGCTGAGTAAGCCAACTGTGACAAGCCATTGTGGATAGAAGAGTGTTACTAGGTAGCCTATTGCTACGATAACGCAGACGGCGAGTATTGCTCCACCGATTCCTTGATCTTTGCTAACCATTTGGTAATTCACCTTATTACTTTAGTAGCCATGTATTCGCTTAATCAATTTAAAGTTTGTCATGCCTGTCAGGGAAGGGCTTGTTTATGTTGTGCCCATTTCCCATGTTGAGAGGTACTTCTTCTGTTCCTCAGTGAGTTCGTCGATTTTGATGCCCATGCTTGCCAGTTTTGTTTCAGCGATTTTCTCGTCGATGTCTTTTGGTACGTTGTAGACTTTGGTTTCTAGTTTGCCTGATTTAGCTACGAATTCGCTGCATAGTGCCTGATTGGCAAAGGACATGTCCATGACTTCTGATGGGTGGCCTTCGGCTGCGGCGAGGTTGACTAGGCGGCCTTCTCCGAGCAGGTAGAGGTGGCGGTTATCTTTGGTTGTGTATTCTTCCATGTTGGGGCGCATTGTTCGTTTTGATTTGCTGATTGATTCGAGGTCTGGGATGCTGATTTCTACGTTGAAGTGGCCACTGTTGCACATTATGGCTCCATCCTTCATTTTCTCCATGTGTTCCTTGCGGATGACGTTTATGTCGCCTGTGGCAGTGACGAAGATGTCGCCGATTGACGCTGCCTCAGCCATGGTCATGACGCGGAGTCCGTTCATAACTGCTTCCAGCGCGCGGGTTGGCTGTACTTCTGTGACTATGACGTTTGCGCCTAGGCCCTGTGCACGCATAGCGATGCCTCTGCTGCACCAGCCGTATCCGCCGACGACAAAGTTTTTGCCTGCTAAGAGCACGGAGGTTGCGCGTAGGATGCCGTCGATTGTGCTTTGGCCTGTGCCGTAGCGGTTGTCAAACAGATACTTGGTGAGTGCTTCGTTGACCGCTATGATTGGATATTTGAGGCTGCCGTCTTGCTCCATGGCTTTTAGTCTGACGACGCCTGTGGTGGTTTCCTCAGTTCCGCCTTTGATGTTTGCTATGAGGTCTGTGCGTTTGCTGTGTATCATGCCGACGACGTCTGCTCCGTCGTCCATTGTGATGGTTGGTTTGTATTCGAGGACTTTCGCGATGCATTTGTAGTAGTCCTCGGTGTTTTGGCCTCTCCAAGCGTAGACGTGTACGCCGCTGTCTGCTAGTGCTGCGGCTACGTCGTCTTGGGTTGAGAGCGGATTAGAGCCGCATAAGGCTACTTTGGCGCCGCCTGCGATGAGTACTTTGATTAGTACTGCGGTTTCTTTTGTTACATGTAAGCATGCTACGAGGGTTTGGCCTTCGAGCGGTTTTTCTTTTTCAAATCGTTGTTTAATGATGTTTAGGACGGGCATGTGTTTTGCTGCCCATTCGATCTGTAAGTGACCTTGCGGTGCGAGCTTGATGTCTTTAACCTGATAATTTTCCATTAGGGGTTCCTTCTTTTAGAGGACTGTGTGTGGTTCTCCTTATTTAGAATTTACCTACTTTTCATAAGGTGTAAAGTAGGCGAGTAAACGCTTAGGCTGGAAAAGTTAAATTATATCTTGAGGTAAACTAACCGTAATGGAGTGGCCCCGCGTGAGTGAATCCTTTGCTGATTTTCTTCAATTAAACCTTAAGCCCAGAACACTGCTGATTACCTGCGGGTTGCCTGCAAGCTTTAAAAGCGGAATCGCAGAGGAAGCCTCCAAAATGAAGGGCTACCCGATTCTACGCAGTGACATGATTCGGCGCGAGATTCTAAAGGGTCAGGACATTTTTGATGCGAAAGTCGCCGGCGACTTGAATAAGCGAATGTCGGTTTATGAGGAAATGTTCCGACGTGCAGACATACAGGCCGCTGGAAGTGTAGGAGGTTTGATCTTGGATGCGACATTCGTCACTCAGGAACTGCGGATGCGAGCTGCTGAAGTAGCAGCTAAACATGGCATGTCGCTGGTTATCATCGAGACAAGCTGTCGGCAGGAGCTTGCGCTGGAGCGGATTAAGAAGCGCACTAAAGAGAAGTATGAGTCGAACGCCCTGACAGAAGAAGCGTATCTGGCGAACAAGAAGAAATTCGAACCCGTAGACGTTGACTCAATTAAGAAAAAGTTTTCTCAGCTGGAAGTCACCTACGCAGTGGTTGATACCTGCCAGTATGGCATGTGCAACTGGATTGTAACTAAAGTAGAGAAAAGGTAACCGACAGATGACGATTGATCTGCATATTCACTCCAAAGACTCCGACGGCAAACTAGGCGTCAAGGAGCTTTTTGCAGAGGCTAAGACACGCAAAATCTCGTTTATGGCTATCACGGACCATGATAACATAAGCGCGCAGGAGGAAGCCACCTCTGAGGCGAAGCGGTTGGGCATCGGATACGTCACCGGCGTCGAGTTAAACGTCACCTTCTCCAACCCCAAATACAAAGAGGGCAAACCCTTCTCGCTTGACTTCTTAGGCTACCAATTCAACCACACCGATAAGGCGTTAACAGAGAAGCTTGCGTTGATGGCCAAGTACCGTGAGGAACGGGCGGCAAAAATCCTTGATAACCTCAACGCTGAATTCAGAAAAGAAGGCATCATTGAGCTGACTGGTGAGGATCTGCGCAGGATTCAGGAAAACGTCGAGGGTAGCTTAGGCAGACCCCACATCGCCGATTACCTCATCAAGAAAGGCATCGTTGCTGATCGGCTAGAGGCCTTCAACAAGTACCTCGTCAAATGCGACGTCCCCAAGTACCCGCTACATCTGCAGGAAGCCTCGAAGCTCATCAGAGATGCGGGTGGGAAACTGGTGATTGCGCACCCAACTGACGCCTGCGGAATCTCGCTGCTACCTATTACTAAAGCGTTATCTAAGCAAACAGCAATAATCGAAGACTCTATGCTGCCTTACATCGACGGTATAGAATGCTGGCACCTAAGCCACACGCCGGAGTCAACGGAGCACTACATCGCATTCGCCAAAGAACACGGGCTTTTGATGACGGGCGGGAGCGACTGCCACCAGAAACCCGTCATAATAGGCACAGTATCGATCCCAGAATGGGTAAAAGAGCAATTTAAAAAATAGAGAATTAGAGGTTTTTGGCGTACTGCAAGGCCAGCTTGAAGTATGCTGCGGCGTCTCTGATTGCCGCTTTCTTGTCCTCGGCTTTAATGTTAGGGTCGTCTAGCCTGAAGCTGATGACTTTGCCCCTGACGTAGGCGCGGTAGCACTTGTAGAATGGAAGCAAAGTTTGGAGCTGCGGGTCTTTGGAGTACTTCTGGTACTGCGCGATAAAGTGGTCGGCTAGGTCGCTTCTGTTCTGGTAGTCAAGGTCCATGGCCAGGAAGGCTACGTCTGCGGCTGTGTCGCTGTATCGGAAGCGGTCGTTGAATTCTATAGCGTCAAATATGCAGATTTTCGGGGTTATGAATATGTTGCCTGAGTGTAGGTCGCCATGGCAATCGCGAACATGTCCCTCGGCCATGCGGGCTTCGAAGAGGGATTTGTTTTCGGCCATAAAGCTGTTGATTTTGTCCTGCATGAAGGTGTAGTCTGCTTTACTCAGCGTCTTGTCGATGTATTTGGTGGTTTGGGCGAAGTTTTCGTCCCAGTTGAACTTGACTGCTTTGATACCGCCGACTTTAGTTATCTCCGCGTTTGTCTGTGCTTCGGAGTGGAACTTGGCCGCAATTGAGGCGATTTCGTCAATGGCTTTTTTATCGACTTTACCTTCCTGAAGCAGCTGAGTCATTATGCACTCCTGCGGGAGGCGCTTCATTTTTAATGCGTACTCGACTGCTTCGCCCTCGCCTTTGATCTTAAGGGCTTTTGATTTGTTGATTGTGACTACTTCGAGGTAGATGTCTGGGCAGAGGCGCCTGTTGAGTTGGAGCTCCTTTTCACAGTAGAATTTGCGCTTGTCTAGTGTGGAGAAGTCTAGGAAGCCGAAGTTTACTGGCTTCTTGACTTTGTAAACGTAGTTTTCTGTTAAGAAAACGAATGAGATGTGTGTTTGGATAAGGTCTATTTTTCCTGTGGGTTCAGGGTAAGTTTGGGGTTTTAGCATTGCGTCGACTATGGGGTTAGGCTGCATTTCTGGTTCACCCTTTTAGTGGTAATGTGTGGGGCGGGCGGCAATAAAGTTAGGGGTGCCTATGTGTTGTACAGTTTCCTTGGCCGGATAATAATTGATGATCTTTATATGGTGCCAGCTAGGTAGCTTTTTGTGGATTGCCGTGAAGGTTGAGAAGTCCGCTGATTTGAGGAAGGCTTTACTTAATCAGGGTTACTCCGATAGGGCAACGGCTAAAATAGTTGACTGCTACGTTCAGTTCTTGAACTGCTGAACGTAGTCTAGTACTTTTGTTGCTTCCTCTTTAGAGATATGCTTATTCGCGTACAGTGAGTTGACGACGTCGGTTATCTTTGCGAGTGCATGGATCTTGTAGCCGAGTTGCTCGAGTTTCTCTTTTCCACCATGCTCACGGTTAACCACGACCAGCATATGCTTCACGTTGGCGCCTAACTCAGTTAAGGGTTTTATGCCCTCTATTTTGGAGAGGCCTTCGCTTATGACGTCATCGAAGAAGAGCACATTATCGCCTTTCGCTACGTCTGCTCCTGCTATGCGGCCTGTGACGCCGTAAACTTTCTCTTCTTTACGAACTATGATGCAGGGCATGTCCAGTTTAACTGCGATGCTGGGTGCGATTAGGGCGCCCTTTAATTCGATGGACGCCAACTTGTTGATGGGGTCTGTTTTCTGGATTTCGCGTATTTTCTCTGTTGCCTCCACTGCGAGGATGTCTAGCTTTCTGGGTGCGGATAAGACGCGGGCCATGTCGATGTAGTATGGGCTGGTTGCGCCTGACTTGATTTTAAAGCTGCCAAACCTGAGGCATTGTGACTGGTATAGTGCGTTTGCGATTCTATCGGTTGAAGTGGACATAGTTGTTCCCCAATGTGAATATGTGACTTGGGATTTAACCCTTTAGCAGTCTATTTGGCGCCTAATAGGATATCATTGCAGAAACTATGTGGGGTCCTCTCAGGGCTATGAAAATCGTCTGGTAGGGATGGGGAGGTCACACTGAGGCAGGCAGGTCCCTGAAAAATCGCTTTATATAAGGGGAGGGGGTAACTGCAGAGCAACAACGCCGCCGTATACGGAAGCATCAACAAAAAAAAGCAACCGCTGTATTTTGCAAGTAGCTACTTGTAGAAAACACCTCAACCAGCAAGCAGCACAGAAAAGTAGAGTGCAAAACAGACGCTACTGAACTACCTTGTACAAAGCCCACAACCAACCAGCAACCAAAATCAGACGCAGAACTAAAAACAGTTGTTTCTTCCAAAAGTTTAGGAAGATGAAGTAGCAGGGCGGGCGTCTCTTCTTCGAATTAAAAATTTAAAGCCTAGACAACGAGGTCTGCCATGTCTACGCTTCCCTCATAAATCTGGCGTAGGAAAGATACGGCCGCCAGCACCTGAGGCAGCAGATCCACAGAGGAATCCTTTGCTGCATCAGCTATTCTTGCGCAGTTGTCGTCTATTTTGGCTCGCATGCTTCGCACGCTTTCCGCTTTTTCGATGTCTTTGCCGAAGAATGATTTGAAAGCCTGCTCGTTAGCTTCCACGCAGGTCGACTGCAGCTCCAGCATCAGCTTACGTAGCTCATCAGAGAGTTTTGTGCCATCGAGCTCCAGTGTGCTTGAAGCTATCTGGACGCATGCGTCGCCGATTCCCTCAATGAAGCCTGCGGCTAAACGGTAATCTAGGCACTCGATTGGCACAATAGCTAGTTTTTCGCTCAACCGTGGGTTCTGAAGGATTGTACGCAGGATTCTCACGAGCAGGAAATAGAATTTGTTGTTCTCAACATCGCGTTCAATCACGTTTTTCGCTAGATCCATGTCTGAGGTGACAAAGGAGCTTGCGGCGTCCCGGATCATCCGAACAGTACTGGCTTGGTTACGTGTGAGGATCTTTTCTGGAGACGTGAAAGGTAGCTGCATGAGGCACTGAAGCGTCATCGACGAAGTGGTTTCCTCAACGATCATCAGTCCTGCTAGCGAGTTCACGGTGGATTTGATTATGTTGCGCATACCTGCGTCGATGCGGCTTTTGGCTTCTACCTTGATTACGTCATAGCCAAGCAGGTAGCGACCGATGATTTCGCGGCTCAAATATGGCCCAATACCAAGTGTGGTTTCTTTGAGTTGCGGTTCAGCTTCAGTTTTAGTGTAGACTAAGAGTTTGCCGTCGCTTGTCTCTTCGAGGCTGATTTCGCTGCCCTTCTCAAGCTGGTTCTGGTTAGCCCAGTTGCGTGGTAGGCAAACAAAGAATGTGCCTGTTGGAGTCTGCTGAACCTTGCGCGTAACACTCATCGAAGACACCATGTTATAACTTATCTAAACAAATCAGTTCATATATAAACTATCACCAAATCCCCATCGCTTGGGATAAGCAGCGTCAAGGGAAAGCACCTGTGCGCAACAATAAACAGTAAATAACTCAGACGCCATACCTGCTACCACCAATTAAAGCGCAGGTAATGGGCAGAATACTTGATGAGTGCACAAGAGAAACTCCAGAAGGCAATCGAAGCCGCAATAATAGCGGGTTACTCGCTGAACAGCGAAGCCTTCGAGTTCCTCACCGAGAACTCGGAAAATATGGATCCCGAAGCGGTCATGAACATGGCGCTCATGCAGCTAGCCGCGTTGCAGGACAAACCGATGTTTATCGATCGGGATCGGCTAGTGTCTGTTATCCATCAGTTGGCTGTGGCAGAGATGCAGCAGGCAATGGAAGAGCAAGCTGAACAGGAAAAAGTACCTCAACCAGCAGCTTATGCATCACCTGAGCCGCAAGCTGAAACCTACACAGAGCCAGCCATAAACGCAGCGCCGGATGCGAGCGGCTACTTCTACCCATACGCCAAAGACATCGCCTCAGACCTTAAAATAATCGAGGACCCCACAGGCAAACTAACCTCCAACGGCACACTCGAAGAATATGTTGGGCTCTTCCAAGACCGTTTCAAGCGCGTTGAGAAAATTCTGAGAAGCCGCATGGACGTGCGTTCAGCTACGCCGATTTCTGAAGCGCTCAAGTCCCAGCCTAAAGCTAAACTCAAAATTATTTGTATGCTAACCGAGAGGCGTGACTCCAAAAACAATACTATACTCTCAGTCGAGGACCCGCATGGCAGCGCCACAATCATTGTTCCGGGCAAAGCGCCTGAGGAAGTAAAGAAAAAAGTGCTTATGCTACTGCCAGATACAGTGTTCTGCGCAGCGGTCATCAAAACCCGTACCAACCTGCTGATGGCTGAAGACATTATCCTTCCTGAAGTCGGCGGAAAACCAATACTGCGTGCTTCTGAGCCAATCTGGGCTGTACTCACCTCAGACGTGCATGTTGGCAGCACAAAATTTACTAAAGAAGCATTCAAACGCTTCATCCTCTGGCTAAGAGGCAAATACGGCGAACCCTGGATGCGGGAAATCGCCGGTCGAATAAAGTACCTGCTGATCGCAGGAGACATAGTCGACGGAGTCGGCATCTACCCCGGCCAGCAAATGGAACTCACAATACGCGACGTACACAAGCAATACAATTTCGCAGCTGAATACCTCAAACGGGTCCCAAGCTACATCGAAATCGTACTCTCACCGGGCAACCACGATGCTGCTCGCAAATCCCAGCCACAGCCAGCCATCCCAGAAGGATACCTCAGTGCAATCAAGGACAGACCGAACATTCACTTAGTCGGCAGCCCCTGCTACCTCAGCTTGCATGGCGTCGAAGTCCTAATGTATCACGGCGTAAGCTTAAACGACATAATCGGCGTCGTCCCAGGAATGGATAATGATCATCCTGAGAAGTCTATGAAGCTTCTTATGCAGGTCCGCCATTTAGCGCCGATGTATGGCGGAAAAACCATGCTTTCGCCGGAAAACAGAGACTATATGGTGGTGGACAAAGTTCCAGACATCTTCCACGGAGGCCACATCCACGTATTGGGTTACTGCAAGTACCGCAATACCCTTGTGGTTAATTCAGGCGGCTGGCAGCTTCAGACCGAGTATATGGAGAAACTGGGTTTGATGCCAACTCCTGGAAAGGTGCCAGTGATTAACCTACAGACAATGGAGCTCAGAGTACTGGACTTCATGAACCCCATTGAGTAACGTTACTCTTTGTGCAGGCATTTAGGTTCATACTTTAGTAATTCGCTAAAACGGTTATCGTCGCCAAACACGTCTTTGATTAAGCCGCGGCTGATTTCTAGCCGTATCTTTTTTGTTCGGCCATAGCGTCCCATACTGACAACGCGGGCATTCACTAACCCCATGGTGTCAAGCTCGTTAACTAAAGTGCTCAAGCGTCTCTGAGTTAGTAGTCCAGCGCCCATTTCGCCGCAGAGTTCGTTGTAGACTTCATAGATTTCGCCGGTTGATGCACTTGACTTGTTTAGGTGATAAACGCTTAGCAGCACCAGTTTCGAGTGTAATGTGAGGTTTTTGAGGGCTTCGATAACGCGGTTGTGCTCAATATGCTTCTCGGCTTGGCGGACATGTTCCTCTGTTACTGCTTTTGCGCCTGCACGTTCAGCCACTTCGCCTGCTACACGTAAAAGATCAAGTGCACGTCTGGCGTCGCCATGCTCAGCTGCAGCCAAAGCAGAAGAGATGCTTAGCGCCGATTCGGATAGCACGCCATCTTGGAACGCAAGTTTTGAGCGTTCAAGAAGGATATTTCGGAGTTCTCCTGCGTCGTATGGGCGGAATACGAGTTCTTCTTCGCTTAAGGAGCTGAAGACTCTTGGGTCAAGAAATTCTTTTAGGCGCAGATCGTTTGAGATGCCGATGATTGAGACTTTGCTCTGGCGGAGTGTTTCGTTGATTCTGGTAAGTTCGTACATGAATGCGTCGCCCCGGTCCTTGATTAGTGCGTCAACTTCATCCAGAACAATTATGAATATTATGCGAGACTGGTCTAAGCCCGTGCGGAATCTGTCGAAAACCTCACCGACTGATAAACCAGTAAATGGAATTGATAGTCCTACGCTTTGGCTTAGGGCTGCGAAAACTCGATATTCCGAGCCAGTCATTCTGCAATTAACGTAGCAGAATCTTACTTGGGCACCGTACTCTTTGGCTTTTGATTCAAGGTGACTTAGGACGTATTTTGCGACAGCTGTTTTTCCCGTTCCCGTTTTGCCATAGATGAAGATGTTTGAGCATCTTGCGTTTTTCAATACAGGTGCTACTGTTGAGCCTAATAGTCGGATTTGATCTTCTCTGTGTGGGAGCTTTTCTGGTAGGTAGTCGTGTCTTAGGACTTCGCGGTCTTTGAATAGTTTTGCGCCGTTAACGAAGCTGTCGAATACGTCATCTAGTATAGAGTTTCCCATATGTTACCCACCATTCTATTCTTCAGAGGTACAACCGTTATTTCTATTGGAACCTATAAAGAGTATAGTACAGAAATCTGGTTTGGAAGCACAATTATCCTAAAACAAGATGAAAACAAGCGATAGTAATCAATGTAATGGAGGAAAACACACACCCGTTGATTTCTACTGGAAAAAATAGTTGCTATAAAGATAATTCTTATTATTAATATATGAAAATATATACTCTAAATAGTTAATTGACATTTAGTATATTAAGTGTAGTTATCCAAGAAATTAGACAGAGCCTCTGAATATCTTTTCAGGGCTTCCCAAAATTCTTTTTTACCGTAAAATACTCGACTGGAAACATAGGGGTGTGGCTAAACCCCTAAAACCATGGAAAAACCCAACGAAATCCACCAAGTAGGCAACTAACTCGGTCAATATCTTCCTACAGAGTTTTCAAGACTTTTTCATTGTTAAGTTTGGCTTCGCTTCACATTCACAAAACTGTGAATATGTGTGAAATAGCAAAAAATCAGCTACTTAACAAGCCTCGTTTTCTGTAATTTACCCAAATTCTGCTTGTATACAGTGAAGGTGGCACCCCTTGACTTCTACTGGAAAACCCGATCTAACCGTGAAAGATAAGCTATTTTGTCGTTACAGAACATGTGAAGCTGGTAATCCCATAATCAAACCAAAAAACTACTCTATACCAAAAATATGCTCAAATTGAGCTTTTTACAATGCCCTGATTCACCATCACAGTTATATGCTGTGAAGCAGTAGAGTTGTGAACAACCTAGGTGTCAAATTAGTGCCGGCTCGTAAAATGCGCGTTGAGCTGTTCGACAACGATGGTAATCGATACACGATTGCCTTTGAGGGTCAAGTGACCCGCGACAAAGCTCTGCGCCTGCTTGATCTTGTTGAATTGCTAGGCGGATCACAAGATGAAGCTCCATCGCTTAGCACGAGCCCAGCACTACCAGCTAGCCGATCAATGTCACGTTTCGAGAAAGTTCAATCAGTTATCCATAAGAATTTTCCACTGATCTGGTTTACTTCTAAAGATATTCAGTCTGTGTATGAACAGGAACTAAAAGAACCCGTTAGCTTAAGCACAATCTCCACTTATCTGTCTCGTATGGCGTCAAAGGGTATGCTTATGCGCACAGGCACTTCTAACAACCTAAAGTATAAGACTGCTCCAAACATTCCAGCAGCAATCAAGCAACGCATCATAAAATAGGGTCATAAACAGCTTCACACAACTTCACAACTTGTTCACAGTGTTTCACAGTTTTTCACAAGCGAGTGATATTGTAGACATGCTTCTTTTGCTCTCACAGAACCCCCTCCCCTTATATAAAGAGCTAAAGACGGTCCTACGCTGCTCAAAGTGACCTCCCCCTCATACCTAACCAAAAACATAGACCTAAGAGACACCCCATACGTTTCTGCATAAAACGGCTAATAAAGCATATAGGCAAACAACTATTGAAAGCCCAAGCTCTCAATCAATGGATTACTCTACGAAAAAGAAAATATAACAGTTGATTAGAGCACTACCTTTCCCTCAACGAAAAAATTTTTACACAGACGGCGCTGTCGGCGGAGGCGACGGGGGCGTAGATTCGGTCTTTTGCAGCAGCGCCTCCATCTCCTTCTTTATCGTGTAACGGAACGGAATCTTACCTGCCTCCCTCTCCACATAACCTTCCTCATAAATCTTCTTCATCAACCGGGCCGTATGCTCTCGGCTAAGCCCCACCCTCTCCTTAATCTCAGGCGCCGTCTTAGCTCCTTCCTTTGAAAGCATTTCCAGCACCACGATTTCTGTCTCAGTCAACGCCGCCAAGGCCTTGTCACGTTTGATGGGAACAGCCGGCAACACAACTTCGGTTCTAATTTCCTGTATCTGCGGTGGGGCTGCGGCTAGCTTCTGGACTTGTTCATCTAAGCCCGTCATCTTTGCTTTGGCTGCTTCCTGTGCCAATACGAGTTCCTGCAACTTAGTCTGTAGCGTTAACATTTCACTGGTTAACTCAGCCTTTACGGCAGTGTTACTTTGTATGTTTTCTGCCAAGTTCGCTGTGATGCTCTGTGTGAGTTCCCGATGGGTTTGTGTGATGGCGATGAGCTGTGTCTCTATCGGCTCGATCTTGTTTTCTAGTCTCTCTACTTTTCGATAGCTGGCGTCCGCGGTGCTGTAGCTGCCCTCGACCTTTGACAGCATAGTGTCAAACTTTTCTGATTCACGCTTAAGTTCGCGGCCGAAACTTAGCACTATATCGCCTAAGAAGTCTTTTGCTTTAGCATATTCCTGTAAACTCAGTTGGTATTGCAGGTAGCTTTGTTCGTATTGCTGGTGGGTTTTTTCGTATTCCTGTACGGTTGCCTCGTATTGGTGCTGTACTTTGCGTATTTGGCGGTAGTATTCGTATGATGCTACCGCTGTTACTGTTAATAGTACGGCTAAGATTACCAGTGTGAGGTCAACCGTGATGCTTTCACCTGTGATTTATCCGTGACGCAACGGCTATTCGGTGTGATTCTACGTGATTTGTGATTGTTACACGTGATTTTAGCGGTTGCATCACACATCACAGTATATTCCATGGAAATTTAAGGATATCGGTGGCCTAAAAGAGCCTAACTATGACGTCACACATCACATAAATGCATAATAACGTCAATCTGTGATTTAGATATACTTGAAGATACGTCTAAATTAAGCTTCTTTTGGCAAACAGGGCATGTTAAAATGTGATATGTGACGCGTGATTTACTTCCTAAAAAATCAAGGAAAAGCATGGGAAAAATTGTGATTTGTGACGTCACAAAGGCTCTTGTGATGGGCTAGAAAGCCGTTTTAGGCTCGTTTCGAGCTCATTTCTGATGATTTCTATGAGTTTTACGTGATCTTTTAGTTCCTCTTCCTTGCTGGGTATGTCCTGGTGTGCCTCGACATATTCGTGCAATTTGTTAGCTATTTCTAAGTACGGGTCAAGAGTTGTGCTCTCAAAAACCCCCAAATAACCTAGTAATAGCACTGTGTAGATAGATTTTATGACGTTTTCACGGGACTGTTTTAAAGTCCTATTAAACGATCCGCGGCTTATTTTAGCCCTTGTTAGCCTTAAGGCGGCCTTTTCATCGTACTTTAGCTCTTTCCCCGCTATATTTTCCGACAAAATGTCAATAAGGAGCGTTTCTAATTGCGTTTTAGTTAATTGGCTGTTTTTAGCCAGTATTTGTACAATGGGGTCTGTTAATGCCCCGTTTAACCATGCTGTTACACCGTCTTTTAGCTTCAATCTGACGAATTCCTCCATATAGTAAATGGATACAGTTTTGTATACCCATCCGGGTTTTTATCCTTTAGAAGGCCACATAACCCCGAAAACGGCCTATAAAGCAGCCCATATTACCGCTTAAATGCTTAAAGCGATTCAAATTTTACTCCTAACATTAAACAAGTCAATATTTAATGCATTTAACATAATAAAGGCTAAATTCTCGGTGTTTTTATCGCCGGAAAAGCCTGAACTTTACATAAAAAATGCACTTTTGCAAACGTCCAACAAACAACACCAGCCAAAATACACATTCCTAGCTAAATTAAACACACTTTTAGCTGCCAATACTAGCAGCAAAAAACACCTCTACATATCAACCTCACATGTGATAACATGGAAAAAAACCGTGACATCACCAAAAAAGCGTGATTTAAGCCCCAAATCACTTGATATCACAACCTGTGATTCAGCTGTGACGCAGCCGTTTACCATAGAGGATATATGGAGGATGCTTTAGAACTGCTCGGAAAGCACCCTTAACTTATCATAAAACTCTGGGCGAAGATCCCGAAGCGTAGGAACAAACGTTTCGACGGTACGAATATCAGCCAAATCAACTTCGCAGACCAAAAAATCCTCCTGATCATACGCTGCCTTGGCTAAAACGTCGCCCATTGGGCCGATAAGGCGGCTCCCACCCCAGAATTGAAGGCCGTCTTCGATGCCTACAAGGTTAACATAAGCCAAATAGCATGTGTTTTCGAGTGCTCTGGCAGCAGTTAGAATTTCAAAGTAGCTTTTACGGACGGCTGGCGAAGCTGAAATGCAAACTATAAGTTGCGCGCCTTGTAGCCTATGCATGCGAAAGACCTCGGGGAAGAAAACGTCGTAGCAGATCGTTAACCCGATTGTGCCGAGGCTGGTCTGGAGGGCTGCTGGCTCGTAGCCGGCTCGGAAGTAACGCTTCTCCTCAAATACGCTGTGAGTTGGGAGATACATTTTGCGGTATTTACCGATTAACCCGCTTGGCCCCACCAGCACGGCTGTGTTGTAGACTGTTGCCTGCGCTTTGTCGCTGAGCTCTGGCATACCAAAGATTATGTGCAAGCCTGTCTGTTTTGCTACCTCTTCGATTTTGCTTACGCTAGGGCCGGGAATAGGTTCGGCTAGCCCGTAAACTTGGTCATTGAGAACGTAGCCTGTTAGTGTCATCTCGGGGAAAACGGCTAAATCCGTACCTGCCGCTTTAGCCTTGATTGCCAGTTCCTCTATCTTTGCTATGTTTGCCGTTTTGTCTTCTCTTTTGGGTGCTATCTGGCAGAGTGCAAGCTTAAGTTTAGATTTCATCGTTTTCCCTTTTAGTAACTATGTCTTGGAACCCTAAAATCATTTCCAGGAGTACGGAAACCAAGCTTAGGAGAAAGTGGCATACGGCGCTTATGCTCAGTTGCGAGTATGCGATTCTGCACGCGGTTAACAATTGCCTCCTCGATGCCGAGTTGCTCGGTGATCTCCTGCGGCTTCATAAACCGCTCTAGGCCGTAGAGGATTAGGTCAAGGGTTTCATATTTGATTTCCAACTCGGATTCAGCTAGCTGGTTTGGCCAAAGCGACGGTGTGGCTGGCTTCATTGCCAATTCCTCTGGGACTCCAAGGTGCACGGCTAGCCGGCGTACCTGGGTTTTGTAGAGGTCGATGATGGGTGTGATGTCTGATGCTGCGTCGCCCCACTTGGTGAAGTAGCCCATGTAGCTTTCGGATTTGTCTGATGTTCCAGCGACGATGCGCGCTTGGCTGTTGGCGTAATAATAGAGGAATACCATGCGGGTGCGCGCTTTGATGTTTCCCTTGCACAGACGGTCGGTTTCCTTGTAGGCTGGGATGCTCCTATAGAAGCCGTCGAGGACTTCGGTCATGTCAGCGGTAACGGTTTGTAGGTGGAATATTTCTACGACGGTTTTGGCGTCGTCGATGTCTTTCTGCTTAAACGTCTCCTGCTCTGGTAGTAGCAGAGCCAACACGTTTTCGCCTCCGATGGCAAGGCTCGATAACGCGGCTACTGCTGTGCTGTCTACTCCGCCGGAGAGTCCTAGCACGATGCCCTTGGCGCCGGCGTTTTTGACGTATTCTTTGATGAATCTGCATATGCGGGTTTGAGTTTCAGAAAAATCTATGGTCAGTACTGAAGGCGTTAACTTCAAGGTTTTTCGCAGCCTCACTGTCAAGGTTAGTAGGCAAGTATTTAAGCAGAAGGATAAATAATAATGACAACATCCAAACTATGTAGAAGGAAACTTTATGGGGCGAAGAAGGAAAAAGACTATTCATATTCCAAAGAAAAAGTTACCAAAGTTCTTCTCTTGCCCTAGATGCGGCAAAGAAACCGTCAAAGTAGAAATTTTCCGAGACGAAGGTGGACAAGCCGTAGCAACATGCAGCAGCTGTGGCCTCAAAGAGGAATTCACCGCCAAATCTGCACAGGGCGAAGTCGATGTCTACTGCATGCTAACTGACCGAGTGTACGCAAACTTGAAGCGTACTCCGACGAGTAAAAAAGAAGCATAACCGGAAGGAACCCTATATGGCTGGGCCTGTTGAGCAGTACTTGCTAGACAAAATCAAAGCCGACGGCTCAATCCATATGACGCTAATCGACCCAGAAAAGGTTACGCCTGAATCAGCCGCGCAGGTCGCAGAGGCTTCAGCCAAGAATGGAACAGCAGCCATAATGATCGGCGGCTCAACTGTTGATTCTCAAAAGCAACTCGACGAAGTTGTAGCGGCAATCAAAGCCACGGTGAAGGTTCCGATTATCCTTTTCCCAGGCAATGTGACCGGCATAAGCAGTCACGCCGACGCCATCTGGTTCATGTCCATGCTTAACTCAGCTGACCCTTACTTCATAATGGGCGCCCAAATCCTATGTGCACCCTACATAAAGAAATTCGGTATCGAACCGATCTCGATGGGATATATTGTCGTCGGCGACGGAGGCACAGTCGGCAAAGTTGGTAAAGCAATCAAAGTCCCCTATGACAAACCTGAGCTAGCCGTTGCCCACGCGTTAGCAGGCCAATACCTGGGCATGCGCTTTATCTATCTTGAAGGCGGCTCCGGCGTACAGGTTCCAGTGCCCACCGAGATGATCAGCGCCGTCAAGCAGGCTGTAACCAACGTTACCTTAATCGTTGGCGGCGGCATCAAAACCCCCGAGCAAGCACAAGCCGCGGCAGAGGCAGGCGCAGACATCATCGTCACAGGAAACATCACAGAATCCCTCGAAGGCAAAAAACGCGTATCACAGATCATCGCTGCAATTAAAATCAAAATCACACGCAAACCCCGACGCAAAAAAGCCAAGTAAGCCTATCTCTTGGAGCACTCCTCTCTTTGTTTTCGAAAGCCCAAAATACCCTTAGCGCATATCTTGGCTGTGAAGTGACGCCTTGAATATCACGAGCGGCATAAGCAAGGGATACCGGACATACGTTGAAACCATGGAAGCCGAACTCAAGCGGCTATATGAGATCAGCGACGCCGCTAGATCCCGCGGACTCGACCCCGCGTTAAAGACCGAATGCCTTGTTGCGCAGGACATCGCCGACCTTGTCGAAGGTCTAGTCGGCCCCAAAGGCGTCGCCATAAGCATCCGTGAACTTAGCAAAAAAATGCCCCGAGAAGAAATCGCCTTTTTTGCCGCCAAAGAGATTGCTGAAGGCAAATTCGCCCAGACCGATGAGGAAAAGGAACCTGAACGGCTAGCCGAGCAGGCCATCCGTACGGCGCTGGCGATTTTCACCGAGGGCTTAACCGCCGCCCCAATCCAGGGCATCGCACATGTTAAAATTAAGAAAAACGCTGATCAAACACGTTATTTAGGAGTTTACTTTGCGGGCCCTATTCGCTCTGCCGGTGGTACTGACCAGGCGTTGACGCTTGTAGCAGCCGACTATGTACGTCGCACCTTACAGTTAGATGTATATAAGCCCACAGAGGAGGAAGTCTCCCGATTCGTAGAAGAGCTCAGGCTTTACGAGCGTAGTGTAGGCCGCTTCCAGTACCACATTCCCGATGAGGAACTCCGCAAGGCGCTCAACATTGTCCCCGTCGAATGCACAGGCACTGAATCCGACCCCGTCGAAGTCTCATCGTATCGCAACCTCGAACGCGTAGAAACCAACCGCGTCCGCGGAGGCGCCCTTCGAGTCATCAACGATGGCATAGTCGGCCGCGCCCAGAAAGTCTGGGTGGTCTGTGATAAAATCAACTTCCACGAGTGGGACTGGCTCAAGAACTTCAAAAAGAAATCCGAGAAAAAATCAGCCGGTTTCATGGACGACGTTATCGCGGGGCGCCCGATCTTTGCGTTTCCCTCAACACGAGGTGGCTTCCGACTGCGCTATGGCCGATCACGCAACACGGGACTCTCAGCTGTCGGTATCCACCCCGCTACCATGTCTGTGGTGGAAGGATTCCTAGCCGGCGGCACGCAGATGCGCCTCGAATTACCCGGCAAAGGAGGGGTCACGCTGCCAGTCGACAGCCTCGAAAAGCCTGTTGTGCTCCTAAAAGACAATTCCGTCGTACGCGTCTCACTCGAATCTTTCCCGGAGGTAAAAGGCAAAATCGCCAAGATCTTATACCTCGGCGACATGCTCATCGACTTCGGCGACTTCCTCTACAGCAACAAAACCCTGATTCCCTCAGGTTACGTCGAAGAATGGTACGCTAAGGACCTGCAGAACGCTGTTTTAGCACTCAACGGCGGCAACATCGGGAAAGCCGCTGAAGCCTGCAGAATCCCCGCTGAGCGCCTCGAGGGCTTCATCTTTGACCCATTCAAGATTAAGCCATCCATTGTTGAGGCTGCCGCACTCTGCCAGACACTCTCTGTTCCGCTTGCGCCGAACTGTACCCATTACTGGACCAGCCTAACAACAGTTCCCGAAGTTGAAGCGCTGCGTAAGTGGCTGGCTGCCTGTGACGTGATCGTGACAGACGGGGCAGCCTCTAAGATCACGGGAGCAGCAGGCGACGACGTCGTAAAGGCGTTGCGTAAAATCTTCATCCCCCACAAACTCGTTGAGGGCAACGTGACAATTACAGGCGAAGACGCCGCCTCCTTCGCATTCACCTTGGGATATGGCACGTCACGGCTAGCCGAACCCATCCAGGCAGCAACCGTGCTTGAACTGCTCTGTAAAACCTCCGGCGTCACAGTCAAAGACAAAGCCCCAACTTACGTAGGAGGCCGCATGGGCAGACCCGAAAAAGCCAAACACCGCGACATGCGCCCACTCGTCCACGTCCTGTTCCCCGTAGGCTTAGCAGGAGGCAGCCACCGAGACCTCTGCGCCGCCGCCAAAAAAGGCCCAGTCTTCGTCGAGATGGTTAAACGCAAATGCCCAGAATGCAAAGCCTACACTATCAAACTCACCTGCGACAACTGCGGCATACCCACCGTTCAGGAGAAAAGCTGCCCCCGCTGCGGACGCCCACTTAAAGACAACTACTGTGGAGGCTGCAAAGCCGACGCTGTGCTCTACCAGCGGCAACCCGTCAACTTCAAAGAAGTCATCTCGGCTACCTGCACCCGGCTGGGCTGCTCCGAACCAAAGATGCTCCGAGGCGTCAAAGGCTTAACAAACCTCGACAAAACTCCTGAGATGATCGAGAAGGGAATCCTACGCGCCAAATACAGCGTGTCAACCTACAAAGACGGCACAATCCGCTTCGACGGCACCAACGCACCACTCACCCACATCACGCCAGCCGAAATCGGCGTCTCCATCGAGAAGATGCATCAAATGGGCTACCTCTCCGACACCCACGGCATCCCACTAACCGACCCAAATCAGGTCTGTGAACTTAAAATCCAAGACGTCGTAATCCCCTACAAAGCAGCCGACTACCTCATCCGCGTGGCAGGCTTCATAGATGAACTGCTGGAAAAAGTCTACAAGCTACCGCCATACTACAAAGCCACAAAACCCAGCGACATGGTTGGCCAACTCATCTTCGGCCTCGCACCACACACCTGTGCCTGCATTCTCGGACGTGTTGTCGGTTTTACTGATCGCAACCTCATATACGCGCATCCCGTCTGGCACTCAGCTAAACGCCGAGACTGCGACGGCGACGAAGACGCCATCATGCTGGCACTCGATACACTCATCAACTTCTCCAAGATTTTCCTGCCCAGCCAAATCGGCGGGATCATGGATGCCCCAATCCTCATGTTGCCCTTCTGCAACACCCGAGAAGTTCAGCGACAAGCACACGACTTCGACGTCAGCCAAAGCTACCCCGTCGAGTTCTACACTAAAACCTGGACCAAAGGCGAATCACGAACAGTAAGCGCGTTTATGGATGTGCTTAGCCACCGCCTGAACACTGACGGCCAATTCGAAGGCTTCCAATACACAAACCCCACGACAAGCATCAACCTCGGTAACGCCAACAGCAGCTACAAGGAATTCAAATCCATGAACGACAAACTCAACATGCAACTGGGGCTAGCCGAAAAAATCGATGCAGTCGTTCCAAAAAAGGTCGCGCTTAAAGTTCTCAACTGTCACCTCATGCGTGACATCGCCGGAAACATGCGTGCCTTCTCTACTCAGAGCTTCCGCTGTAAGTCATGCAACGCCAAATACCGCCGACTGCCCCTCGTGGGTAAATGCACCAGATGCGGCGGCAACCTCACCTTGACCGTCTACCGCGGCAACATAGAGAAGTACCTAAAAGCCGCGCATCACTTAGTCGACAAATACGGGTTAGCAAGCTACTACACACAGCGCATGGATCTTATCCAAGAGGAAATCACGCTGATGTTTGACAATAAAAAGCCTAAACAGACGAAGCTGTTCGATTTTTAGCATAAGCTTTTCAAGGATAACAACGTCTCACTCTACTGGTGACCTCCAATTAAGCAGATTTGGCACCCCAACGCGTACCTGAAGAGCATCCGCAACGTCAAAAGCGGGCTCTCTGCTCGAACCAAGATTCTGGTGCTGCTTGACATACAGGGGTTGGGTGCAGCGAAACTTGCCCGGGAATCCAAACTTAGCTACAACGTCGTGATGTACCATCTGCGGCTCCTAAAATCTGAGGGCACTGTGGAGCGCCATGGCGATAGACGATATGTGTGGATGCCAACTGGAACCGGCCAGACACGTCTAGGCTAGAGTATGCACTTGCAGGGGGAACTATCGCACTTGGGGCACTTGTCAGGGTACTTTGCCAGCGCCGCCTTCTCAAGATCAATGCCCATGATGTTGGCAAGGGATGAGAGCCAGGCGATGACGTCAGCGAATTCTTTCTCCAGCGCAACACGGTCATTGCCTTTGAGTTCCTGCCCAAGTTCAACGACTTCTTCAAGCAGCCAGTTGTAGGTGCCGTCGACTCCGCGTGCTCTGTCGCGGCTGCCGTATAGGCGGTTCATCATTTCTTGGAATTCAGCTATATGCATAAATGGTTCACTGAAAACTTGGAGTGTGATGTGATAATTAAAGGTAAAGTCTGTGTTCTGTGATGCTTCTGTATACGGGGTTTTGGCTAGCAAGCTGTAAATAACCAATAAATATGAAGCCAAACAAATCCCCGTAGATAACTATGTTAACTCCTGTCACAGTCCCCAAGTTTCAGTCAGCCTGCTTCTTCGTAGCAGATGTCGAACGATCTAAGCGTTTCTACACCGAAGTTTTAGGTCAAAAAATCACTACGGACTTCGGCGCCAACGTAGCTTTCGAGGGCGGATTAGCCATCTGGCGAACCGACTATGCCCTAAACATAATTTTCAAAGACAAAGCCAAACAGGTCCCGGTTGGAGCCAACAACGCCGAGATATACTTTGAATGCAGCGGTATCGACGCTTTCTTCAAGCAAATAGAACAGCAAGTTAAAGTCATTCACGCCGTAGAGGAGCATCCTTGGAGCCAGCGTAGCTTCCGCATCTATGACCCTGACGGCCACATAGTCGAATTCGGTGAACCCATGTCGGAGACGGTTCTGAGGCTGCATAAGCAGGGCTTGAGTTTTGATGAGGTTGCAACGAAGACAATGATGCCGCCTGAATTCATAAAGACCGTACTGCAGACTCATTAGCTCTCTTTTTCTTCTGTGTTTTGTTGATGTTTCCTTATACGGCTGCTTGAATCCATTAAAACGGTTGCCTACATTTATACGTCGGCTAAAAAAGTATTAAACTATTTATGGGATTCAATACATAGAGTCAAGTAGATCGCTAAATTTTAAACGGTGAGTAACTTGCCTACCATTCGAGAGAACATTTCTACCTGGAACAACCCCGCAACATGGGACTCGCTTGACAGCGGTGATGCATGGTCTACTAGCTGGGGAAACCCGAATAACCAGTGGCTCCGTGTAGTGCTGCCCCGAATACAAAGATACATCCCGGCGGGCAGAATACTTGAAATCGCACCTGGCTTCGGAAGATGGACAAACTACCTAAAAGACCTCTGCAACAAATTAATCGTAGTAGACCTAAACGAACTCTGCATACAGAAATGCAAAGAACGATTCTCAACCGACACCCACATAGACTACTACGTGAACGACGGCAAAAGCCTCAGCATGGTACCTGACGGCTCCATCGACTTCGCGTTCAGCTTTGACTCGCTGGTCCATGTGGAAGCAGACGTAATGGAAGCCTACCTCACGCAACTGGCAAAGAAGCTCAAACCAGACGGTGTCGCATGGCTACACCACTCTAACGTGGGATCGTATAGACGGCTTTTTCTGGACCGTGGAAACTTTCATGTTCTAAGTTACGGCTTCACTAAATTGTTTGGGTTCCAGTCGCATTTTAGAAGCTGGAGTATGACCGCTGAAGGCTTCGAGGCAATGGCACAAAAAGCAGGGCTGATTACTATCAGCCAAGAGTTGATTAACTGGGAAACTAAACCCCGCTACCTAATCGACTGCATCTCTGTGTGTACCCCTAAGAATTCAATTTGGGCTATGCCGAACCGCAAGCTTCAGAATCGCCGTTTCATGGATGACGCCAACTACTCGAATGGACTGTATTCGCTATACGGCAAACCGCAACTAAAATACAAATCCGCAAAAGCTTGATGCTACCTCTGTCTTGCCTTTATATAAGGGATGAGGAGGTGCTTCTGAGGTAGGTAGGTCCTCAAAAGGCTACCGCTTTCTTCTAAACCTAACAATTAAGACTGCAACCGCTAAGACTAAAATGATTATCACTACCGCAATAATCCACTCTGTCGGAAAAGGCTGGTTTGGCGTTGGCTGTCTTGCTGGACTCTCGATGAGCGGGTAACGGTCGTAGTTTAGCGGATCGATTATGTATGCTGTATCGCCGATGCCGTCTCCGTTGCTGTCAGTGCCGTTGTAGTCGCTCCAGTAGTTGCCCCTGCCATCATGGTCCCAAGTGTGGCGTGCCTCAGTGAAATTGTAAACTTCGCACACGCAGCCGCTGAGTTGCATCTCATTAAATAGGAAACTGTTGCGGCTTACATCTATATCCGCGGGGATATTGAATGAGCTGCCGTTCACCTGCTCGAAGCCGAAGAATAGTCCCTGCCGGTTATCGCTGATGTAATTCATCGATATGTTGTTCGCTGAGCCCGACAGCAGTACACCCACAATGTTATCCTTCACCGCATTACCTGTCAGGGTGTTGTTTGTGGTGCGGATGTAGACGCCGATGCTGAACCAGTTAATGTTTAGGTTCTGTACGGTGACGCCGCTTACTGTGTCATCGAAGTCTAACCCGATAATGTAGGGTATGGTTATTGTTGCGTTTGGACCAATGCCCAGTATTTGCTCTGTCTGTTTTTGGTTTTCGTTCAGTGGACCAATAAGCGAGTACCCTGCTCCGTCGATGGTTATGTTGCTTCTCTGGACAAGAATCGGGTCGTATAGGTTGGCGATGAGGGTGTAGGTGTCGCCGCTGTGCTGGAGAGGAGCGGATGCTGGGCTGACTGAGCCATCAGGCCTGATGAATATGGTTGTCCTAACCTGCGATGTAGCCAAATCCAATGATGAGAACATTAATAGACCGAATAGGAGCAGCACCGTCGATAGAACTCTGCAAAACAAGAAAAATCCCTATCAGTTAATATGAAAGTATGACTATTTGAACCGAACGCAGCCATACCGACTGCTAATCGCTCTAACAGAGTGATCGAATAAACTCTTCTACAGCGCCGATAGATTTCAAATTCATTACTGCCCGAGTGTTCTGCGTCGTTTTAAAGTCCTTAAGCATCCAGAACACATGCTCGCGGACTTCCTGAGCCGAACCACGATTTTCGTATTTGCGGTATAACTCTATGAACCTGAGAATCTGCTTCTTAATGCCCCGATTGTCAATCTGCATCTTTAGCGGGTCAAATATCCACGGACGATCTCTTGCACCTCTACCCACCATAACAAAGTCGCAGCCCGTCTTCTCCAACATCGCTAGTCCCTGCTCGTGACTTACTACGTCGCCATTCGCGATCACGGGGATGCTGAGTTTTTCTTTGATCTGCTTAATGCTTGTCCAGTTAACTTTCCCAGCAAGCTTCTGATCCGCGGTTCGGCCATGAACGCATAATGCTGCTATACCAGCGTTCTGCAAGCTCTGGGCAACTTTGACGCCGATGATCTTCTGGTTCTCCAAGCCGATCCTCATCTTCACCGTAACAGGCTTCTCTGTGGCCTCAACCATCTTGCGCACAATGTTCTCTAGCCGTGTAGGGTCTGAAAGTAAGTATGCGCCGTAGCCTCTTTCGAGAAACTCTTTTTCGCTGCAGCCCACGTTGAGGTCAATGATGTCGGCGAATTCCTCCACAGTCTGTACGCTGCTTACAAGGTCTTCTTCGTTACTGCCTATTAGCTGAACACTTACGGGCCGCTCGTAATCCTTTATGTTTAGAATCTCTTCTACGTCGCTTCGTTTCCTGTTCTTGAGGATGTCGGTCTCTATCATCTGAGTGTAGATCAGGCCACATCGGTTCTCTTTGCATAGCATCCGAAAAGCTGTGCAGTTAACCGCCGCCATGGGTGCAAGTATGAACTGGCCTTTGATGTTTATAGAGCCGATATTCATTTGGGTTCTTCTTTTCAGAGAACTAAAATTAGTGATATAAAGATTAACCGCAGGGCATTCAAAACTCTGCGCTGCATAATCATGATTTAAGAGCATGTATAGCAAAGACTACACAGGTTTGAATACAATGCCCGACACCTGCATAGACCCACATGAAGACTCATTCCTAGAAAAGATAGATGCTAATGGAACGCGATGGGTAAAAAAGTACGTGGGCAATGGCGTTCACATGAACAACTGGCTTCTACAGTACTGTGAAGTTTTCGGTGAGGAAAATGTTTTGATTGAGGAGATTGCGGCGCCGAAATCCAGCTGCTATGGGCAGAGTGGCGAGAAACTGTTTAGAATATGGGTTAAAGAGAAAAGCCCAATAAATGCCCAAGACCTAACGGAAACTTGACTTCATATGTTGTTATAGACTAAGGATGCACCTACGAGAAATTGTAAAGATTAACTCGGTTCCAAAGCTATTTGGCTGTGTTTTGTCTATGCTTCTGTAAACTATGGAATTGTTGGTGTTTACGAAAGATACCTTATGGCTTCAATGCAACGCTTACCTTCCAATCAGGCAGTGGCTTGGCTATGACAAAAGGACTACCGTGGACTCCCCAAGAGGAAGCCCAACTTAAACAACTCATAGAAGCAAGAACCCCTATAGAAATAATAGCGGAATAAGAGGGGTGTCTTGCATCTTTAATTGTTTTTTGGCTGTTGTGGTTATATGGGTGGGTGTTGTTTGTGTTGTCTAGCAAACGAAACCCCTGCTAGATGCGTAGTGTTGTAAACGATAGCGGAACACTACACAAGTTTAGCGCATCTAGGTGGCTTGGAAGGCTGCTAAGTTGATTTCTATGCAGCAACACCATAGTTTTGCGTTCTAGACGGTAACGTTTATAACTACAGAATATATTTGCTAAAGGCGCGAAGCGGAAGTACTATGGGACATCGAAAACATCATGCTCCAAGACATGGTTCACTAGCTTATTTACCTAGGCATCGTGCGAAGAAGCCGTCTGCACGAATTCGATACTGGCCAAAGATAGAGTCAGATTCACCTAGGCTTTTAGGATTCACATCCTACAAAGCAGGCATGACTTACATCTTTACTATCGAAGACAGAAAGCGTTCTCCGAACTTTGGAAAAGAAGTCATGCGAGCAGCAACCATTCTAGAAACGCCACCAATCCTTGTTTGTGGCATAAGAACATACCAAAAAACACCATACGGGCTCAAGAACATAACAGAAGCTTGGATGAAGGAAGCACCAGCAAGCCTCGACCGACTTCTAGTTCTACCGGACGAATTCAACACTGAAGCAATGCTGCAGAAAATTCAGGATAACATCGACGTAACAGATTCCGTACGTGTTATCACTGCAACACAGCCAGCACTAACAAGCCTCTCCAAAAAGAAACCGGAAACACTAGAAATCCAAATCGGCGGAGGAAACATCCAGCAGCAATTCGATTATGCTAAACAGCTCTTGGGCAAAACCGTTACACCTGAAGAGGTCTTTAAAGAAGGACAATACATCGACGTCGCAGGCGTAACCGTTGGCAAAGGCTGGCAAGGTCCAGTTAAACGCTGGCGTGTAACAAGACTCCAGCATAAGGGTAAAAAGACCAAACGTGGCATCGCCACTTTAGGTCCATGGAACCCACACCACTTAATGTACAGCATTCCACGTGCAGGCCAAATGGGTTACCACCAAAGAATCGAATTCAACAAACGCATCCTTAAAATCGGCAAAGACGGCAAAGACGTCACCGTTAAAGGCGGCTACATCCGATACGGCGAAGTCAACGGACCATACATCATCATCTCAGGAAGCGTTGCTGGCACAGAGAAACGTCTAGTCCGACTACGGGTACCAGCGCGTCCACCGACAGAGGTCCCAGAAGCTGCACCGCAAGTAACATATATTTCAGTGGAGAGTCCACAAGGAAAGTAGTTGATAGCACATGGCACAGAAAACCGCAGAAATCTTTGACTTACAGGGAAAAGCAACTGGAAAAATCGATCTCCCAGCTGTCTTCTCTACACCAATAAGACCCGACGTAATCAAGCGTGCAGTCTTAGCAATCCAATCCAACAGAATACAGCCACAAGGCAGAGACCCAATGGCTGGCAAGAAAACAACAGCCGAATCACGCGGAACAGGCAGCGGCATCTCAAGAGTTCCCCGCATGAAAGGCGGCGGAAGAGCAGCACTCGCACCATTCACCGTTAAAGGCAGACAGACACACCCACCACGCGCAGAAAAAATCATAGTCAAAAACATTCCAAAGAAAGAAGCAAAGCTCGCCCTAACATCCGCTATCGCTGCAACAGCACAGAAAGAATATGTTACAGGCCGCGGACACAGAATCGACGCAGTAGTAGGTTTACCCCTTGTCGTTGACAACGCATTCGAAGGCTTAACAAAAGCCCAAGAAGTTGAAGACGTATTCTCAAAGTTGGGCTTCGACGCAGAATTCACAAGAGTTCGCGAAAGCCGCAACGTACGAGCAGGTAAAGGCAAACATCGAGGTCGCAAAATGAAGCAAGCAGTTGGCCCACTCATCGTGGTAGCTGACGGAAAAAGCCTCATCAACGCAGCCAGCAACCTATCAGGCGTCCAAGTAACAACAGTCACAAATCTAAACACCGAGATGCTTGCACCAGGTACACACCCGGGCAGACTCACAGTTTGGACTAACGGCGCAATCGAGAAACTAGCAACACTTTATGGAGAAAGTGCATAATAATGAAACCAGACGAAATAATCACTTACCCACTGATGACTGAATCAGCCAGCGTCATGGTTGAACGCGACAATAAACTAATCTTCGCCGTTAACCTGAAAGCAGGCAAACAGGACATCAAACGCGCAGTCGAAATCATGTACGAAGTCAAAGTTGACAACGTTAACGTACTCATCACTCCACAAGGCGTAAAGAAGGCCTTCGTGAAGCTAAAACCAGAATTCCGCGCTTCCGACGTAGCCATCAAACTAGGAATCCTCTAAACATAAAGAAGGCTTGACTAATGGGAAAACGTATTCGTGTACAAAGAAGAGGACGCGGCGGCCAAAACTTCCGTGCCTCAACCCACAAACGTGTTGCTCCAGCAAAATATCCAGCTATCGCTCCAAAAGAATCATTTGAAGCAGAACTAGTCGGCGTCGTCGTAGACTTACTCCACGACCCAGGACGCGGCTCACCACTCTCACTAGTAGAATTCGAAGACGGCACACTCATGTACAGCATCACACCAGAAGGCATCTTTATGGGCCAAGAAATCACCTACGGTGGAAAAGCCACCGCTGAAATCGGCAACATCCTGCCACTCGGCAAGATGCCTGAAGGAACTATGGTTTGCGATCTCGAACTCCGCCCAGGCGACGGAGGAAAGATGGCTCGCAGCTCAGGCGCATACGCAACCGTAGTTGGTCACACACCACAAGGCACCATGATCAGATTGCCTTCCGGTAGAACCCGCTATGTTAACGACTACTGCTTAGCAACAGTCGGAATCATCTCTGCCTCAGGACGCATCGAGAAGCCGTTCCTTAAAGCAGGCGAGAAATTCCACCTCATGAAAGCCAAAGGCCACAAGTATCCAAGAACCAGCGGCCGCAAAATGGTCCCAGCTGTTCACCCATATGGTAGCAGCAAACGCAGCGCACGCAGAACCACAACTACAAGCCACGGTGCACCTCCAGGACAGAAAGTCGGTCTCATCGCAGCTCGTGGTCCAGGCCAGAAAAAGAAACGCGCAATCAGAGGTTAAAATTAAAGGAGAATTGATACATGCCGAAAGAATTTAGCTACCGTGGACACAGCCTCGAAAGTCTCTCAGCTATGTCTATGGACGAATTCATCAATCTGCTTCCATCACGCCAACGCAGAAGCCTACAACGCGGTCTCACAGCAGATCAACGCGTCTTACTCGAAAAACTACGCACCGCAAAAGAAAATCAATCAGCAAACAAAGACACCGGAATCAAAACCCACGTACGCGACCTCATTGTCCTTCCAGAAATGGTTGGCTCAAAGATCAGCGTACACAACGGCAAAGAATTCGTCGCCATCGACATAAAGCCAGACATGATCGGCCACTACCTAGGTGAGTTCGCCATAACTAACAAACCAGTTAGACATGGTACTCCAGGTATCGGTGCATCACGATCTTCGATGTACGTGCCACTAAAGTAAACCATCCTTTTCTTTTATTTTCACTTCTTTGTTTTATCCAAGTTCCCATATCCAGAGTGTTGACCTTCTTTCCCTCGAACACACATTCCTATACTCCGACATGTTATATCGGAAACAGTTAATTTTTAAAAAACGGCGATAGCCCTGCAATTCGATCACCTGAAACTACCTGACAACAGACGTTTCTATTGTCTACCCAAGCAAATACAGGGCGCCAGATATGCACTACCTATCGTTTAGCTACAATAGCAAAGCTTCACCTGCGGTTGCTCCGACATACAACTGTTGGATACTGCTATCAATGTCGATTAAACTGTATTTTTTAGACTTAACCTGAAGGTCGGCCGATAAAAACCGACAGTGAATCTAGTTTGGGATTGTGTACTCCCGCAGAGCTTTGTTTCCTATAGCAAAAAGGCAAGCAACATCGGCTAAAATAATAAATTAAAAATTGGAATCGCCAGATAACACTGACGGCGTGGAAACTTAGTGACTAGACGCAAAGTTTTCCTTTAAGCACTGTAGTCTCTGCCTTCAGGTTTCTTGCTCGGAGGCTTCGCGCCTGCTTCAGGAATCTGCGGGAGCGGAACCGGCGGCGGAATATTGAGCGTGCGCGAAATCAGGATTGATTCTACGAACACCACGTTTGAAATTGACTGAATGATTATCGGTGCAGGCGGCTTCTTCTGCTCATAGTCTTTGAGAACTTTGTCAAGTTCTTCTCTTTCGCCGATAACATAAGCACTGCCTTTAAGCGTCATTTGAGCGATAGATGGATTATAAACAATTGTTAAGACAAAAGGAACATCCAACGATGCATCCTGCTTCTTCTCCATACCCACAACGTTGATGTTTGTGTTAATCTGGATAGGCGGAACCGGCTTATGTATATCCCAGTAGCGCTCAGCAGAAATGCTAGATACCACTACGTTTACTCTAAGCATTATAGATCAAAAAAGAATAATTGCGGTGGGGAGATTTAAAACTGCTTATTTCTGCTTATAGCGAGTAAATCCGCAGTGACCGCATGTGTATCTTGTATCGTGGTCCGCCATGAAGTATCCCGGGCCACAGCGTTCACAGGAAGGGCGTACACGCGTAACTTTGTCGCCTTCAACTTTGTACATGGCTTTAATGCCTTTTTCTTCCTTGTGTTTCTTTTGTTTCTTGCCTTTCTCGGCTTTCTTTGCTGCTGGAGCGGCTGCTTCTTCTGGCTTTGCTGCTTTAGGTGCTGGCGGCATTATGCGTTCGCCTCATCTTTAGCTTTCTTTGGGTTATTGCGTTTCTGGATGTATTCAGGTTCAACGAGTTTAGCTTGATCAGCTGATTTGTAAACGTTAGCAACTCCCTGAGTAATGTTGGTTCCTGTCTTGGTGCGCATGCGTTTAACATAAACAACATCGTCGCCTACTTTCATTTCGACAGCAACGGCTTTCTTAACTTCCAACCTTTGAGGAGTTTTCTCTTTTGGACCCTGAACTATAGTGAAACCTACTTCTGTCCGTTTCAGAAGAGGATTCTCCTTGGTTGATTCAATTTTGACTTGCATTAATGTTCACTTAAGGCGTAAGTTCATACAATATTCTTCTTATTTAGCTTTTCGAAGCTTTCATCTCGTTTAGGAACTGTTTTACCTGAGCTTTCCTCTCTAGCGACGCTTTTACGACCACAACACCCAAGTGGGGCTGGCCGTAGACGACTAAGCTGTTTTCTGGCGCGTACAAGACCGCTATTAGCGTAAGTAGGTCTTCTTCTCCGTTAACCTCGATGTGGATGTGCGCGTTGGATTCCAGCGCGTTTTTTATTGCTTCGACGGCTTCTTGCGTTATCGTTCCCTGCGGATTATCTACATAGACTGTTGTTTCTACCGCTGCAAGCTTTGGTATCGCTTGATCACGCAGGGAAATATGATCGATAACTGTAAGTTGCGGATGTAAACCGTACTCATGCATATTCTGAGAGACAACGTCACCTACTGATACTAGCCGCGCTGGCTTCTGTGTTTCAATTAGCGCTTTAAGTGCCGCCATGGTTTCTTTGGGTGTGCCTGTGATTAAGATGCCGAAAGGTTCCTTAAGAAAAGTGCGTAGCCTCGGAGTCAACATGTACTCTATCTTCATCAGTTGAACCTTAGCAAAATATGAGAATAGCGGTAGGTTAAGAAGCTACCGAATGTAACCGCCGGTTTTTAGCGGACTTTAAGGGCGTATTTGCCTTTGTCTTTAATATTCATGCTTTTAGCGACTGCAGAGTTCTCTGGGTCAAACATGACCACTAAGCCTGCGTAGTCCTCGCTGAAGCTTGTAGATTTGCATTTTGGGCAAACGTTTTCTTTGGTGATGAAGTGGCAGTTAGTGCATGCTTTTTCGCTCATACTTTTCTACCTCTATGCTTCTTCCTTGGGTGCGGCTGCTGGTTTCTTTGCTTGAGGTGCTGCTTGGTCTTCTTTGAGCCAGTCTAGTTTGCCAAGGAATGGTTGTCTTGCGGTGATGCCGATTTTGCCGCTGCTGCCTGCTCTACCCAGCGAGACTGCTGTGATGCGTGCGCGGACTTGGTCGCCTGAGGATAGTTTGCGTTTAGATTCTTTGCCTAGTAGTACGCCTTGTTTCTCGTCGTAGCTGATGTAGTCATCCATTAATTGTGAGACGTGGAGTAGGGCGTCGACTGGTCCTATGCGTACGAATGCGCCAAAGTCAGCGATTTCAACTACGTCGCCTTCTACGACTTCCTGTATGATTGGGTAGAAGGTTAACAGTGAAAAGTTTACTTTATGGTAGGTTGCACCGTCGCCTGGAATGATTTTGCCGATGGGGCTAACCTCTATGCCGGTTACGGCTATAACGTAACCTAATTCTTCATCCACTATGCCCTCGTACTTCTGCTTTACTTGGTCTCGGCCCACCTTTTCCAGTGGGTTACCAAATGTATCGGGCGGGATGCGAATAGTATCTTGAAGAGTAATCAGTTTGAACATCTACGATATCAACCCGTCAATGTCTAGACGCGATTTTTGTCTCAGATAAATCACTGGCACACTTATATCTCTTAGCCTCCTCCGCAGCTCCCTATCATTCGTGAAGACAGGAGTATTCCAGCTTTTAGCTATACGCACTATAACATCGTCGGTCTTTACGTCTTTGTCGTCTACAACTACAAGTTTGCACTTCTGCGCTAGCCGCAACGCGAAATCTGCCTGCCGCCGCATCTTCGGCTCTTCTCCGGACGCTAAGACTTCAAGTTCATGCTTAACCGATGAGAGCAGAACATACTCTACGTTACGGTTCAGCAGTCTTCGCAGTTCCTCATAGATGTCTAATTTGAATTCCAGCGGAATGAAGAAAGCGTTTGAATCCAGAATGACTTTAATAGGTTCAAGTTTTTTCGGCGAAGCCGTCAAGTTGCCAGTGGCTCCTACTTTGTATTCCTTGCACTGTAGCCATAAAGCTTTTGCCGCAGATTTGTTTAGTATTACTTTAAATATTAAGAATTGCTGAATTGGTGCACAATTAGGTGAATAATGAGTGCTTCACGAAAAGTCATGCGGCGCCGTAGTTTACATTAACAACCAGGATAAAACTCGGTATCTGCTTCTGAATTATACTGCTGGTCACTGGGATTTCGTGAAAGGCAACGTTGAGAAGGGAGAAACAGAGAAACAAACAGTAACTCGTGAACTCCAAGAGGAAACCAGCATAACCCAAGCAGAGTTCATAGATACCTTTCGTGAGTCAATCAATTACTTCTACCGCAGACAGGGCTTAACCATAAACAAAGAAGTTGTCTTCTTCATAATAGAATCCCAGACTGATAAAGTCCAAATATCCTTTGAGCATATAGGCTACGCTTGGCTGGACTATCAGCATACATTAGACAAACTTAGTTTCAAGAACAGCAAAGATGTACTAATAAAAGCTCATGAGTATCTACAAAAGAAAGGCTTAGTCAAAGACTAAGCAATAAAAAATTACTTTACGATTCCGAAGCCGATTAGTCTCCATCTTGCAGTTATTTTTCTGCTGATGGCAACTCGGCTGCCTGGCAACGCACAGATCGGTCGGGTTAACTTTACTTTTATCTGGTTCTGTTTTATGTTCACTACTTTTCCGACGTTAACTGCTGCGCCGATGTGCAGAAGCAATGCCTCGTCTGGGTTGATTTTTTCGACTTTAAGCTGCTCTTTAGTGCCTACTGCGCGTTCCAGAACATGTGTGTCCATAGTGATCTCTGTCACTGTGGGCGGTAGCTGGCCTGTTTTGCCTACGATGCTGCCTGTTAATCCGTCTGCTTTACTATAGGATGGGTCGAGGAGTGTACCCACGCCGACAAGTCCGCCGCAGGTTGCTTCTTTAACGTCTCTTTCGCCCGCGTTTATGCTAACGATTTCGCTGACAAGTGGATCATAGATTGTTTTGCCTTCACGTTCAGTCTGGATGCCTGGTCTAATCTCGATTTCTTCGCCGACTTGGAATTTACCCTGCGCTATAGTGCCGCCTATGATTCCGCCTTCTAATCCGTCGATGGTGGTTCCCGGCTTGTTAATGTCAAAGGATCTGATGATGTACATTAGAGGTGCTAGGTTGGGGTCGCGGTGCGGTGTGGGTATAATTGTTTGTATGGCGTCTAGGAGTACGTCAATGTTGATCATGCGCTGCGCTGAGATTGGGATAATTGGGGCGTTTTCTGCTACAGTGCCTTTAACGAAGGCTTTGATTTCCTTGTAGCTTTCCAGTGCTCGTTTCTGGTCAACGATGTCGATTTTGTTCTGAACTATGATGATGTTTTTGATGCCGCTTACTTCGGCTGCTGCGAGGTGCTCGCGGGTTTGGGGTTGTGGGCAGGGTTCATCAGCTGCAATAACGAGTATGGCGCCGTCCATGATTGCTGCGCCGCTTAACATAGTTGCCATTAAGGCTTCATGTCCCGGGGCATCGACAAAGCTGATTGCGCGGACAAATTCCGCGGGGCTCTGGCAGTTCTCGCAGACCGGATAAATGGTATAGTTCTTTGGCTCTGGACACTTAGGGCACTTGTAGATCGGCATATCTGCGTAGCCGAGTTTGATGGTGATGCCGCGTTTAAGTTCTTCACTGTGACGTGAAGCCCACGTACCAGTTAATGCTTGGACAAGGGTAGTTTTACCGTGGTCAACGTGCCCAATTGTACCTATGTTGACTTCGGGCTGTTTCGGGAGAGGCGCCTTAGATGGGTTACTCATAGTCTTATTCTTCTTTAGTCTCAGATAAATACTAGATGAATAAAAGGAATTAATTAAGGGAGTTTATAAGTTTTGAGCATGCACACAGCCGATAAATTAGGCCTGTGCCGCAGCTTCTTCTTTAGGCTTAGGTGCAGGTTTAGGAATCGGTGCTGCTCCGGCTGGGCGTTCAACAATTTTCATGTTGATCTGAGCGATTTCATCAGTGATGATGTCGCCGCGGACAACTTTGCGTTTGCGCTGACCCTTGTCTTTGGGTTTGAAGCCTGCTCCGCCGCTGAGAACAACTGCTCTACGGACACCACCGTGGACGTTGGATCTCATGGGTACGCCATCTTTGTCGGATCCGCCTAGAACTTGCACTTTGTAAGCTGGTAAATCGACTGCTGCGCCGTCTAATGTTTCGCCCAGTTTTCTACCGATAAGTGGGCTTGCGCGTCCTTCTTCGAGCTCTACTACTTTAGATGCTCCCGATAATGGATCGGAAACTATGACTTTGAACTTTGCCATTGAATATTCTCTCCAGCGCATATGAAGTTGAAAATCTCTCTATTAAGGATTTAGCCCAAAAATGACTTTATATCATTTCCAATTGTTTTTGAGTCGCTTTACATAGCCCCTTGCAAAGGTTTCCTCTGCGATATAGGCTATTATTCTGAGGATTTGATTGCTTAGTTGTCTCGGAAATGGATCTATCGCTCGGCGAGTATGCATATACTGCTACCTTGTTTAGAGTTCAAATGCCGCTCTCATCTGGGACAATATTATAATATTACCTCTAAGTCGTTGTCTTCGCATGTGGCGGCTCGGGTTCTTCTTCCACGACATGGCCTTCGGCCTGTTAACAGTATTCATACCGCTATATGTTATTACATTCCAAGACACCAGCATTTTGGGCGGCCCAATGCTTGCGCTCGGTGTAATGACAGCTATCGCGATTTTCTGCTCGATACCCGCATCCTACCTTTGGGGTTACCTCTGTGATAAAACAAGGCATTACAAGAGATTTATCCTGCTCTCGTTCGCCTCAATAGCGCTGATTCTTTTCCTCATGACACTACCGTTTGCCCAGAACCTGCTGGTATTCATCGGCCTCTACGTAGCCATGCAGTTCCTGCACGTAGCGCATGAATCACCCAAGAATGTGCTAGTTACTGAGCATTACAGCCGCAACAACTGGGAACGCTCCTTTGGCTTCTATGAGGGCTTAACAGAAATCGGCTTCATAATCGGCTTAGCCGCGGGCATGGTTATGTTCGGAACAACCATAGCGTTCTCACTGCTTGCGAACTACTCGTTTTACCTCTGCAGCATCCTAAACGTGGTTGCTTTAGTGTTGGCGGTTTGCTTAATCGCTGATCCATTGATGATTTTCGAGCGAAGACTAGTTGGCATAGAGCGGAAACTGGATTTCAGCAACCGCGGATTTGAGGGTTCCGCCAGACTCATGGATGGGCTGCGCTGGGATGGATCACTGCGGCAGGACCGCTTTTCGTCGTTTGCCATTGCGATCGTTTTGTTCTCTCTTGCAACAGGCATCTTTTTCACTCCGCTGCCTGTTTACCTGCAGCAAGTGTTCGGCGGTCAATCAGAGTACGTATACCTCGCATATATCCTAAACTCAATAGGCGCAACCGTAGGGTACTTCCTGATTCGAAGCAAAGCAAACTCTATGGATATCCGCAAGAACATGCCAAGGTACATACTTCTCAGAAGTCTGCTTCTCTTCAGCTTAACCGCAGTCGTCATGTATATGTTCCTTCCAACAGTGATGACTTGCGTAATACTTGTTATCCTCGGCTTCTCATATGCAATGTACTACATCATGATGCTCTCGCTATCAATGGAGATTATCCCTCAAGGAAAAGCAGGCATCTTCGACGGCATGGTCGGTTTAGGCTCTGCCATCGGCGCACTCGCTGGACCCTTTATCGCTGCAACCCTAAGCTACGACTTAGTGTTCTTTATTACGGGAATACTGTTCCTCTTGGCTTTCGCAGTCATAAAAATATTCAAATAAACAAAAAAAAGAAATAAAAAATTATTGGCGAGCATTTGCTCGCATCTTAGGTTTATTCTGTGTGGACTCTGTATAGGTCGATGTCTTCACGCATTGCTGGTGTCAATTCGAGGAAGTCTCGGACTGCACGTTCAACATCTCGTGATTGAGTGACGTATCTGCCGACGATGAGGATGTCTGCGCCCTTCTCCAGTGCTTCTTTAGCTGTTTCCGGTACGATGCCGCCTGCGACTGCGATCAGGAATTTTTTGTTGGGGAATGCTTCGCGGATCATCTTTATGCGCTCTAAGCCACTGCTTCTGCCTGTTTCTTGGTCGATGCCTCTGTGCAGGATAACGATGTCTGGGAAGTCCTTGATTGATTTTAGTTTGGCGAGAACATCTTCTACGTTTAGCATGTCTACTACTGCGTATATTCCTAGGCGTCTTGCTTCCTGTACTGTTGCGTCAAGGGTTTCTGCTGGCCCCAGTCCTGCTGCGACAACTGCGTCTGCGGTGTCTTCGTATGCGATGTCAACTTCTACTTTGCCGACGTCAAGGGTCTTTAGGTCTGCGATGACGAATTTGTCTTTTGCAATTTGTCTGATGTCGTTGATTACGCGTGTGCCGTAGCGTTTGATCATTGGGGTGCCGACTTCAAGGATGATTCTGTCGCTGCCTGGTAGCTGTTCGATGACTTTCTTTGCGCCTTCTAGGTTTGGTGCGTCAAGCGCGATTTGTAGGTATGGTGGTCTCCATAGGCGTGGAACTTTGAAGCCCATGATTGGGTGCTTTGCGCGGTCTTTGTCATAGTTGACTTTGTCTAATGTTGGGTACTTCTTGAGTGCACGCTGCAGCGCCATCTTGGTTGCGCCATAGTTGTACTGGTAGATTTTGCGGTAATCTTTTGCCTGTGGGTGGATGAATACGCTTACGACGACAACCCACTCGTCTAGTTTTGCTGCTGGGATTACGCCTTCTTCTGCTGCGTCAGCTATGGCTTTAGCGACTGCTGCCTGTGCTGGGCCGAAGATTTTACCAGTGTCCTCCATGTTCTTAACGGTGACTTTTGGCACGATGAGCGTGTGCGGCTTAGGCGGCAGGTTTGGGCGGACGACTGCAAGCAGTGGTGTGTGGCCTGCTGAGAGCGTGGTTAATCCCATGGCGAATGCTTGGCCTACTGGGCCTGTTTTGTCACCTACCATGAGGTCAACGTGTGCAACCTCGTTACCTTCACCTACCAGGGATTCACCGATTAAGTATGCTGGGCCGCTGCATTGGTCTGCTTCGTCACCGGCTGTCGACATCTTATCTGCGATTTCCTTGAAATCGACATTGTATTCCTTTAGCCATGAGTAAAGTGTGTCTCTGTGAATGTCCATTTCTTTTGCTGTACCGATGATTGTCGGTTTTGTCGGTTTACCTTTAGAGCCGACTTCTTTTTTTGCTGCTTCAATAAGTAATTTCACTAATTCTTCGCGTGAGTTTGGTTTTTTTGCTTCTACACCCGACATTGATTCAACCTCAGCGGTGTGTGTATTTCGGCTGGTATATAAAAATGTCGGACTATTGGCGGAGTATTCTGCTAAGCGCATAGCCTTTTAGCGAATATCTGTCGATTCCTCTCTGCATTTTTCAGGCGCGGTTTAGTGCGGCGGCGTTTTCTGTAAATCTTTATATGGCAAGCCTTGCATTGGAATCTTTAACCTATCGGGGAACTACAATGAAAAAGATTGATTGGTTGCTGCTAGCGGTTTTTATTGCCGGCTTCCTACTTTTCCTCGTCGGAGCCAACGTATGGAACGCCGCGATCGGTTACGGCGGCATCTATATGTGTATTGGCGTAGTTGCAGCTTACCTCATTGTCTACATCTATCATGAGTTAACAAAGAAGGAAACCTGTGAGGTTCCAGTTCCCCCTCCAACTCAGAATCCGTAGAGGCGGCTGTACTTCTCGTTCAGGTAAGCGATAAACGGTTTTGAATCCATGTTTGATCCAGTTGCCTGCTTGATTAGCTCTTCAGGCTCGACTATGTCTCCTCTGCTGTGGATGTTTTGTTTGAGCCATTGATGCACAGGCTGGAGACTTCCCTGATATAGCTGAAGGCGCCAGTCAGGCGTGTCTTTAGTTAACGCAGCTAGGATTTGCCCGTCGTAGATGTTGCCGAGCGCGTAGCTTGGGAAGTAACCGTAGAGCCCGCTTGCCCAGTGTGTATCCTGCATGATACCCTCTGAGTCATCCTTGACGTCTACGCCTAGGTAGTCGCGGTATTTCTGGTTCCATACCTGTGGCAGCTCGTCGATTTTTATTTTGCCTGCGAAGAGGTCGCGTTCGAGTTCGAAGCGGATGATAATGTGTATGCTGTATGTTACTTCGTCTGCTTCGATGCGCACTTTTGAGCGTTGTACTCTGTTGATTGCTTCTAGGAACGGCTTAAGTTGCAGCTTACCTAGGCTTGGCGCTACCTGCTGTACTTTCGGCATAAAGCCAGTCCAGAATTCGCTGGAGCGGCCGATGATGTTCTCATAGAAGCGAGACTGCGATTCGTGCACGCCGTAGCTGCATGGGCTACCTATCGGCTGATACATCCAGTCAGGGTTGAGGTTTTGCTCGTAGACTGCGTGGCCGGTTTCATGCAGCACAGAGAACAATGAGCTTGCAAAGTTGTCCGGATGGTAATGTGTGGTTATGCGTACGTCCTCGTAATAGCCTGTGGTGAAGGGATGCTCGGTTTCGTCTACTCTACCGCTTGCGTTGGGTGAAGCGGTGTCGTAGCCCAATGTCTGGGTGATCAACTGGGTGATTTTACGTTGTTCCTCAACGGGTACCTGCTGCTTGAGGTAGTTGCTTGAAGGCTGCTCGGTGGCTTCCACTTTCTCTATAAGCGGTTTAAGCCCCGATAAGAGACCGTTAAAGGTGTCAGTTATGGTCTGCGCTGACATTTTAGGCTCATAGTTGTCAATCAGTGCTTCGTAGGGCGTCTTGGTTTCTTTAACTTTCATCAGGATTTCTGCAGCTTGCAAATTAAGCGTGTAGAGCTTCTGCAGGTCTGCTTTGTAGAGGCTGAAGTCTTTTTTGGCTTTAGCTTTCTTCCAGACATTCACGGTGATGGCTTGCTGCTTCGCCAATTCGCCTACCAGTTTCTCAGGTAGCGCGGTCTGTTCTCGGTAGCTCTTGTTGATGAGGTAGATGTTTCGCTTCTCAGCTTGCCCCATTCCGCTATATTCTGGGTTCGTCTGCACTTCAGATAGCAGCCTACCGATTTCGGAGTCTGTGGCGAGTTTATGGTGGATGCGGCTTAGTAGCGCCAGTTGCTCGCTTCGCTGCTGCACGCCCTTTGGGGGCATCATGGTTTCCATGTCCCAATTGATTACTCCCTCAGCTGTGGAGAGAACCATGGCGTCTTTGGTTTTCTCTAAAAGTTGCCTGTAAGTTTGAGTTGTGTTGGCTGTCAAAGTGGTGTTCTTCCCAGTTTTCTCAATGTAGGTCGGCTTTAATTACTGTTGGGATGACGGGGCAGGCGATCTACTGCTTGTTAAGCGCTGGGTTGCTTGTAAAAGCTTTTATTTCCCTAACTACTGACTTTTTAGTTGAGGATTTTAAAATTGAGCAGTAACGCAGATTCAAGTAAAATGTTAGCGGCAATCGGTGCATTGCTATTATTCCTAAGCTTCGTTCCGGTAATAGGCATCATCGGCATCATCTTGCTATTCATCGGTCTTAAGGGCTTATCAGACTACTACAAAGAACCCAGCATCGTCGGGCACGCATTCAAAGGCTTAATCTTCGGCATTATAGGTTCAATCGCTGCCACTGCATTATCATCGACTTTATTTCTAGGCTTCTTCACTATCGCCCCAGCCACTGACGGATTCCTTGCAGCTATAGGCGCAATTGCACTCACTATCGTGATCTTGATCGTGGCATTCGTATTCTATCTGCTGATGGCAATGAACCTCAGACGTGCATTCAACACTCTAGCAGATCGTTCAGGCGAAAACATGTTCAGAACAGCAGGAACCCTACTTTGGTACGGTGCAATCCTGACGATAATAGCAGTTGGATTAATACTGGTTTGGATAGCATTTCTAATGCTTGCAATAGCCTTCTTTTCGATGAAGCTAGCTCCAACGCAACCCTACAGCCAACCATACGCGGCTCCACCACCGGCAAGCCCAGTGGCAGGTACAAGGTACTGCCCTAACTGCGGTTCACCAGTGGACGCAAACGCCACCTTCTGCCCCAGCTGCGGAAAACCGCTCCCGCCACCCTAACATTTCCTTTTTCTTTTTTTTGTAGCTGCTTAGCTACAACAACACAGCTTTATCAGCAAAGCATACAAGCTATTCTTCTGAAGGCATTATTTTATGAATATAACCCCTTTTTTCCCCTGTAAATCAAGTTTACCAAGGGCGCCTCCTGTTGCGGAGGAGCCGCTTGATGTTAAACCGAAAACTGATCTTGTTTGTGAAATATGCGGTAAAACCTTCCATACCCATAGCCAGCTTGATAGACATAAAAATTCAGAGCATAAAAGATCGAACGAAGCACATGGATAAGACGTAAGTGAGAATAGTGCTCCGGCCGGGATTCGGACCCGGGTCACCGACTCGAAAGGCCGGTATACTTGACCGGACTATACTACCGGAGCATGCAATAGTCCGAAGCACAAGCAAAATACAAACTCTTCTGAATAAACCTTCCTCTTCCAGAAGCCCAGATTCAGCCTCTAAGCCTCTTCTAGCTTATTCCAGATGGGCTTTTTTGGCATAACCATTTGTAGTAGTGTCCGCCTAGAGGCTACGTTGGGCGGGGTTGGCAGTAGCGGGTTTAGCTGCTTTGCCCTTTTTCGGTGTAAACAGGTACCCCGTAATCTGGTCAACAAGTTTAGCCTGATTCTTGACGGTTTCCTCAAGTTTAGCAATTCGCTTGTCGAGGTCGCTTGACATGATTCTCCCCTCAATGCGGTTTGAGCTGCGGAACATTAGCATCATCTTGAAGACTTCATCTATTGCCTTCTCTTGCTCGTCGGTGGGGACAGCTTTTATGCCTGCGACGATGGAGAGCGTGTCAACGTAGTGTTCTTTGATTTTTAGCTCCGCCGTGACTGATGGGTCATTTGGGAACGCGATGTTTAGCGGGGTTTTCTTTGCGAGTTCAGCGGCTGTTGGGAAACGGATGACTATGTCGCCGCGTATCCATGATGAGACAAATTCGCTGACGAACCGGCGGATTTCCTCTCTTGAGTAAAGCGTTGATTTCACCGGCGGCTGCTGGGGTGGTTGAGGTTCTGGCTTACGTTTGATTCTGACACTGAGGATTTTCTTGTCGTCTGCATTAGCTGGATTGGACATTATGTTTCCCTTCCCACGCACTCTTCTTGCGTTCTTATTCTACTGAGCAATGACTAGTATTTAAGAAACAACATATCTGATGCTAGAAAGAGATTTTTGCAGTTGAAGGAATCTTGCCAAGCACTTCAGAGGTTGCCTTCTCCACTTTGGCGCGGTTAGCAGCGTCGGTGTATACTCTTAGGATGTTCATGAAGCCCTTGAGTGTTTCAAATATTTTGGAGCTTTCGCTTAGGCGCTGCATCTTCTTTTCCCCTGCGGGGCTTCGTGTGAACACTGGAAGCTCCGTGGAACCCATCAATACACCCTGATGATAAGGCACAGAGGGCACGGTGGGCACGTCAATCATGACGGCATCCAGAGCTACGCCTGCCTCCCGAGCGATCTCTTCACACACCTTAAGACGGTAGGATTCTTGCCCAAACAGCTTCGATATCATGTCGTCTTTCTCGTAGAAGGTGCGTTCGTAGGCGCATTTGAGCATGCGGCGGTTTTCGAGGTTGCTAATGATCTCGTTGGAGGCTCTGCATTTCTTGAGTGCACCCCAAATCGTGTAGTCGTCTATGGCGAGGTACTCTTCGGGTGTTTTGAATGAGGTTAAGCCGAGTTCCTCGTTGGCTTTCTCCATGGCTAATGATAGCATGATCTGCGCTGCTCTGCCGACTCGGTGGAAGTAGATGCTTTTGAACGATTCAATACGTGCTATGACGAAGGCTTCAAGGGCGGATAGTGCGCCCAATTCAACGGCCAAGTTCTCGCCTAAGAGGTCAAGTGCGTGTATGAGGCGGTAAACGTCGATGAATCCATACTCGGCGCCCGTGTGGTATGTATCGCGGACTATGAAGTCCATTTTGTCTACATCTACAGCACTACTGATGATCTGGTCGAGGAAGGCGCGGTTTTTTCGGTGCAGTTTTCCTACGGCTAACGCGGCGATTTCTTTGGGGTTGTAGCCCATTTTTGAGAGTTTATCCGCTACTTCGCTTTTCTCCACTAACCAACTGGTCATGTCCTCGTGCGTTTTGTGTAGTTCTTTCTGCAGGAGGTGCTCAAAAACGTGGGAGAATGGACCGTGGCCACAGTCATGTAGGAGGGCGGATATGCGGCACATGTCCACTTCGTCGCTGCATGCGACTGTGGATATTTTTGGGTTAATCAGAACCTGCCCGGAGAGGTACATGACGCCGAGGCTGTGTTCAAAGCGGGTGTGGTTTGCGCCGGGGTAAACGTATTCTGATCCCGCCAGTTGGCGTAGCCTGCGCAGGCGTTGCATGGGGTAAGTGTCGATTATGCCCTTTTCGTCTTCAGTAATGTACACGTAGCCATGTACGGGATCCTTGATTTCTCCCCAGTAAGCTTTAGGCAAGCAAGTCACTTCGATTGGATGGTTTATTATTTATGTATCTCCCTATAATGTGTAACGCTGAACAGATTGGTAGTGACGTGTATGGCTAAAAAAGGCATATTCATAGTCATCGAAGGCTTGGATGGGAGCGGTAAAACCACCCAAGCCGCGCTTTTAGCAGAGAAACTAAAGAAAAACCATAACATCCTACTAACAGCTGAGCCAAGCCACGGCAAAATCGGCAAATTCATCCGCGAATCCTGCCTCTACGAAAACACTCGGCTACCAACCGAAGCCGAAGCGCTCATGTTCGCCGCTGACCGCATCGAGCATATGTACAGCGAAGTCAAACCCGCACTCGACGAGGGCAAACTGGTCATCTGCGACCGCTACATCTACTCCTCACTCGCCTATCAGGGCAACTCTGGTTTAAGCTTGGAATGGATAAAGAACATCAACGCCCGCTCCCTGCAACCTGACATATGCATCTTCATCGACGTACCGCCAGAGAAGGTGATTGAGAGATTGCAGCGTAAGAAGTCGGTGATGGAGACTTTGGAGATACAAAAGAAGGTGCGCGAGGTCTACATGAAGTATGTAGCGAAAGGTGAACTCGTGCGGGTAGATGGCGACAAAGATAAAGAGCAAGTCGCAGAGGCTCTCTACAGGACTGTGTCTGGCTTGATAGAGGTAGCCCAAAAATATATCTAAGCATAGTTGAACCTGTTTTTCACTGCTTTATATAAGGGGGTCTAGTCGGAAATCGCAGCTATCCTCGTGGCTTGGTTGGTTTGTGAGGTGCTTGTAGAAGACGCTTTTGCTAGCTGTGTTGGTTGTACTGTCGCCACAACCAGCCTGCAACCCAAACCAACTGCAGAACCAAAATCAGCTGTTTCTGCAACTAGTTATAGAAGATGAAGTAGCAGGGCGGCATTCTTTCTTCTAATTTAAAATTTAAAACCCAAATATAGTAAGGGTAAACTTTACCCATTCAGCCCTGTTCTCTGCTAGTATAGTTAAATAGCACATCTTCTTAGATAGAAATCAGTCCTGTGACCCATAATGTTAGATATCAAGCTTATCCGCGAAAATCCTGAACTCGTCAAAACCAACCTTGCTAAACGTAATAATCCTGACTGCCTAAAAATGCTCGACGATCTAATCACACTCGACAAGGAATGGCGAGCAAACAACACCAAACTAAACGACCTACGCCACGACCGCAAACAGGTCACCATGGAAATCGCGAAGCTCAAAAAGGCCTGCCAGAACGCAGACGCCCAATTTGCCAAGGCAGCGGAAGTCGACCAGAAAATCACAGCGGCAGAGAAGCAGGTGGTTGAGCAGGAAGCCCAAATCAAAAACTACCTACTAACATTACCTAACCTGCTGGAAGACAGCGTGCCAGTCGGCAAAGACTCCAGCGAAAACGTCACAGTCAAGAAATGGGGCACAATCCCACAGTTTACTTTCACACCAAAAAACCACATAGACCTCGCCATCCCACTTGACCAGATCGACATGGAACGCGCAGGCAAAATCGCAGGCGCACGATTCTTCTACCTCAAAAACGACGTAGCCATGCTCGACATGGCACTCATGCACTTCGCGCTTGAGGAACTCCAAAACAGGGGCTACACGCCAATCGTGCCGCCCTACATGATGAAGCGAGACGCATACGAGGGAGTAACCTCACTAGGCGACTTTGAGGATGTACTTTACAAGATCCAGGGCGAAGACCTCTACATGATCGCAACATCAGAGCATCCACTAGGCGCTATGTACTGGAATGAGGTGCTAAAACTAGACGACATGCCAATCAAAATGGCTGGAATCAGCACATGCTTCCGCAAAGAGGCAGGCGCACACGGCAAAGACACACGAGGCATCTTCCGTACACACCAATTCAACAAAATCGAGCAATTCATCTTCTGCAAACCCGAAGACTCCCCCAAACTCCACGAGGAGCTACTGGCAAACGCTGAAGCCATCTACCAGAAACTCGGCTTAGCATACAGAGTAGTCAACGTCTGCACAGGCGACATCGGCACTGTAGCAGCCAAAAAATACGACATCGAAGCCTGGATGCCAGCGCAGGAAGACTACCGCGAAGTCGTTTCATGCAGCAACTGCACCGACTACCAAGCACGCCGCCTAGGAGTCCGCTACAGAGTTAAAGAGGGTGCGCCGCCAATCGGTCCAGTCCACACACTAAACAGCACCGCCATCGCCACAGGCCGCACCATCGTAGCCATAATAGAGAACTACCAGAACGCAGACGGAACGATAACTATCCCTGAAGTGCTAAGAAAATACATGGGCAACAGAGAGAAAATAACTAAAAAACGCTAATAAAACGGTAAAAGTTTTAATATACCTTTGAGATTGTTTTGGGACGGTTCGGAGAAATAACCTTTGTCCGCTAAATCAGCTAAGCATATTCGCGATAAATGGCGCAGTAAGACATGGTACATGGTCGTTGCGCCATCATTCTTCGGCAACATAGAGCTAGGTAGCATTCCAGCTCAAGAGGAACAAATGCTAATCGGAAGAGTCGTAGAAGCCACATTATACGACATTACAGGCGACTTTTCACATCACTACCTAAAAATGTTCTTCCAGATCCACAACGTCGAAGGCAAAACAGCCAGAACCCTCTTCAAAGGACACGAATACTCACGTGACTTCCTAAGAAGCCTGGTTCGTAGAAGAACAACAAAAGTAGACGGCTTATTCAACATCGTCACAAAAGACGGCTTCAAACTACGCATCTCCGTCTCAGCCCTAACTCTATCACGCATAAAGACCTCACAGGAAACAATCATCCGCGACATGATGGAGAAAATCATCCGCGACAAAGCCAAAGCACTAACAATGGACCAATTCGTACAGGAAATGGTCCTAGGCAAAATCGCATCAGACATCTACAACCAAGCCAAACTCGTCGCTCCACTAAGACACGTCGGCATACGCAAATCCAAACTCATCGCAGCCCCAACAGACCTACCCAAAGAAGCACCAGTACCGCCACCCACAGAAGAACCCGAAGAAGAGGAAGAAGCTGAAGAAGAAACTGAAGCAGAAGAACCAGAAGAAGAATCTGAAGCTTCAGAAGAATCATCAGAATAAAACTAACCAATCCTTTTCCTTTTTCAATTTCTAAACAACTTAATAGTCACCGGCAACTAGCTTATTCTCTGCTCTTAAGAAATCCCAGTTTGGAGAACGCACCTTGAAAATCACAGCGTTAGCAGGCGGAGTGGGCGCAGCCAGATTCCTAACGGGACTCGCCAGAATAGTAAAGCCTGAAGACCTAACGGTAATCATCAATACAGGCGACGACATCAACCTCTTCGGTTTACATATCAGCCCAGACATAGACATCGTAACCTACACGCTCGCCGGAATAGTTGACGAAGCAAAAGGCTGGGGAATAAAAGACGACACCTTTCATGCACTCACCACTCTAAAAACGCTAGGTGTAGACACATGGTTTAACCTCGGCGACAGAGATCTCGCAACACACATCTACCGAACCAACCGTCTCCGCCAAGGCGCCACACTCACAGAAGTCACCGACGAAATCCGCATTAAACTTGGACTAAAAACATGTCTCCTGCCCATGAGCAACGACCATTTTGAAACAAAAATCAAAACACCACAAGGCACAATGCACTTCGAAGAGTACTTCGTCAAGCACCAATGCAAACCCCAATTCTTAGCGGCAGAATTCGACGGCCAAGCCACAGCCAAGCCGGCGCCGGGAGTTCTGGATGCACTTTCTGATGCTGACTTGGTTATCGTTTGCCCAAGCAACCCAGTTGTCAGCGTCGGCACAATTCTCTCAATTGCAGGAGTAAGGGATGCGCTTCTGCGGACAAAGGCACGTGTAGTGGCTGTTAGCCCTATTGTGGCTGGCGCAACCATTAAGGGTCCTGCTGACAAGATGCTCAACGGTTTAGGCATTGAGGTTTCAGCTTTTGGCGTAGCACAGTTTTACGCTGACTTCTTGGATGCGATAGTTATCGATAGCCGAGATGCGGCTGAACAGACGCGGATTGCGAAGCTTGGTTTAGCGGTAAAGGTCACTAATACCGTGATGAAAACCTTTGATGACAAAGTCGCCTTAGCTACGGCTGTCCTGCAAGCCTAAATTCGCCTCTTCAGTTTATTGAGGTCTCTAGTTTATTTGGATAGTCTAAATAGGGCACTAAAAGTCAAATTAGGTGTGTGCACTGCTATGCAGAAAAGTAAAGAGCTTAAACGTATTAAAAACAGCGACTCATGGTACTTTGCTCACGTATAAGTAACAGGTTGAAGGGAGAACTTGCAGAAAAAGCACATGAATCGGCAAGCCAAAGCTAGAACTGATCTTTTGGATTGGTTCTTTGCTATAGATTGCATCAGATAAAATGAAAAAGCCCGTAAATGAGAGCAATTCACGATTAGCTAACCATACGTGACTGCGATCTCAAGAGAAGGGTTATATCTACAAGATAGAGTAATGATTAGATACAGAGTTGGTGTAGTTGGAAAAAAAGAGTTACGACTGGTTCGAGCAGAGACGTAAAACCAGAGGCTTAGAACTTGCACATGAACAGATAACCAAGGCTTTCGATACAGTAACTTGGCTGCAGAAAGCAACAAAATGCTTCTCAGAAAAAAACTACAAAGACGCCAAGAAATACGTCGAAAACCTCTACAAAGCCGAAGAGGAAGTAGATGCCCTTCGCACAGACACCTTCATGGAGTTATCCAAAGGTGCAGCCCTAGTCTCAGACTACCGAGAAGACCTGCTACACCTCGTTAAACGCCTCGACACATTAGCAGACCACGTTAAAGACGCAGCTAGATGCCTCGAAATGCTCTACGACGCCCAGATCCCAAAAGAGCTCCTTGACAAGACAGTTTTTATGACAAGCAAACTTGTGGAGACTGCCCAAACGCTAAGAGGCAGCATAGAAAAGATCTCTTCTGCACCCAACGAGGCTATTCGTGAAGCAAAGAAAGTCGGAGACATCGAGCACTCCATTGACGATGAGTACCTTAAAGCTAAGGGCTTATTTGTCAAGTATGGTGTTGAGATGAACTGCGGCGCCATGGTCATCTTTGATGACTTAATCGAGTTTATTGAGCAAGCTGCAGACATGTGTGCTGACACTGCAGACTACATTTTGGTTCTCTCAAGCAGAGAGTAAACCCCTTTCTTTCTACCTTTTAGGCGTTTTTTAACATTTGTTGACTGAAAAAGCATTTTTCAACGATTTATCTTTCTTTAAGTATAATTTGTATCGGTGAAGAATAATTTCTGCTAAAGGGCTTGATCGCTTGTCACAACACGCTGATATGAATATGCTTTAAGTATTGACTGTTCATTTTCGTTAGTCTTACCTTTAAGGAGAAAGTAAAAAAAATGCATATCCTAAAAAGTAAACTATCTGTAATTCTACTTGTAGCTTTACTAACAGCTTCAATTGGAATAACTATCATACCCATACAGGCACATACACCCGCATGGCAGATAACCACTTTTGCATACATCAGCGCAGCTCCAAATCCAGTCGGCGTTGGTCAACAGACAAACATCGTCTTCTGGCTAGACACAGTTATACAGGGCGCAGGCATCACAAACAACATCCGCTACCAAAACTACAACTTAACCATCATTGCACCTGACGGAACAAGAACAGAAAAGATTTTCCCCACAATAACAGACACAACATCCTCACAGTATTATCAATTTACACCTGACAAAGTAGGCACCTACCAGCTGCACTTCAACTTCCCAGGCCAAGTTTACAACTATGGCGGCGCATACCAAAACGACACATACACACCAAGCAGCGCATCAACAACCCTGACAGTACAAGAGACACCAGTAACAGGCTTACCGGCAATTCCGCTGCCAACAGAGTACTGGTCCCGACCAATCTTTGGCCAAAACCATCAGTGGTCAAGGATCAGCTCAAACTGGCTATCAGGTGCAGCAACATCTGACCTCTGGCAGAAAAGCGGTATCTCACCGACAAGCGCACACATAGTGTGGACAAAGCCACTTGAATACGGCGGCTTAACTGGCGACTTAATCACACAGTACGGTCAAGACTCTTTAACTTCACCAACATACTACAGCGGTTTCTCATACAACACAAGATTCGGCAACCCAATCGTTATGCAGGGCGTCTTGTATTACCGTGAACCAAACGGTGAAGCAGGCGGCAACGGACGCATGGTTGGCGTAGACTTAGCTACAGGCGAAGAAATCTGGGAAAGCAATACATTCTTCCCAACAAAAGCATCTCTCGTCGAGTACGAATCCGCAAACCAGCATGGTGTAGTCGGCGGCATCCTTTGGATGGTCTCAGGCAATACCTGGATCGGTCACAACGCTGCAAACAAGCAGTGGATCATGAACCTCACCAACGTACCATCAGGCACAGAGGTATACACAAACAACGGCGACATACTACGCTATGTACTAAGCTACAACGCTACAGCAAAAACAGGCCGCATGCTAGTCTGGAACAGCACAGCAGCAATCCTAAGCCAATCAACAATCAACAACGAACCAGGTTGGCCAAACGGCGGCTCCACTCAAACCACTGGCGCAGTCGGTTCAGGTGTAGTCATCGATGCAAGCAAACCAGCATGCTACTCAACTAACGTAACAATCTCAGCAGACCTAACTGGCAGCACAGCTCCGGCAATCGTCGGTGTTCTCCCAGGTGATGTTATCCTTGGACGCAGCAGCAGTATCGGATTAGTCTCTCAGCCAAACCCAAATAGCAACCCCTGGACAATGTGGGCAATTAACGACAAAGCAGACTCAAAAGGACAACTACTCTGGCTAAAGAACTATGCAGCTCCAGAAGGCAACGAAACTGAAATGCTCTCCATGCAGCCACTTGACCCAGTTACACGTGCATTCACTATGACCCGCTTCGAAACAGGCCAACGCTTAGCATACAGCTTAGACACTGGAGAAAAACTCTGGGGTCCAGTCGGTCCATCTATGCCACCACAATTCCAGTATTACAGCGCACGCGAGGGTCTGCCAGCATACGGTAACCTGTACGTTGCAGGCTACGGTGGAATTGTCTATGCATACTCAATGACTGACGGCAGCTTACTTTGGACTTACGGCAACGGCGGCGCAGGCAACAGCACCAACACAGGCTCAGACACACCATGGGGCAACTTCCCAACCCACATTGCAGGATTCGCCAACGGCATCGTCTACACAATGTCCGGCGAGCACTCACCAAACACTCCACTATACCTTGGCTACCGCGCACGCGCACTCAACGCAACAACAGGCGAAGAACTCTGGACACTCCTTGACTGGTCAGCTTCGGGACTCGGCACATCTAACGCTCCAATCGCAATCGCAGACGGATACATGACGTTCCTCAATGCATACGACGGACAAATCTACAATTTAGGCAAAGGCCCAAGCAAAACCACAGTTAACATCCAAAACGACGTCATAGAGCAAGGCAGCAGCGTACTCATTCAGGGTACAGTCATGGATATCTCAGCTGGCACAAAGCAGAACCAGCAGGCAGCAAGATTCCCAGACGGTGTCCCAGCAATTTCAGAAGCAAGCCAGACCGCTTGGATGGAATACGTCTATCAGCAACAGCCACGTCCAGCAGACGTTTCAGGCGTAACTGTTTCACTGATGGCGCTTGACCCCAACGGAAACTATGTAATCATCGGAACAGCGACAAGCGACTCAAACGGCCTATACGCAATCAACTACACACCAGAAGTTCCAGGCGTCTACCGCATCTACGCAGTCTTCGACGGCAGCAACAGCTACTGGGGTTCACAAGCAGAAAGCGTAATCAGCGTAACAGCAGCCCACGCAACAACAGCACCAACACAACCACCAGTCTCAACAGTAGAGCAGTACTTCCTCCCAGCAATCGTCGGCGTAATCATTGCAGTAGTTGTTGTCGGTGCAGTAATAGCACTGCTCGTCTCAAAGAAACCATAAGAGACCACAAGTCTCTTCCCTTTCTTTTTTGTTTTTGCGATTTTTTTCTAGACCCCACTATTTAAAGCAGCAACAGTAGGTTCAACTTAGGCTTGAAAAAACGGCTAGACCTACCTCAGCGATACCTCCCCGTCCCTTATTTAACAGTAGATCAAACAGTTTTTATTTTTTTTAATTTTAATTTTTCATTTTTCTTTTATGGTTTTTTACTGTAGGGATCATCAGTTCTTTGCTGTTTTGTTTTTGGGTATCAGAATTTTTTTGTGTTGTGTTGGGCTGGTTGGTGATGTGCTTGATGGTAGGCAAATCAAGGGGCATAGATGGAGTTTGTCGGTTGCTGGGGTTTAGTTGATGAGGGCAAGACTATTGAGAAATCTAAAAATAATGGTTAAAACGTTTGATTCAATCAAGCAGAAGATGTTTGATCTAAAAATTGTCTGTGAAAGAAAAAACTTTGGTTCCCCCGAAAAAGACGATTTTTTCTTCTTCTTAAACAAGCGCTTTT